>CAIXWQ010000043.1 GCA_903923175.1 uncultured delta proteobacterium | reverse complement strand
CGGTGACGCGAAGGCGAAGGCCGTGCGGCGCCGGCGCGCGCCGCCGGTCGTGCCGCGCGCGGCCGGGCCCCGCGCCCCCGCCCCCCGCAACCGCGACGGCCCCGACGCCGACGACACGGTACGATGTCGTCCATGTCGGCCCCGCACGAAGCGCGCGTCTACCTCCGCTACGAGGTCCCGCGCACCCGACCGGACTGGACGCTCCCGGAGGAGCCGGTGCCCGCGTCGAAGCCGCACGATCTCACGATCGACCTGCTCAAGGCGATCCTGCTCGCCTGGATCGCGCGCACCGGCCGGCGCGCCGAGATCGCGCGCAACCTCGCCGTGCGCTGGGACCAGGCGCATCCGAATCGCGGCATGGATCCCGACCTCTGCCTCATCGAGCCGCCGACGCCGGAAGGCGACGACCTCGAGAGCCTCGCGACCTGGGAGCCGGGGCACGCGCCGCCGCGCCTCGCGATCGAGGTCGTGAGCAGCAAGGCCGCGAAGGACTACGCGCAGTCGCCCGAGAAGTGCGCAGCCGCCGGCGTCGAAGAGCTCTGGATCTTCGACGCCAAGCTGCGCGGGCCGCGCCGCGGCGGCGGGCCGCAGCGCCTCCAGATCTGGCGATGGCGCGGCGAGAACGAGGGCGCCGAGCGGCCCGAAGCGGATCGCGAGTTCGCTCAGGTCTACGCGGGCGATGGGCCGGCGTGGTCGGAGGTGACCGGGGCTTGGCTCTTCGCCGTGCACGAGGGGGAACGCCTGCGGCTCGCGGACGATCGCGAAGGGACGCGCTGGTGGCCGACCGCGGAGGAGGCCGAGCGCGCCGCCAAGGAGGCCGAGCGCGCTGCCAAGGAGGCCGAGCGCGCCGCCAAGGAGGCGGCGCTCGCGCGGGTGGCGGAGCTCGAAGCCGAGCTCGCCAAGCGGTAGTCGCCGGTGGCGCAGGCGACGAGGCAGGCGCGCGACCGCGGCGGCGTCACGCCCGCTTCTGCGGCCGGATCTTGAACACGAACGCGAGGATCTTCGCCACGGCCTGGTAGTGCGACTCGGGGATCGGCCGCCCCGCCGGCACCTCGGCGTAGAGCGCGCGCGCGAGCACGCGGCTCTCGACGATCGGCACGCCGTGCCGGCGCGCCTGCGTGCGGATCGCCAGCGCGAGGTCGTCCTCTCCCTTCGCGAGCAGCAGCGGCGCCGCGTCCTTCGGGCCGTAGCGGAGCGCCACCGAGTAGTGCGTCGGGTTGGTCACGATCACGGTCGCGTCCTTCACGCTCTGCAGCGCGCGCTTGCGGGCGATGGCGCGCGCGCGGGCCCGCATGCGCCCCTTCACCTTGGGATCGCCCTCTTCGGAGCGGTTCTCTTCCTTCATCTCCTTGAGCGTCATCTTCATGTCGCGCTCGATCATGAAGCGGCTCTGCGCGTAGTCGGCGGCGGCGACCACCGCGAGCGCGCCGAGCACCCACATCACGACGTGGAGCCCGACGTCGACGAGCCGCGACATCGCGGCCTCGGGCGGCAGCTCCGCGAGGCCGAAGAGGCGCGGCAGATCGAGCCGCAGCGTGCGGTAGGCGACGTAGCCGACCACGCCGATGCGCACGAGGCTGACCACCAGCTCGACGCCGCCGCGGCGGAACGAGAACAGCTCGCCGAGCTTGCCGACGGGGTCGAACTTGTCGAACTTCGGCGTGAGCAGATCGAGCTCGATGTGGAAGCCCGCCTGCGCGACGCCGGCCACGATCCCGCCGAGCGCGGCCGCGAGCGCCACCGGCAGGATCAGCGCGAGCAGCGCCATGCCCGCCGACCGGAACGGCTCGGTCTCGCCGCGCGAGAAGGCGGTCAGGTCGCCGTGCGTGTGCGCGAACAGCACCGCGAGCGCGCGCCCGGCCGCCTCGCGCGAGCCGATGAGCACGCCGAGCGCCGCGAAGGTGGCGGCGACCGGGCCGGCGTCGCGCGCGCGGCCGAAGCGCCCCTGCTTGCGGAAGTCCTCGCGCCGCTTCGGGGTCGGATCGAACGTGCGATCGCCGTCGTCTTTGCCGCTCATCTCGCGCTCACGGCGGCGCCTCGCGCATCGCGCCGAGCACCCGCTCGAGCGTGACGCCGACCGTGCCGAGGTGCGCGACCATGCCGGACGCGACGGCGTCGAGGGACGAGAGCAGGAGCAGCAGGCCGGCGGCGAGCATCACGGTGAGCCCGACGTTGAAGATCTGCATCGACGGTGCCGCGCGCGCGAGGAGCGCCAGCGCGATCTGGATGATCAGCCCGACCGCCAGCACCGGCATCGCCAGCCGCACGCCGACCCGCAGCGCCTCGGACGAGAGATCCACGATCGTCGAGGTGGTGGCGGCGAGGTGGAGCGAGCCGCCGACCGGCAGCGCGCGGAAGGACTCGAGCAGGTACGCGATCGCCACGCGGTGCGCGCCGACGGCGAGCGCGAGGGCGAGCGACATCAGCGTGACCACCTGCTCGAGCGCGGAGGTCTGCGACTCGCTGCCGGGGTTGTAGGTCGTCCCCGCCGCGAGCCCGACGCTCTGGCTGAAGACGCTCCCGGCGATCTCGAAGGCGGCCATCACGAACCGGAAGGCGAGGCCGACGATGAGCCCGCAGCCGAGCTCGAGGCTGAGCGGCACCAGCAGCGCGAACGTGAGCTCCGAGCCCGCGCCAGGGTCGGGCGTGTAGAGCGCCACCGGCACCGAGAGCGCCAGCACGAGGCCGACGCGCTGGGTCGCGCCGACGTAGCTGCCGGGGAACGGCGACGCGACCACGAAGCCCGAGAGGCGGCTCACGACCAGCGAGTACGCGACGACGCGGCCGAGCAGGAGCGAGCCGAGGAGGTCCATGGCGTCCCCGCTCCCCTGCGCCTTCAGCGCCCCACGTCCGCGATCGACTCGAAGCTGCGGCGGGCGTAGCCGACCGCGCGCGAGGCGATGAGCGGGCCGATGAGCACCAGGGTCATGATCAGCGCGCCGACCTTGGCGGCGTAGCTGATGCTCGCCTCGTTGATCTGCGTCGCGGTCTGCAGGATGCCCACGAAGACGCCCGCGATCAGCGACGCGAGGAACATCGGGCCGGTGATCTCCAGCGTGATCTGCAGCAGGCCGCGGATCAGCGCGAGCGCCTGGTCGCCGTTCATCCGAAGCTCCGGAGCAGCGAGCCGATGAGCAGGTGCCAGCCGTCGACGACCACGAACAGCAGCAGCTTCAGCGGGAAGCTGATGCTCGTGGGCGGGACCATCATCATGCCCATCGACATCAGGATCGACGAGACCGCGAGGTCGATCACGAGGAACGGCAGGAGCACCAGCACGCCCATCTGGAACGCGGTGGTGAGCTCGCTCACGACGAACGCCGGGGCGGCGATGCGCAGCGGGACCTCTTCCTCGGTCTTCGGAAGCGGCAGCTTCGCCGCGTCGTAGAAGAGCGCGAGATCGGACTCGCGCGTCTGCTTGAGCATGAACGAGCGCAGCGGCGCGGAGGCGCGCTCCATGGCCTCGCGCTCGTCGATCTTGCCGGCGGTGTAGGGCTCGTAGGCCTCGGTGACGATGCGGTTGGTGACCGGCGCCATCGTGAAGAGCGTCACGAAGAGCGCGATGCCGACGATGATCTGGTTCGGCGGCGTCTGCTGCATGCCGATGCCGTGGCGCACGAAGCCGAGCACGATCACGACGCGCGTGAACGAGGTGACGGTGAGCACGATCGCCGGCAGCAGCGACAGCAGCGTCAGCAGCGCGAGGATCTTGATCTGCGGCGTGAGCTGCGGGCCGACCAGCGGCGCGACGTCGGCGGGGTTCATGGCCGTCGCGCGGCGCGCAGCAGCCCGCGCGCCTGCTCCTCGACGTGCCCGACCGCGCCCGCGGGCTCGCCGACGTCGACGTCGCCGTCGACGACCAGATCCACGTGACGCCCCGCCGCGCGGCCGCGCTGGGCGCCGGCGCTGCGCGTGGCGATCACCGGCGCGGGGACCATCGCGCCCGGGTTGCCGAGGAGGGCGGAGATGCGCGCGCCGACGTCGCCGCGCTCGCGGGAGGGGGCGGGCCGACGGGCGCGATCGAATTCGCGCGCGAGCTCCTGGGCGCGGGCGGCCACGGCGGCCGGGCTCGCGCGCGGGTCGAGCTCGGCGCTCGACTGCGCCTCGGGCTCGGCGGGGGGGAGATCGCCGATGCGCGCGATGCTCTGCGGTGTCACGCCGAGCAGCAGGCGATCGCCTTCGATCTCCACGATGAGGATCTCGCTGCGCACCCCGACCGCTTGGCGCGCGACGATGCGGATCTTGGGCGCCGGCGTGGCGGAGGCGGGGGCCCGGCGCTTCCAGAGGAAGTAGCCGCCGGCGAGCGCGAGGCCGAAGAGGCCGAGCTTCCAGCCGAAGCCCGCGCCGACCGGGTCGGACGCGTAGGTGACCGGGTGGGTCGGGCGGACGTTCAGGGGCGTCGCGGCGGTCGCGGCGGCGAGCGGAGCAGGGGCCGGAGCCGTGGCCGTGGCCGGAGCCGCAGCCGTGGCCGCAGCCGGAGCCGCAGCCGGAGCCGAGGCCGCAGCCGAGGCCGGAGCCGACGCCGCAGCCGAGGCCGGAGCCGGAGCCGCAGCGGAGGCCGGAGCCGCAGCCGCCGTTTCCGCGGACGCGCGCGCGGGCGTCAACGCCATGACGGCGACCGCCACCGCGGTGGCGGCGCCTCGGTACGCGGCCGACGCGAACGGCACGCTCATTTGCCCTCCTTGCGCGTGGCGCCGACCAGCTCGGTCAGGCGCAGGCCGTAGCGATCGCCGACGACGACCGCCTCGCCGCGCCCGAGCAGCTGGCCGTTGATGAAGACGTCGAGCGGCTCGCCCGCGGACTTGGAGAGCTCGAGCGTCGAGCCCGGAGCGAGCTTGAGCACGTCGGCGATCCGCATCTTGCGGCGGCCGATTTCGAGCGTGAGCTCGACCTCGACGTCGTGCAGCAGCTGGAAGTCCGAGAAGCGCGCCCCGTCTCCAGCGAGCCCTTCCGCGTCGCCCGCGCCGGACGCGCCGGACGCGCCGGACGGAGAAGGCTTGGCTGCGAACGGCAGGCTCGGCGTCGACGCGCTCATCACGGACCTCGCTCTCGGGCCCTCGGAGGGAGCGCCCGCACAGTCGTCGAGACGCGCGTCCGATCCGTCCGGCCGTCATGGCCGCGGGGGCGCGCTCGCGCGAGGTCACTTCAAGGCTCGTGCCGCTCCTCGACCCGGATGGCGAGCTGACCGCCGGCGCGCGTCGGGGTGCCGCGGAGCACCAGCCGATCGCCCGCGCGCACCGACACCAGCCCCTCGACGTGGAGCCCGACGTCGAGCGTGTCGCCGACGCGGAGCGAGAGCACGTCCTCGAGCTTCATCTGGATGCGCGCGAGCTCGGCGACGAGCTCCAGCGGCGCCTCGAGCAGGCTGCGCGCGATGCGCGGATCGACGGCGTCCTTGTCGACGTGCGAGGGGAGCTGCGCCAGCTCGCCCACCAGCGCGTCCTTGGCGATCGCGAGGGCGATGCGGGCGGCGGTGTCGGGCGGGCCGACCTCGAGCACGCAGACGGCGGGGGGCGTCTCGCCGAGCACGTCGACGGCGTGGCCCGTCAGGCGCGACAGGCGCATGCCCGCGCGCACCGAGAGCACGTCGGAGAAGGTCGCGAGGATCTGCTCGGAGATGCGGGAGATCACCGCCGCCTGCGCGCCGGACAGCCCCTCGGGATTGAGCTCCGGGAGCGAGCGGCCGTCGCCGCCGAGCACGCCGTCGAGGATGAGCGACGCGGCGACGCCGTCGAAGATCAGCGCGCCGCGCGAGCCGCCGGGCTGCGTGACCAGCTCGACCAGGTGCTGCGGGGTCGTGAGCGACGCGCGCAGCTCGGCGATCGGCATCAGCTGCACGGGGCCGCAGCGGACCTCGAGCCCGCGCCGCGCGAAGAACGGCACCGCGCGGCGCAGCGCCGTCTCGAGATCGCGGCGCTCGCGCTCCAGCACCGACAGCGCGCGGCGCGCTCGCCCGCCCGCCTCGACGGCGGTGCGGAGCAGGGCCTCGGAGCTCTCGGCGCTCATGACGACGGCACCGAGCCGCTCACTGCACGACCAGATCGGTGATGAGGATGCGCTCGGCGCCCGGCAGCCCGACGGTGCGGTAGCGCTCGAGCAGCTCGTTGCGCGCCTTCTCCATGCGCACCGCCGACGCCGCTTCTTCGTAGGTGAGCGAGCGCAGGTAGGCGAGCGTCGCGTCGCGGACGCGCGGGATGAAGACCTTCGCGGCCTCCTCGTGCCCGCCGGCCTCGAGCTCGACCGCGATGGTGACCTTCATCGCGTGCGGGTGCGCCGACGCGTCGGGGATGCTCAGGATGAACGCCTCGAGCGCGAGCGTGGGCCCCGGCGGCTTCATCACGTTGCCCGAGTGCTTGGGCGCCGCCTCGGCGCCGTGGTGGGCCGCGCCTCCGAGCTTCACGCCGCCGAACGAGGCCCCGCCCGCCACCAGGGCGACGAGCACCATCGTGATGATCGGGTTCGGACCCTTCGCGGGCGCGCTCGCGTCCTTCGCGTCCTTCGCGCCCGGCGCTTCGGCTTTCGACTCGGCCATGGGTTCCTCGGATCCGGGTTACGGCCGCCGTCGGCTGCGCCTTCAGGTCGGCGCCGCGCGCCGGCGACTTCGTCCGGGTCGAAGCGGACCTACAGCACGATCCGGACCCGACCGCGCCGACCACCGTCGCCGCCCGTCGCGCCGGCGCCCTCGGCCAGCTCGTCGCGGGGCGCGCGCGGCTCGGAGGGTTGCCCCCCGTGCGCGCCGCCGCTGCCGCCGCCGTTCGCGCTGCCGCCGCCGCTCCAGCTCTGGGCGCTCGACGAGCCTGGCGCGCCGTGCGCGCGCACCGTCAGGTGGGCGACGTCGAGCGAGCCCGCGCGCAGCTCGGCCTCGAGCGCGGGGCGCGCGGCGAGGATGGCGTCGAGCGCTTCGGGGCGAGCGGCCTGCACGGTGACGTCGAGGGCGCCGGCGCCGCCACGGACGTCGACGCTGACGCGCCCGAGGCTCGGGACGTCGGCCTCGGCGTGGGCGCCACGCTGGAGCGTCATGCGACCGATGGCGGCGTCGACGGCGGCTTGACGCTCTTGGCGCTGGGCGGGCACCTCGCGTGGGCTCCCGTCCGCGAGCGCGCGGCCCGCGTCGGCGAGGTCGAGCTCGTGGGCGCGCCCGCTCGAGACGGTCGAGCTGGCCGAGCCGAGCGCGCCCGTCACGGTCGCGTCGCTGCCGTCGCGCAGCTCGCCGGCGCGCCGGCGGGGCGACGAGGCGGGCTCGAAGCGCGCGGTCGCGAGCGCCTGCAAGGCGTCCG
>CAIXWQ010000042.1 GCA_903923175.1 uncultured delta proteobacterium | reverse complement strand
GCGACGGCCGAAGGCGTCGTGCTCGCGCTCGCCGCGCCGCAGCGCGCCTTCGTGTCCGCGGACGACGGCGCGCGCTTCGACCGCCTCGACGCGCCGCTCGCGATCCGCGCGCTCGGCGCTCGCGCGGGCGCGATCGTCGTGGAGGGTCTGGAGCTGCGCGGCAGCCTGCCGACCGCGCCGCCGCTCCGGGCTTCGTCGTTCGTGCTCACGGGCGAGCCGCCGCACTTCGAGCTCTCCTACGTGAGCGGCGCGGCCCCTCGCACGCCGACGCGCGCGCAGCCCGCGACCGGCCTCGCGCACGCCGCCGCGGGGCCGCGTGGCGGGTTCGTCGCCGACCGCTGGTTCGAGCTCCAGCCGCTCGAGCACGCCGCGCGCCTGCTCTCGCGCCCGCTCGACGGTTCGCGCACCGCGCGGCTCGTGCAAGTGCTCGCGGACTGCGACGCGCCGCTGCTCGCGACGGCGCCGCCGAGCACGGTGACGATCGCGTGCGCGCACGCCGCGACGACCCGGCTCCTGCGCAGCGACGATCTCGGCGCGCACCTCGAGCTCGTCGGCAACGTCGCTGGCCGGATCGGCGCGCTCGCGGTGTCGTCCTCCGGGCTGCTGCTCGCGCGCTGCGCCGCGTCCGCGGGCTCGTGTCGGCCCACGCTGGTCGCGCTCCGCGATCACGCCGAGCACGCCATCGCGGACGGCGACGCGCTCGACGCGATCGGCCCGCTGGTCGCGCTCCCCGGCGACGGCGGGCTGGCGCTCGGCGCGCGGGGCGGACGTGTGGTGCTGGCGCGGATTCGCAGCGCGGCCGGCGCGCGCGAGCCCCGTGACGAGCCTGCCGCGCGAGACGCGCGAGGCGCGCGAGATGCGCGAGATGCTCGAGGCGCGAGCCTGGCGATGACGCTCCAGCCAACGGTCGGCGAGCTCGACCCCCGCGCGGTCTCCGCCGCGCGCCTCGGCGTCGTCGACGGCGAGCTGCGCGCGATCGCCGCGCGCGGACGCAGCGGCTGGGTGCTGCAGGGCGCGTCGGCGACGAACGGTGGTCCGCTCACCGTGCGGCCGCTCCCCGCCTCCGTCGACGGCCTCGCGCTCGCCGGGGGGCGCGCGCTCGCGTGGACGACGCGCCGCCTCGCGTGGGAGTCCGACGACGCGGGCGCGAAATGGACTCCCGTCGACGCACCGCCGCTCTCGGGCGACGGGCTCTGCGGCAGCCACGGGTGCGTCTTCGATGCGTGGACGACCCGCCTCGGCTGGTCGCTCCCCGACGCGCCGACGCTCTACGCGGCGCCCTCACGCCAGCGCACGGTGCGCGCCGCACGCGCGCTGCGCTGCCACGCGGCGCCGACCGCAACCGCGCTCGGTCGCGTGCAGGGCGCCGCCGACGTCGAGGCCACCGTCGATCTCGACGGGCAGGTCCGCTTCGCGCGCCTCGTGCGCGACGACGCGCGCGCCCTCACGGTCGTGAGCGCGCGCGCCGGCAAGCTCACGTTCTCGAAGCTCGTCGAGCGCGGGACGCTCGGCTCGATCGGCGCCCTCGGCGCCGCGGCGGTGCAGTGGGACTGGCAGCCCAAGGGGGGCGTGCGCGCGACGCTGGCATGGTGGTCGCCGCGGTCCGGCCCCGGCACGGCCGTGTACACGAGCGAGCGCGCCCCGCAGCTCGTCGGTGCCTCCACGCGCGGCGCGTACGCCGTCGAGGGGGGCTCGCGGGTGCGCCTCGTCTCGAGCAGCGGCGCGCCCCGGCAGCTCTCGTACGAAGGAGCCGCCACCAACCTCGCCTACGTCGACGCCGATCCGAAGGCGCCCCGCCTGCTCGCGACCGACGGTCGCTTCGCCTACGTGACCGACGGCGCGACGCCCGCCGAAGACGGCCTCCTCGGCGCCTGGGCGACCGGCCCTTCCCTCCCCGCGGCGACCGTCTCCGCGGCCCGCGTGCACGCGATCGGTGACCCTCTGAGCCCCTTCGCGCTCACCTTCGCTTCGAGCGCCGCGGTCCCCGCCACGACGCTCTGGCTCGCGACGCCCACCCGCGATCCCAACGAGGCGACCTTCACGCGCGGGCCGACCGCCCTCGACCTCGTCGACCCCGCGCGCGCGTGCGGCGCGACGGCCACCGGACGCCGGCTCGTCCTCCCCGCCGTGGTGGGCGCGCGCCGCGCCGTGCGGATCGAGGGCGGCGGTGCGCTCCCACCCTCCGGCTACGTCCTCGCCAGCACCGAGGTGGTGGCCCGCGTCGACGCCAACGGGAACTACTGTCTTTCGACGCTCGTCGCGGTCGGCGGCGTCGTCACGGCGATCGTCCCCGCGGGCGACCTCGCGCATGGCTGGCTCCTCGTCGACGAGCCGGACGGCACGACCGCGCGCGCCCTCGCGTGCGCGTGGTCCGACGAGCCCCTCCCCCCCACGCTCCGCGACGTCGAGGGGTTCTACGAGGAGACGTTCGCGCCGTAGCGCGCCCGGCGCCCCGGAGGTCAGACCCGAACGAGCTCGAGCTTCGCGCTCGCGCCGAACGCCGAGACGTGCCCCGACTCCTCGCCCACGTACACGTCGCAGCGCTCGTCCACGCGCAGCAGATCGGGGACGAGATCGCACGGTTCGACGATCCCGACGACCGCGCCGTCGGAGGGCCGCAGCACGCGCACCTTGTCCTGCGGGACGAAGAGCGCCCCAGAGCGCAGCACCGGCTCGAGCCTGCGCGGCGCGTCGCCGAGGAACGGCGCGTCGAAGACGTGCCGCCACACCGTCTCGCCGGTCTCCGCCGAGATCGCGCACACCTCGCCCGTCGGCAGGTTGAGCACGAGGACGTCGTCGAGCGGCAGCGCGCTCGTCCCCGCCGGCCACGCCCCCGTCGGCGCGCTCCAGCGCTCCACGCCGCTGGCGCGATCGAGCGCGATCATCCCGAGCCCGCGCCGATCGCGCGTCGCGAGCAGGATGACCCGCCCGAGGATCATCGGCGCCGACTCGGTCGCGATCGAGGCCTCGAGCGGCCGCTCCCAGCGACGCGCGCCCGAGAGCACGTCGATCACGTGGAGCCGCGCGAGGCCCTGCGGCTCACCGGCAACGGCGAACAGCTCTTCACGCTCGGTCGACGGCGGCGCCGCGAACCGCAGGCGATCGCGCAGCCGCCACACGACGTGCCCGTCGAGCGCGTCGATCGCGACCAGCTGCGCCTCGTCGCTCGCGACGATGAGCAAGCGCCCCGCGCGCCGGATCCGGATCGAGCCCGGTCGCACCATCGCATAGCGCCAACGCGGCTCGCCGCTCGTGAGATCGAAGGCGACCAGGTGACGATCGCCGTCGGTGGCGACGAGCAGCCGCGGCAGCCCCGGCGACACCACGGTGCACGCCGCCGGCGTCCCGCGCGAGCGCGGCGCACACGGCTGCGACCACGTGACCGAGCCGTCGCCGAAGTCACGGAGCTCGAGGCGTCCGTCGCCGCGCAGACGCGCGAGGCCGAACGCCGTCGGCAGCGTGGTGGCGCGCACGGTCGGCACCTTCCAGAGCGGGCTCCCGTCGTCGCGCGCCACGCACGCCGTCTGCGCGGCGCCCGAGAGCACGAGCCGGTCGCCGCAGAGGAACGTCGCGCGCAGATCGATCCCGGGCACCTCCGCCGACCAGCGCGGCGCGAAGCGCATCTTGCGCACCGGCGGCGCGGCGGGCGCGCGCGGCGCCGCGGTCTTGGCGGCCCCCGAAGCGACGGGGGCGCGGCTCGCGGCGAGGTACGGCCGGTAGCTGTCGCGGCGCGTGTTGACGAGATCGCTCTCGCCGAACGGCCCCACCGGGCGCGCGACGTCGCGCAGCCGGTCGCTCAGCTCCTTCACCTTTCGCCGGAGCGCCATCAAGCGCAGGTTGGCGACCTGCGCGCGGTCGCGCCGGAGCACCGCGCGCACGAGCGCCCGCCCGAAAGAGACCGCCGCGTCGACCAGATCCGGCCCCTCGAGCGAGGGGAACGTGACCGCGCCGCGCTGCGAGGCCGGCTCGTCGGACGCCGTGCCGGCGGCCGGGACGAGCGAGAGCGTGAGCTCGCCCGCGGGCTCGAGGCGGACGCCGAGCATCGGCCCGGCGACGTCGGTGCGCACGTGCAGCGGCTTGCCGCGCTCCCACGCGTCGAGGACCTGCTTACCGAGCACGACGAGTCGCTCGGCCACCAGGAACGCGTGCACGTCGCCGAGCTCCTTGGTGCGCCCGCGCACCGACGCGCGCAGCCGCCCGCGGCCGAGCAGCGAGTGCAGGTCAGAGGACTCGACGCTGCGATCGGTCCGCGCGTCCTCGTCCGAATCGGACACGCGCAGCGGCAGCTCGCACGAGAACGCGACACGCAGCCCGGGCTCCGCCTCGACGATGGCCGCGACCTCGCGGGTCGGCCGCATCGGCGCGAGCTCGGCCTTCGCAAGCGCGCGGAGCGTATCGCGCGCCGCGGCGAGCTCGCCCTCGAGCGCGACGTCGGCGCGGCCGCTGGCGGCGAGCAGATCGAGCGCCGCCGCCGTCCCAGCCACCACCTCCGCGATCGCGACGCGCCGATCGAAGACGGCGATCTCGGCGTCCGGGCCGTTGCGCAGCACCGAGAGCGCGAGCGTGGTGGGCGCGTCGACCTCGTCGATGCGCTCGAGCCCGAGCTCCCACGGCGCGTCGTAGAAGCGCACGATCGCGCGCCGCCGGACGCCGCTCGCGAGATCGACGACCGCGTGGGCGAGGTCGCGCACCACGCAGCTCACCTGATCGGCGTCGACGCGCGCGGTGACGTTCACGCCGCCGACGAAGATGTCGATGGCCTCCCGGACCGCGCGCGCCTCGCCGGGCCCGCGCGTGCTCGCGATGCCGGGTCCGCGTCTCGAGACCGCGGGCTCCTTCACGGCGCGCGCGGACGCGAGCGTCCGCACGTTGCCGTCGACGACCCGCAACGCGCGTTCCGGCGGACGCTCGGCCGTCGCTGCGCGACGTGAGGCGGACGTTCGTTCGGACGCCGAAGCTCTCGGCGCTGCCTGTCGCTCGGTCCGCAAAGCGCCGAGCACGATCTCGAAGCCGTCCATGGGTTGCGATGGTCTCCCGGCTCGCGCAGTCTCGGCGCTCAAGCGCCTCGTTCCACGCGTCGATCCACGCGAGTCAACGTAGGTCGCGCCGCGTGCGATCCGAAGTTTTCGGAGGGTCCTCCGCGAACTTGCGCGCACGCGTCAGGCGGCGGATCGCACGAGGCCCTCCAAACGCGCGGCGATCTGCGGCATGCTCGCGCGATGCGCTCTCACCTCCGCGCGCTCGTCGTCTCCGCGCTCGCAGCGCTCGGCGCCGCGTGCGGCGACACGCCGGGCACGCCGACGATCGCGGTCGACGCCTCGCGCACGACGTACGTCGACGACGCGTGCGTGGCGGGCTCCGACGCGAACCCCTCGCTCGGCGCGTCGACCTTCGGCGCGCTCTACGGCGACCTGTTCCGCGCGGGCGGCGTCGCTGGATGCCAGACGGTCGGCCCCTGCCACGGCAGCGAGAAGACGCCGATGTCGTTCCCTATGGGGACCACCTCGCACGACCTCTACTGCGCGCTCACGCACAAGGCGCTCGGCACGACGCTCTCGCTCGTCGCCAAGGGCTCGACCGATCGGAGGGCCTCCCTGCTCTTGGACGTCCTCTCGCCGAGCGACGCCGGCGATCCCGCGTTCATGCCCGACGTCACGCACTGCGAGCTGCACAACCGCAAGCTGCTCCCCGAGGAGCTCGCGCGCATCGGCAGCTGGCTCGACCAGGGCGCGCCCGAAGGCCTGCCGGAGGCCCCGTGCCCGGACTTCACGCTCCCTCCCCCGCCCGACGCCGGCGGCGATTGAGCTTCGAAGCGCCGAGGGCCCCTCGGCCGACGCCGAAGAGCCCTCGAGGGTCGTGCGCCTCTCGGCGCCGCGACGCGGCGTTCGTCAGACCTGATGCTGCTTCTGCTCCTTCGCGCCGCCGATCCCGATGTTCGCGGTGCGCGCGAGCTTCTTGCGACGCGTCGCCGAGGAGCCGAAGAACTTGCGGTCGATCCACTCCGTCATCGGCGCGGCGACGAAGATCGACGAGTACGTCCCGGCGACGACGCCGACGAACAGCGAGAGCGCGAAGTCCTTCAGCGCGCCGGTGCCGTAGAAGAAGAACGCGGCGATCGACAGGAGCACCGAGCCCGAGGTCAGGATCGTGCGCGACAGCGTCTCGCTCACCGAGAGATTGATGATCTCGTGGAACGTGAGCCCGCGGTGCTTGCCGAGGTTTTCTCGGATGCGGTCGTAGATGATGACCGTGTCGGCCATCGAGTAGCTGACGATCGTGAGGATGGCGGCGATCGTCGAGAGCGTGATCTCACGCCGCGTGACGATGAACACGCCGATGACCACGAACGCGTCGTGCGCGAGGGCGAGGATGCCGCCCGGCGCGAAGCGCAGGTCGAAGCGGAACGCCACGTACGCCATGATGAAGATGATGGCGAACATGACGCTCTTGACCGCGGCGTCACGCAGCTGCTTGCCGGCGCGCGGACCGACCCACTCGACCTTGTCGGCGGCGGGCGGCACCACGTCGGCGCCGAGCCTGGTGCGCAGCTCGTCGAGGAGGTAGTCGCCCTTCGACTTCAGCTGGACCTCGACGCGGTACTCCTTGGCCTGCGAGACGTCGTGCCCCTTCACGGAGACGTCGGCGCTCTGGCCGCGGTCGTCGATCGCCCCGCGCAGCGAGACGCCCGAACCGGTGATCGCGTCGCGCACCTTCTGGATGAGCGCCTCGTCGGGGAGCACCTCGTAGCGGACGTTGGCCTTGTCGCCGCCAGGGCTGAACTTCACCTCGGTGGGCTTCACGACTGTGTCGGGGCAGCGCCCTTTGTCGACCTCCGCGTCCTGCACGAACTTGCCGGTCTTCTCGTCGTCGAACCCGCCGCGGAAGCAGAGCGCCTGGCGCACCTTGAGCTTCGTGGCCTCGTCGAGCGTCGAGTGCTCCTGCACGCGGATCAGGAACCGCGAGTCGTCGGCGTTGCCGATCGAGACGATGTCGGGGCGCGAGAAGCCGGGAATCTTCTCCACCGCGTCGCGCACCTCGGCGGCCGAGAGCTTCTTCTTGAAGTGCACCTCGAGCTCGGTGCCACCGCGGAAGTCGGTGCCGTAGTTCGGACCGAGCCCGATGGTCATGCCGGCGATCGTGGTCTTCGCGCCGGGCGGCATGAACGCCAGGATCAGCGAGCTGATCGCGAGGACCATCGACAGCGTGATCCAGAATCGCCGCTGCCGCATGAAGTCGATGCGGGTCCCGTGCTTGATCAGCTCCATCGTTCCATCATCCTTCGTTCGCCGATTCCGTACGGGGCGCTCATCACTGACCGAGGTTCAGGGTCTTCACGCGCCGACCGAGCACCCACCAGTCGAAGACGATGCGGGTGCACACGACCGCGGTGAACAGCGACGCCACGATCCCGATGATCAGCGTCACCGCGAAGCCCTTGATGGGCCCCGTGCCGTACTGCAGCAGCAAGAGCCCGCCGATGAACGTCGTGACGTGGCCGTCGAAGATCGACGAGAACGCCTTGCCGTAGCCGGTCTCCACGGCCGCGCGCGGGGTCCGCCCCTCGCGCAGCTCCTCGCGGATGCGCTCGTTGATCAGCACGTTGGCGTCGACCGCCATGCCGATGGTGAGCGCGAGCCCCGCGATGCCCGGCAGCGTCATCGACGCGCCGAAGAGGGCGAGCGCCGCGAGCTGCAGCAGCAGGTTGAACATGACGGCTCCGTTCGCGATGGCGCCGGCCCAGTGGTAGTAGATCACCATGAAGACGAGCACGAAGGCCGCGCCGAGCATGGCGCCCTTCAGCCCCTTCGCGATCGCGTCCGAGCCGAGCGACGCGCCGATGAACTGACGGTTACTGCGCTCGATCGGCGCCGGCAGCGCGCCGGCGCGGAGCACGAGCTCGAGCTTCTTGGCGGCCTCGAGCTGCTCGCGGCGATCCGGGAACGAGCCGAGCGTGATCGACGCGTGGCCGCCGCCGATCTCGGTCTGGATGACCGGGGCCGAGTCGACCTTGTCGTCGAGGATGATCGCGAACCGCTTCTTGACGTTGTCGTGCGTGATCTGCCGGAACAGATCGGCGCCGCGCGGCGAGAAGGTGATCGCGACGTAGTACTCCTGCGTCGGCCCCTTGTTGTTGTCGACGCTCACCTGCGCGTCGGTGATGTACTCACCGGTCACGTCGGCGCGGCGGAAGAGGTAGTACGTGCGCCAGCCGGCAGCGGTGCGCTTGCCCGTCTGCGGATCGACGTCCTCGTACTCCCCGTAGCCGATCTGGTGATCGTCGGGGATCGGCAGGGTCGCCGTGTACGCCTTGAGGCGCTTGAGCGTGTCGACCTGCTTCTCGTCGCTCTTGCGGAGCACGCGCAGGAAGTGGCTCGGGGTCTGCTTGTAGCCGCCGCCGGTCGGGTTCGGGCCGTTCGGCGCGAGCTCGTTCTGCATCGAGCCGCCCTCGGGGAGCGGGTGCGCGGCGAGATCCAGCTTGCCGTAGAAGTCGGCCTCGTCGTCGAGGAGCTTGAACTCGAGGCGCGCGGTCTGCGAGACGATCTGCTCGATCTCGCGGAACGTCGCCTCGTCCTCGCCGGGGACCTCGATGATGATGTCCTCGTCGCGGGTCGTGATCGACGCCTCGCGGAGGCCGAGCTCGTCGACGCGGTTCTCGACGGTCTTCTTCGCCTGGCCGACGGCCTTCTCGCGGATCGAGTTCTCGGTCGTCGTCAGGATCTTGAAGTAGCGCTCGCTCGGGTTGGCACCCGGGTACGGACCGCCCATCTCCTCCTGGATCGGCTCGCGGAACTTCTGGTCCTCGAGGAGCTTCGCGTCGGCGGCGTTGGTGAACTTGAAGACGATGCGGTTGTGCTCGGGGCGCTCGACCAGCACGCGATCGCCGAGCTTCTTCTGCTCGTCGGCGTTCAGCGGGTTCTCGCCCTGGTGGATCCCCATCGCCGTCGCGAGGCGCGCGCGCATCTCGTCGGCGTAGCGATCGCGCTTGTCGCGGATCGCCTCGTCGACCTGCACCGTGTAGACGAGCCGCAGCCCGCCTCGCAGGTCGAGGCCGCGGTTGATGCGGGCGTGGACGTGGGTCTTCACCCAGGCCGGCGCCTTGAGGCCGATCATCGACTCGAGGCTCGGCCACACGGCGAGGAACGCCCCTGCGCCGAGCAACAAGACGAACAGCACCTTCGTGTACCACCAACGGCTCATCGGCTTCTGCTCGCACGCGCCCTGGCCGTCAGGCCGGGCGACCAGGGGTCCGTGCACCTCGCACGATCCCGCGTTCTCGCTCCACGCGTCCCTGCTTCCGCGGCGATCGCCTCGCCGCGGCGGCGCGCCTCACTTCTTCGCGTCTGCGGCCTTCGCGTCGTCTTTCTTGTCGGACTTCTTGTCGTCGGCCGCGGGCTTCGCGTCGTCGCCTTCGTCGATGCCGCCGATCGCGTCGCGGCGGACCTCGATCTGGACCCCCTTGGCGATCTCGAGCGTGGCGCGCTTGTCCTTCAGGACGACGATCGTCCCGAAGATCCCCGCGTTGGTGAAGACGCGGTCGCCCTTCTTGAGCTTCGACTCGAGGTCCTTCGCCTTCTTCTGCTGGGGCCGGATGAAGAAGAAGTAGAAGGCCGCGAAGATCAGGATCGGGAAGAGGAGCGGCGTGATGCCGCCCGCGCCGCCACCGGCCGGGCTCCCGCCGCCACCGCCGCCGCTGCCGCCACCGGGAGCCGCGGGCGCGGGCGCACCGCCACCTCCGCCTCCAGCAGGCGCCTGCACCTGCGCGAGCGCGCTGGCGTACGTGAACGAGAGATCGGTGAGGGCAGAAGGCATTTCGAGCTCCGTGGAGAGATCCGGGCGGCGGCCCCCTCCGCGGCGACCGACGGCTCGCATGCGCGCGCCGCAAGCCGTGGCTTCCGAGCAAGCGACCCGCACCAAAGCGGGCGCCACCGACCACCGTCGTGCGCAGAGCGCGCGAGCGGTCGCGGACGGGTACACCACAGGGGGCACACCGTCAACCAGGGCTCGCGCTTGGATCGGGCTTTGCTTGCGGCAGAAAGGCACCTGGAGCGCGCGGACCACGACAGCGGGAGGTGATACGTTGGGCTCGGCTGACGCGTCGCCGCGATTGCGGTGACGCCACCGTCGTCGCGCTGGCGAAGCGCGCTCCCGAGCGAACCCCGAGCTGCCCGACGATGCTGCACAAGGTCCTCGACCTGCTGCGCGCGCTGTACGCGCGCCCCGACTTCTGGGGCTTCGTGAGCATCCCGATCGTCGCGGCGGTCGTCACGTGGGCGCACGTCTGGTTCGCGATGAAGATGGTCTTCTACCCCGTCGAGTTCGTCGGGTTCTTGAAGCCGTGGCTCGGCTGGCAGGGGATCGTGCCGCGCAAGGCCCCCAAGATGGCCGGCATCCTCGTCGACAACACGCTCGCGAAGGTCGGCACGCTCGAAGAGGTCTTCCACCAGATGGAGCCCGAGCGGATCGCGCGCCACATCAGCGACCAGCTCAGCGCGCACGCCGAGGAGTTCATCGACGAGCTCGTGCGCGAGCACGGGCGCGGCCTGATCTGGGAGAACCTGCCGCCGTCGGTACGCAAGCCCGTCTACGACTACGTCCGCAAGAAGGTCCCCGAGGTCACCGAGGGGATCGTCAAGGACATGGGCGCGAACATCGACGACCTGATGGACTTCCGCCGGATGGTCATCCGGCGCCTCGGCGAAGACCGCGCGCTCATGGTCTTCGTGTTCCAGGCGGTCGGCGATCGCGAGCTCAAGTTCCTCGTCGACGTGAGCTTCTGGATCGGCCTCGCCTTCGGC
Source organism: uncultured delta proteobacterium (assembly GCA_903923175.1). Taxonomy (GTDB): domain Bacteria; phylum Myxococcota_A; class Polyangia; order Polyangiales; family JADJMO01; genus CAIXWQ01. The sequence continues at coordinate 6,851 of CAIXWQ010000042.1, read as the reverse complement.
GTGATCCAGATGCTGCTCTGGGTCGTGTGGCCGAAGCGCTGGGCGCTCCCGGTCTTCGGCGCCGCGCTCGGGTGCCTCACGAACTGGGTCGCGCTCAACCTCGTGTTCCGGCCGCTGAACCCGATCAAGATCGGACCGTTCACGCTGCAGGGCGTGTTCTTGCGGAGGCAGCACGACGTCTCGAAGAAGTTCGCCGACCTCGCCACCGAGCACCTGCTGTCCGTGAAGGACATCATGACCGAGCTGCTCGCGGGGCCGCGCTACCAGCAGACCTCCGCGATCATCCGGCGCAACGTCGCCCCGCTCGTCGAGGGGGGCTTCGTCGGCCCAGCGCTGCAGATCGCGTTCGGTCCGCAGGGCTACCTCGAGCTGAAGCGATCGATCGTCGAGAAGGCGACGTTGAAGGCGCTGGAGCCGCTCTCCGACCCGACGTTCAACCGCGAGCGCGCAACGGTCATCTCGACCATGTTCGCCGCGCGGCTGCGAGCGATGACGCCGGCGGAATTCCAGTCGCTGCTGCGCCCCGCGTTCCACGAGGACGAGTGGATCCTGATCGCGCTCGGCGCCGTGATGGGCTTCCTCGCGGGGCTCGCGCAGCTGCTGCTCGGGTTCAATTGATCGTGCGCGCCCGGCGCGTCGCCGCCTGCCTCGCGCTCGGCTTCTGTGCGGTCGCCGCTGCGTGCAAGCGCGGCGAGCAGGCCCCTCGTCCCGATCCGAGCGCCGCCGCGCTCTCGACGAGATCGCCGCGCGCCGCGCCGCCGACGCCATCGATGAGCGCTTCGGTAATCGATTCGATACGTGCGCCTTCCACGTCGGCCCTGACCGCGTTCGCCCCGCCCTACCTCTGCGAGGACGGAAGGCTTCTCGGCGGCGCGTCCGCGGCGTCCGCGGCGCCCGCCGCGCGCCCGTCGAGCACGTTGGCGCCGTCGAGCTCCTGGTCGGGCGGCGGGCTCGGGATGAGCGGCATCGGCGCGAGCAGCGGCGACACGGTCGACGGCGGAGCGAAGGACGCGGGGCTCGGGCTCGGCACCATCGGCGGGCCGGGGTACGGGGGCGGCAGCGGCTCGGGATACGGCCCGCGCGCCGGGCGACACTACGACAGCCACGTGGCCGGTCGGCTCGTCACGCCGGCGGGGGCGGCTGGGCTCGCCGTCGCGCGCGCTGTGCGCCGCGGTCCCCGCGATGCGGACCTGCGTCGCGGCCGCGAGCACCGCGGCGGCGCCGATCCTAGGCTCGGGCGAGTACGCGCTCACGCTCCGCGCCGACGGCTCGATCGAGAAGATCACGCTGACGGTCGGGGTCGGCAGCCCGCCCACGCTCGGCGCCTGTCTCGAGCGCGCCGTCGCCGGCGTCGCGTTCGAGGCCGGCACGCCGCCGATCGTCTACGACCTCGCGTTCGATTGGCGCCTGACGAGCGTGAAGTTGAAGGAGGCGGGCGTGACGGTGACCGGCCGCCTCCCGAAGGAGGTCATCGTGCGCATCGTCCGCGCGAGCTTCCCGCGCCTCCGCGCCTGCTACGACGCGCTGCGCGCCGCCGATCCCCTCGCGGAGGGGAGCGTCGCGACGTCCTTCGTGATCGACGAGAAGGGGGACGTGAGCGCTGCGAAGGCGGACGCCGGCACGCTCGGGGACCCGACCATGCGCGCCTGCGTGCAGAAGGTCTTCGCGGGGATGTCCTTCCCCGAGCCCGACGGCGGGAAGGTCGACGTCAGCTATCCGCTCGCCTTCGCCTACGACTAGCGCGCGGCGGGGCGGCGCGCGTCAGACGGCCGGCTGCTCGTCCTCGCGACGGCGACCGATCTCGCGATCCTCGGCGCGCCGATCGGGCGTCGGACGCCAGAACGCGCGCCGATCCTCGCCGAGCCGGCGATCGTCGCTCCTGCGGCCGCGGCGATCGTTCGCGGCGCACACGCGTCGGAACTCGGCGAGCGTCGCGGGCGCGGTGCGGTCGGCGATGATCGCGTGGAACGCGCACGCGCGGCGGGTACGCTTCGCGATCGACACCGGCACCAGCGAGGTGCCCGCGGGGGGCGAGAAGCCGCACACGACGCAGCCGTGCGAGGCCTGCTTGGTGGGCGCGCGGAGCGCGGAACGGGTCGCGGGAGGAGCAGCTCGGGGAGCCTTGGTCGGCGCCATGCTGCATCGTTCACGCGCGCGCTCGGCGGGGGCCAACTTCCTCGCGCCAGGCGCGCGAAGGGCGTCGCCCTGGCGAGGCTCAGCCGGAGACGAGCCTGTGCACGGTCGCGACCACGTCGGCGGCGCGGGAGGTCTTGGCGACGATCTCGAAGGCGACCACCCCGACGGTGTGCATGAGCAGCTCGACGTTCGCGCGCGGCACGCGCGTCCAGACGACCAGCGGCACGTCCGGACAGCCGCGGTGGAGCGCGCCGAGGAACGCCTCGATCTCCAGCCCCACGACCTCCGTGACGACCACGTGCGGCGCCTCCTCGCGGCGCGCGAGCTGCGCGAGGGCCGCGGCCGCGTCGTCGAGCACGGTCACGTCGCAGCTGGCGCTCACCAGCGCGCGCGCGAGCGACGAGCGCCCGAAGCGATCCGGATCGACGAGGAACACGCTCGGGCGCGCGATGCGCGGGCGCACCGGGGCCGAGGCGACGGCGGCGCGCGGCAGGACCGACGACGGGGCCTCGGAAAACGGCTCGTCGAACATCACGTCACGCGCGAACGCGTCGAGCTCGGCGAACGACGGCGGCGCCGTGAGCTTGGGCTCGCATGCCGAGGGCACGCCGTCGACCGGTCGAGGAGGCATCCGCGTGGCGACCGCCATCCGCGAAGAGCTCGAGTCGCTCTTGGAGCGCTCGAACTCGATCTCGGCCTCGAGGTCCTCGACGAGCGCGGCGACGAGGCGAGGCCCGACGCGCTCGCGCATCCGAGGGCCGAGGTGGTTGCGGAGGAACTCGAGCATCTCGGGGAGCTCGCCGGGCACCGCGGGCAAGCGTGCGGCGCGGAGCGCCTCGCCGACGACGACGCGAACGCTGGGGTCGTCGCCGAACGCCGTCCTCAGCAGACGCGCGAAGGTCCGCTGCGCCGCCCCTTCGGACGTCGGCTCACGAGCCATCGGAATCGCGGAATCGCTTCGCACGGGAGGGGCGGTTCGCTGCCGCGACGCGCACGCGCGCCGACCCAACGTCGGCTCGCGCGTCGCCGCGACGCGGGGTGCACTCAGTGTGCAGCAGCCGCCGCGCTCGGCCAAGGCGTGCGCGGACGATTCACCCGCGCAGGAGCACGGTGCGTGTCGTACTCGCGGAGGGCTCGCCTCAGAGCGCGGGAATCCCGCGCTCTTCACTGCCCAGCGGGGCGGTCGGCACCGCCCCGCCCCGCCGAATGCGATTCGTCGGGGCCAAACCCCACCGGAGAGACTGGTTCACAGTCTCTCAGCGGAGCGTATACGTCCAAGAGATCGGCACGTCGGCGCCGCAGAACGTCGCGAAGCGCGCGCGACGCAGCGCGCCTTCGGTGCAACGCAGCGCGCTCGACTCCGCCCCTGCGGCGACCACGCGCGTCGCGCCCACCTGCCCGGCGTGGTCGACCGTGATCTCCACCTTCACCACACCATCTCGCGGCGGCGCGGTGCCGATGCCGAAACACGCGAAGACGTCCTGCTTGAGCGACTCCATCCTCGCGCGCGCATCGACGGGCGCGGGCGGGGCGTCGGCGCCGCAGCGCACGGAGGCGGGCGCGGGCGCGGCGGGCGGCGGCGCAGCGGAGGTGGCGGAGGGGGCCGCGCCGCAACCCTGCGAGCCGGCAGCGAAGAGCGACAACGCGAGGAGCGGAAGCGCGCGGGGCGGCATGGTGCGGCCGAGTTCCTCCCGACGCGCGGCGGACGGCAACCCCCGGAGGGTGTCCCCCCGCCGCGGGGGCCGGGTTTCCGCGCGAGCCCCGCGGCGGTAGGCGGGACGGATGTCCTCGAACCTGCGCCTCTTCGTGCTCCTGTTGGCGGCCTCGACCTGCCTCACCCCCTCGCTGATGGGCTGCAACAAGAAAGCCGAGTCCTCGACCAGCGAGTCCAAGGACGAGGACAAGAAGGCCGACGACGACGACGACTCCAAGAAGGACGACTCGAAGTCGAAGAAGAAGAAGGCGAAGAAGGCCGACGACGACGACGACTCGAAGAAGGCCGACGACGACGACTCCAAGAAGAAGCCCAAGAAGGCCGACGACGACGACACGGCGAAGAAGGCGGACGACGACACGGCGAAGAAGCCCGATCCGTCGCCCACCGCGACCGCGACCGCGACCGCGAAGCCGACGACGCCGACGGCCACCACCACGGCCGTGGCGCCGAAGCCCACGACGACGGTCGTGCCGGCTCCGACGACGGTCGTCCCGCCCACCACGGGCAAGCCGAAGCCGAAGTTCGGCGGCGGCTGAGCGCGGCGCGGGCCGAACGGCGCCGCGCGATGCGCGTGCTCCTGCTGACCACGCCGCTCGGCGATGGGCCTCCCAACGGCGCCTCGCTCGCGGCGGTCGATCTCGCGTGCGCGCTCGCCTCGGCCGGGCTCGCGCGGCCGATCCTGCTCGTGCACGGTGACGGCACCGTGCCCGAGGGGTGCGAAGCCGTGCGCGTGCACACGCGGCGGGCGCGGGCGATCGAGGCGCTCGTCGCGGTCGTGCGGGCGCGCGCCGACGTCGTGCACGCCATGTTCGCGCCGCGTCCGGGGACGGGGCTCGCGCTACGGGCCCTCTCGCGCGCGACGGCGACGCCGCTGGTGCAGACCGTCGCGTCTCGGCCCCGCAGCTTTGCGAACGCGACGCGCGCGCTCGCGGGCGACGCGATCGTGGCGACGTCGGTCGCGACCGAGCGAGCGCTGCTCGACGCGGGGCTCTCCCCCGAGCGCCTCTCGACCCTCCCCCTCCCCTTCGCGCCGCCGGGCCGCGGCGCGCACGCCGGGTTGCCGAAGGACCGACCGACCGCGCCCTGGCTGCTCTTCGCCGGCGACTACGAGTTCGGCGACGCGCTCGAGCCGACGCTCGCCGCGTTCGCGCTGCTGCGGCGTGGCCCGGCCGGAGGCGGCCCGGAGGCCGAGCTCGTGGTCGCCGCGCGGGCGAAGACGGCGCGAGCCCGCACGATCGAGCGTTCGCTGCGCGAGCGGATCGCGGAGACCCTCGGGCTGCGCGGGCGGGTGCGCGTCCTCGGCGAGGTCCCCTCGTTGCTGCCGTGGATCGAGGGCGCCGCCGCCGTGGTGCTCCCCGCGCGCGACACCTTCGCGAAGCTCGATCACCCGCGCGTGCTGCTCGAGTCGCTGGCGCTCGGCGTGCCGATCGTCGTCGGCCCCGCGCCGTCGCTCGCGGAGCTCGTGCGCGAGGGAGAGGACGCAGGAGGCGGAGGCGAGCACGGCGCGGGGGTCGGCGAGATCGCCGCGGACGTCCCCGCGCTCCGAGACGCGTTCGCGCGGGCGCTGCTACGCCCTGCGCTCGCGCCGGCGCGCGTCGGGCCGACGCTGGAACGAAGGAGCCCGGCGCGCGTCGCCGCGGCGTACGCGGCGCTCTACGCGCGCGTCATTTCAAGCGTTTGAGCACGAACTTCGCGACCGTTTCGACCTGATCGCCGTCGAGCTCGTGGTGCGCGCGCACGACGTTTCCGTCGGACTCGACGCGATAGCCGCGGACGTACGGGCGGATGAAGAAGCCGATCGGGCCGCCGGGGACGCGCTCCTCGATCCAGTCGGTCACGATCTTCGCGTCGGCCTTCGCCGTGGCTTCGTCCTTGGCCTTCGCGTCGATGTCGCCCGAGAGCCCGCCGTCCTTCTTGAGGCGCAGCGTGACGTGCGCATCCTGCAGATCGGCGGGGATCCCCTTCATCGGGTTGGCGGGCGTGCGGAGCAGCAGGCCGACCAGCAGATCGGCCTCGCCCTTGGGCACGAGCAGCTTGGCCGAGCGCTTCTTCAGCACGAGCTGCCGCGCGATCGACAGCGCCTGCTTCTCGCCGTCGGGCGGCGTGATGATCAGCCCGCCCGGCAGCTGCACGAAGACGCGCGGCGCCTTGTCGACGGTGACGCGCCAACCGCGCACGTCGGGGTCTCCGATCGGCTTCCCCTCGAGCTTCGCCATCACGCCGTCGAGGATCGTCCCGAAGAGCTCGTCGTCGCGGTTGTGCACCACGACCGCGGTGACGCGGGAGGTGTCCCGGAACTTCGGACCGAACGTGTAGAGGACGTCGATGTCCTGCATCGGGTCGAGCCCGCTGTTCTCGAAGAACGGCTTCCACTGCTCGATCCTCAGCAGCAGCGGGGCGACGTCCGGCGCGAGCGGGTGCGTGCGCATGTGATCGATGCGCAGCACCATGCTGACGTTGACCTCCTTGCCCGGAGGCGCGAGCCCGGCCAGGCCCCCGGCGAGCGCGTTCGGATCGCGGATGCGCTTGGGCCCCGCGTCTTGCGCCGCGTCCGGCGCGGCGTCCGCGACGCCGCCCGCCTCGTGCGCGTCGGCGCCGCCGCCGTCGAGCACGTCCGGCCCGGCGTCCGAGACCTTGACCCCGCCCGGCCCCTCGCCCGCGCCGGTGGTCGAGGTCCCCGCGCCGCGATCGGCCTCGTCGTCGAGCGAGTCGAGGTCGATCGGGATGATGGTCGGCGCGTCGGGCTCCTCTTGCCAGACCGCCTTCGTGGCCCCGAGCAGCGCCAGCACGGCGACGATCAGCCGCGGCCACGGCGCGGCGAACGCAGCGTGGATCGCGGCGGAGAGCGGGAGGAAGCGGAGGAGCATGCGGCCGAGCGAGCCGGGGGCGCCGTTCAGCCGCGCCCACAGCCGCGCGAAGCCGCCCTGAGGCGGCGCCCCGGATCCCGGCACGCGCGGGGCGCGCGGGGCGCGCGGGGCGCCAGGAGCGGCGGGGCTCG
>CAIXWQ010000041.1 GCA_903923175.1 uncultured delta proteobacterium | reverse complement strand
TGTAGTTCGGGTCGTCCGCGTGGGTCCAATCGACGCCGTCACGGCAGCCGCCACGCAGGAAGGTCGCCCAGTCGGTGCACACGCTGAACCGCGAGTCGGTGGTGCAGGTGTTGTACTTCTTGACCGTCGCGTCGTAGCAGCGCCCCTTGGGCTTGGCCGCGTTGCCCGCGAAGGTCGCGTCGCGCTCGCAGTCCTGCATCTCGCTGCGCGACGCCGTGGAGCCCGAGCCCGCCGTGGTGTCGCAGCTGCCGCAGACGTCCGAGAGGCAGTTGTTGTAGCACTCGACCGAGGTGCCGCAGGTGCCGGTGGTGTCGAGCGACTTGTAACAGAGGGCCGGCTTCAGGGTCCCGGTGACCTGATCGACGAACTTGAAGACGCACGTGTTGCACGCCGCGTTCGCCTTCTGCCACGCCGAGCAGTCGGTGGCGCTCCCGGTACCGAGGCAGGCGGTGGTGAAGTCCTGGATGGCCGTCTCGGTGCACGAGAGCTTCGTCGCGACGACCGCCGCGGGCGGGACGCACGCGAAGTCGGACGCGAGATCGGCGGCGCAGGTCACCGGGGGCGCCGGGGTCGTGTCGGGAGTGCCGGTGTCGGCCTTCGGGCCGGTGTCCACGACGCCGGTGTCCTGGTCGACGACCGCCGGGGTGCTGCTGCTGCTGCAGCCCGCGAACGCAACCAGGCCAGCGGTGCCGAGGCCGAAGAGGATGGAGAAGGAAAGTGCGTGGCTCGTCTTCATGACGGATGTGCTACGCGCCCTCGAAGCGGAGTGCAAATGGGCGGCGCGACGTCGAGCCGCAGGGGACGGATCGCCGACATCGACCGGCGGGGTTGCGCGGCGGTCGGTTCCAACCCAGATCGCGCCCGTGCTCCGACCGCTGCACGTCTACGTGCACTTCCCGTGGTGTCTCGAGAAATGCCCCTACTGCGATTTCGTCTCGTACAAGACCGAGCGAACGCAGATCGACCACGAGGGGTACGCCGACGCGCTCGTCCGTGAGCTCGACGCACGCGCACCGGCCTTCGAGGGGCACGAGCTCGCGTCGATCTTCTTCGGCGGCGGAACGCCCTCGCTGTGGGAGCCGAAGGCGCTCGGGCGCGTCATCGGCGCCATCCGCGCGGCCTTCCCGCGCGAGCGGACGGCGGCGGGGGGCGTCGAGATCACCTCCGAGTCGAACCCCACTTCGCTGGACGAAGCGCGCGCGGCCTCGCTCGTCGAGGCGGGCGTCAACCGGCTCTCGGTCGGCGTGCAGTCGCTCGACGACGATCGACTCAAGTACCTCGGCCGCCTGCACGACGCGACGCTCGCCGTGCGGGCCGTGAAGGCCGCGATCGCGACGGGTGCGCGCGTGTCGGCCGACCTGATCTTCGGCCTGCCGGGGCAGCACGCCGCGATCGCGGCGGAGGACGCGGGGCGCCTCGTCGATCTCGGGCTCGATCACCTCTCGGCGTACGCGCTCACGATCGAACAGGGGACGCGCTTCGGCGATCTCGCGCGACGGGGCAAGCTCCCGCTCGCCGAGGACGACGCGATCTGCGACGCGTTCCTCGCGATCGAGCGCGCGCTCGAGAACCGCGGGCTCGAGCACTACGAGGTCTCGAACTACGCGCGCCCCGGGCAGGCCTCGCGTCACAACCTCGGCTACTGGCGCGGCGCGCCCTACCTCGGGCTCGGCACCGCCGCGTACGGCTTCCTGCGCCTGGCCGAGGGGGGGCTGCGCTACCGCAACGCGATCGAGCCCGCGCGCTACGTCGCCGGCACCAAGACGCTCGCGCGCGGCGTGCCCCGCGAGGGCGACGGCGTGACCTCCACCGCCGAGCCCCTCGATCGCGAGACGCTCCTGCGCGAGCGGCTGATGCTCGGCCTGCGCCTCGCCGAAGGGCTCGACCTCGACGAGGCGGCGCGCGATCTGGACATCCCGCTCGCCGACGCGTGGTCGCGCCCGCGGCGCCGCGCGATGGAGCTGCTCGTGCAGTCGGGCGGGCTCGTCGTGGCCGGGGCGCGCCTGGCGATCCCGAGCGCGCGACGGCTCTCCACCGACGGCATCGCCGCGCGGCTCTTCTGACGGAGGGGCGCGCGCGCCGCTCGCCGCGCGTCAGCCCGTCGAGGCGACGACGCGCTCGGCCCCTTCGGGGACGATCCAGCCGGACGTGATGTGGAGCTCGCCGCGATAGCCGCTGGCGCGCACGGCCGGCTCGATCACCTCGTTGGTGGTCGTGCGCACGCCAGGACAGCCGCCGCAGGCGCCGGCGAGGTGGAGTCCGAGGCCGTTCTGCCGCGGGACGACGTACAAGACGCCGCCGTCCGCCTCGACCAGCGGGGCAACGATCTCGCGCAAGGTGCGCAGGATGGGCTCCGACAAGTCCGCCACGGAAGGCCGACGGTAGCACACCTGCCACCTGCTTCGCACTCGGAGGGCGGGAAAGATCCCGCGCTCTTCACGACCGAGCGGGGCGTCAGCGGCGCCCGGCCCGCCTCGGTGCGTCCGCCGGGGCCCCGCCCCACCGGAGAGATCGCTCCACAATCTCTCCGCGCGCTCACACTCCTGGACGAACGCGACGATTCACCGCTACCCTGCCGAGACGCGTGGCTCGCTTTCGCCTGCGCTTGCTCCTGCAAGAGTTCGATCTTCCTCCGGGCGAAACCGTCCTCGGGCGAAGCCCTGAGTGCCATGTCACGATCGATGATCCGCTCGTCTCGCGAGAGCACGCGAAGATCTTCGTCTCGGAAGACAAAGTGGTGCTCCACGACCTCGGTAGCCGGAACGGCTCGAAGCTGAACGGTCGCCCCGTGTCCGGCAGCGTCGAGCTCCACGACGGCGACCGCGTCCGCATCGGCAACCAGGAGCTGGTCTTTTCGCGCGTGGTCGCGCCGCGACGCCCCGGGCGGCCGACGGGAAGCCTGCGCCACTGCCGCAGCTGTCAGTCGCCGTACGCGGCCGAGGCGCCGAGCTGTCCGGTCTGCGGCTACACGCCCGGCGCCGAGGACACCCTCAACGCGGCGGCGGCGCTCCCGCCCGGCGGCGCGTTCGACCGGCAGACCTGGTCGCTCCAGATGCACGTCGAGCTCGTCGAGAAGGCGATCTCGCTGATGCGCCTCTCCGACGCGGAGCGCGCCATCCAGCGCATCGCGCTCGCGGTCGACGAGCGCCTCGGCGCGCACGCCACCATCGAGGCCGCGCAGATCGATCCTGCGTTCGTCGCGGCGCTGCGGTTCGCGGCGATCAAGGCCGAGGGCGACTGGGTGCGCTGGGTGCTGCTCACCATGAAGCGCCTCGATCGCACGCCGTCGCCGAGGGTGGTCGAGCACGTCACGCAGCTGCCGCCGATCGTGCTCGCGGCGGCGCAGCGCCACCTCGACGACCTGATCACCTGGGTCGGAGGGCGCCGCGAGCCGGAGGCCCTCATGGTGCTCGAGGCCCTCAAGAACCTCCGCGACGGCGGCTCCAGCAGGCCCCCGCCCGCCGACCCGGAACGGAGCGGCTGAGCGATGCGCTTCCGCCTCCGCTACCTCAAGCACGACCTCGAGCTCTCGCCCGGGGTGTTCGTGATCGGCCGCTCCGCCGAGTGCCAGCTCTCGCTCGACGACCCGCTCGTCTCGCGGCGGCACGCGCTGCTGCACGTCGGCGACGGCGACGTGTACATCGAGGACGCGGGGAGCCGGAACGGCGTGCTCGTCGGCGGCACGAAGATCCAGGGGCGCGTGCGCATCGGCGACGGCGATCGCATCACGATCGGCGCGCAGGAGATGACGCTCGCCGCCGTGGCCGAGGCCGACGCGCCGCGCAGGACGTGGGCGCACACCCCCGCGGGCGGCGGCCCCGTGACGATGGTCTCGATGCCGGTCGCGCAGCGCGAGGCCAGCGGACCGATCACCTCGCCGGCGCTCGAAGAGCAGACGATCGACCGCCCCAAGCGCGGCGAGGCGCTGCGGCTGCTCGGAGGGGTCGCCGACAAGGCCCTCGCGCTCGGCAACCCCGAGAGCGCGGAGCGCCTGCTGCAGAACGGGCTGCAGGAGATCCTCACCGACGTGCGTGCCGGCAAGGACATCACCAACGAGTCGGTCGATCTCGCCGCGCGCTTCGCGGCGCGCCTCGCCTCCGGCACCGGCAAGGGGAGCTGGGGCGACTACGTCATCGGCCTCTACGCGCAGCGCCGTCAGCTCCCGCCGGCGCCGATCGTCGACGAGCTCTACGTCGCGGCCCGCAAGATGCGCGGCTTCGATCTCGCCGGCTTCCGGGCGTTCCTCGCCGACCTGCGCACGCGCGCGTCGGGGTTCACGCCGACGGAGAAGTTCGTGCTGCAGCGGCTCGAAGGGCTCGAGCGGCTGGTCGCCAGCCGCTGAGAGCCCGCCGAGAGCGCCCCCGATGATCCTGCGAGACGTGATCGCCGCGCTGGAGCGGATCGCCCCCCTCGGCCTCGCCGAGCCGTGGGACAACGTCGGCCTGCTCGTCGGCGATCCGTCGGCGGGCGTCACGCGCGCGCTGGTGACGATCGACTGCACGCGCGAGGTCGTGGAGGAGGCGCGGCGACGCGAGTGCGAGCTCGTCGTCGCCTACCACCCGACGATCTTCGCGCCGCTCAAGCGCGTGCCGCACGACGGCCCGGTCGCGTTCGCGCTCGCGCACGGGATGGCGATCTACTCGCCCCACACCGCGCTCGACGCCGCGCACGGCGGCACCAACGACGTGCTCGCCGACGTGGCCGGCCTCGAGGACCGCCGCCCGCTCCGCGCGTGCGCCGGCGCGAACGGTGCGAACGGTGCGAACGGTGCGAACGTCGAGAATGGCGCGAGCGCGCTCGGCATGGGGCGGATCGGCAAGGTCACGACCGATCGACGCGCGCTCATCGAGCGCGTGCGGCGCCGACTGCACGTGGATCGCCTCTTGGTGGCTGGCCCCGACGCGGGCCCCGCGACATGCTGCGCGGTGGTCGCGGGCGCGCCGGGCGACCTGCTCTTCGCGGCGATCGCCGCCGGCGCGGACGTGATCGTGACGGGCGAGGTCCGCCACCACGACGCCCTGGCCGCCGCGGCGAAGGGGGTCACCGTGATCTGCGCGCTGCACTCGCAGAGCGAGCGGGTCGCGCTCGACGCGTACGGCGCGCGCATCGCGGAGGAGACCTTCGGCCTCCAGGTCGTGCGCAGCGAGCTCGACCGCGATCCGTTCGTGATCCTCTGAGTCGAGCGAGGCTCAGGGCCGGGCGTCGAGCTTCTCTTCGAGGTCCGCGAGGCGGCTCTCGAGGCGGCCGAGCAGCGCGAGCGTGCGCTCCTGATCGCGCTTGGTCGGCAGGCCGACGCGCCCCCACGCCTCCGCGGTCGCCTTCTCGCTGGCGGCCTTCACCTTCATCGAGAGCGCGAGCAGCTTGCCCGAGGGGCCGAGCACGAGCGGGCTCTCGATCCAGCGTTCGACGTAGCGCGCGGTCGCCTCTTCCCAGGCGTCGAACCCCTTCTTCCAGAACTCCCAGATCATCGGAGCCTCCTGGCGTGCGCGTCCACTGCACGCTGTTGCATTGCAACAATAAGGGCCGCGTCCCCCGCGTCAAGCAACTGCAGCCAAAACACCGTCCAACATGCACCGCGCCGCGTCGGACTTGACGACCGAACGGGCGGCGTTATGGTGCGCCGCACAACGGAGGTTTCGCCGATGTCCACCCCCACCGCATCGCAGCCGCAGGCGCTCCCCACCTTCTGGGCCAAGGCCGTCGAAGATTCGCTCGCGCGGGTCAACGGGTTCTGGGAGGAGGTCGCCAAGCACCAGGCGACGGCGTGCGCGCGCGTGGTCACGGCGACCGAGGAGTCGGCCCGGCTCACCAAGGCGACGCTCGAGTACGGCCTGGAGCTCTCGACGATGTGGCGCACGATGACCCTCGACGCCGCCGGCAAGCTGATGGGCGCCTCTCACGCGAACGGCGACCCGAAGGCCTCCGCGAAGAAGGCCTGAGCCATGCCCGTCGAGCCGACCCCGAAGGACACCCTCTTCCGCGACGGCACGGCGCAGCTTTACCGCTTCCGTCGCCAGACGAGCGGCCCGACGCAGCTTCCGCTGCTGCTCGTCCCGTCGATGATCAACCGCTGGTACGTGCTCGATCTGCGCGCGGGCGCGAGCCTCGCGCAGGGCATGGTCGGCGCCGGGA
>CAIXWQ010000040.1 GCA_903923175.1 uncultured delta proteobacterium | reverse complement strand
CGGCGAGCTCGCGCGCGTGCGGCGGCACGATCGGCCGAGCCACGCGTGAGCGCCACGCGCACACGCCCCGCGCGGACGCGCGGGGGCGTGTGCGCCTGCGCGCCGCTGGTCAGTGCGCCGCGCGCCGACCGGGGGTGACGTTCCACAGCGTCGAGATGATGGCCGCGCCGATCAGCGCGAACGGGATCGGCGCCCACATCCACGCGCTCCAGCCCCAGCGATCGAGCACCTGTCCGACCCCCATGCCCACGAACGCGCCCGCGAGGTACTGCATTCCGTCGAACAGGCCCGCCGCGGTGGCCGCGGCCTTGCGGCCGCCGAAGTCCATCGACGAGGCGCCGCCGATCATGCCGTGCGCGCCGTTCACGAAGAAGGAGAGGACCATGAGGCAGCCCGCGCCCGCCCAGGGGCCGAGCTTGAGGCGGTGCGCCATGCCGAACGCGGCGAGCATCACGGCCATGCCGAGGAAGCCGTACATGATGACCGGCGCGCGGCGCCCCTTGTAGATCCGGTCGGACGACAGCCCGAAGGCGAAGCCGCCGGCGATGCCGCAGAGCGCGATCCCCCACGCGGCGAGCTGGTAGGGGGCGAACGAACCGAGCGCGGGCTTCGGCACGGCGTACGTCTCGACGAAGTACTTGGGGTACCAGGCGTCGACCACGCTGCGGCGGACGAAGCCGATCATCATCGAGCAGAGGGCGATCGTCCATGCCGCGCGGCTCGCGAAGACCTTGCGGAGCACGTCGCCGAGCTTCACGCGCTGCTCGGGATCCGTGCCGGGCTGCTCCGGCTCGTCGCCGGTGTCCAGCGTCGCGAAGCCCGCCTCACGCGGCGTGTCCGACATGAAGCGCCAGTTCAGCAGGAACAGCACGCCCACGGCGGTGCCCGGGATCCAGAACGCCCAGCGCAGGCCGAGGTGCGCGCTGATCAGCGGCGTGACCGAGAAGGCGAGGATGAGCCCGAAGCGGATCAGGATGCCGAAGATCCCGGAGAAGCCGCCGCGCTCGCGCACGTGGAACCACTGCGCGTTGACCTTCACGATCGCGAGCGCGCCGAACGACTGGAAATAGCCGTTGAAGCCCCACACGGTCGCCATGGTGGCGAGCAGCCCGCCCGACGTGAGCCCGCCGCCGAGCGTCGCCGCCTGCTGCACCACGCGGTGGTTGGTCGCGTCGAGCCCCCACACCGCGGGCGTGTTCACGAGCAGCAGGCACGCGCCGAACAGCAGGTTCATCACGAACACGCCGACCGCGCCGAAGAGGAACGCCTTCTTGCCGCCGACGCGATCGGCGAGCGGGCCGTTCAGGAAGACCGAGAGGCCGTACACGAGCGGCATCACCGTCTCGAACACGCCGACCTGCCGGTTGCTCCACCCGAGCAGCTCCGCGAGCTGCGCGTTGACCGCGGTGTAGTTGTACCGGGTCATGTAGAAGAACGCGTAGAGCAGCCCGAGGAAGAGCCAGTTCTGCGTGCGGCGGCGCCGGAATTCCGGATCGGCGAGCTGCGCGGGGCCGATCACGCTGGCTTCGGTCATGGGGCGCGCGCATCGAACCGTTTGATCGAGCACGGGTCAAGCGACGATCGCGTGATTCAGCGCGCGTGGGACGGGTCGGCGTGCATGAGCACGCGGGTGGATACCCCGACGATGCCGCGCACCTGCGTCTGCAGATCGAGGAACAGGTCGTGGATGGCCTGCGCGTTCATGTCCGCGGGGACGACCACGTGGAAATCGACGTGCGGGATCCGTCCGCGACGGGTCCGGAAATCGTGGAACGACTCGATCCGCTCGCAGCCGGCGAGCAGCGCCTGCACCTGCGCGACGACGTCGGGCTCGAGGCTCTTGTCCATCACGACGTCGAACCCCTCGCGCACGACCTTCAGGCTCGAGAAGATCATGTACGCCGCGATCACCAGCGACACGAAGGTGTCGACGATCGGCTTGCCGGTCAGCTTCACCAGCCCGAGCGACACGATGACGCCGACGTTGACCCACACGTCGGTCATGTAGTGGAGCGCGTCGGACTTCACGACGAGGCTGCCGGTCGCCTTGGCGACCTTGCGCAGGTACAGCACCGTCGCGAAGGTCATCGCCAGGATCGGCAGCATCACGAAGAGGCCGAGCGTGGTGTCGTGCGTGATCTCTTTGACGAGCGCCTTGTGGACGGCCTCGTAGGCGATGAAGGCAGCTGCGGCGAGGATGAACCCCCCCTCGAACATCGCGCCGAGCCCCTCGATCTTCTCGTGCCCGTAGTTGTGGTCCTCGTCGGGCCCGACCGAGGCGTAGCGCACGACCAGGAGGTTCACGAGCGAGACGAAGAGATCGCCGACCGAGTCGACGGCCGAGGAGATCATCGACATGCTGCCGGTGATCGCGCCCACGGTGAACTTGGTGACCGTGCCGATGATGGAGCACGCGATCGCCACCTGGATCGCTCGGACCTCGCGCATCTTGGCCGGCAGGGTACGATCGCGCGCGCGCCGTCGCGAGGGTTGTTCGCGGCGTACCCACCGAGGGGTCGTCGGGCCGCCCAGCCTGCGTGACGGCGTGAAGGCGCGAGCCTCGAGGCGACCAACCGGCGAAGCGACGGAGACGAAGGTGAAGAAGGTCACGCTCTACACGCGGGTCGAGTGCTGCTTGTGCGACGAGGTGAAGGCCGTGCTCGACGAGGTGCGCTCCAGCGAGCCGTTCGAGCTCGAGATCGTCGACGTCGACCAGGATCCCGCCGCGCACGCGCTCTACACCGACGAGGTGCCGGTCGTCGCCATCGACGGGCGCAAGGCGTTCAAGTTCCGCGTCACCGCCGCGGCGCTGCGCGAGAAGCTCGCGCGACGCTGACCCGGCGCTGACCCACCGCTGAGCGCCCCGCTCGATCGTGCTACGGGGCGGACATGGACGTCACCGACCCCAAGCGCGCGGCCGCGCTCGCCGCGCTGCAGGAGCTCCCCGAGCACGGCGTCATCGGGCTCGGCACCGGCAGCACCGCGAAGCTCTTCATCGACGAGGTCGCGCGGCTGGTGCGCGCGGGGCGCAGGCTCGTCGGCGTGCCGACCTCGGAAGCGAGCCGCGCGCAGGCCGAGGCGCTCGGCGTGCCGCTGCTCGACGACGTCGGGCCCTGGGAGATCGACGTGACCGTCGACGGCGCCGACGAGGTCGACGCCGCGCTGAACCTGATCAAAGGGGGCGGCGCCGCGCACACGCGCGAGAAGATCGTGAACCACGCCTCGCGCAAGAACGTGATCGTGGTCGACCCCGCCAAGCTCTCGCGTCGGCTCGGCGAGAAGTGGCACGTGCCGATCGAGGTGCTCCCGTTCGGCCACGCCTCGACCGCGCGCGCGCTCGGCGCGCACGGCACCCCCTCGCTCCGCACGCGCGAGGGGGCGAACGTGCGCACCGACGCCGGCAACCTGATCTACGACCTGAACGCTGGCGTGATCGCGGACCCGGCGGCGCTCGACGCTGCGCTCCACGCGATCCCCGGCGTGGTGGAGACGGGGCTGTTCGTCGCGCGCGCCGACGTGGTCATCGTGGGCGGGCTCCCGGTTCGCCGGCTCGAGCGCGGCGCGGCGGGGTAGCGCGCGGGCGCGGCTCGTGACGTGACGTGACGTGGCCGGACGCGGGCGGCCTCGGCGCGTTGGCACGACGTCGAGCGCGACCTTCTCGCTCGAGCGACATCGTTCTCTCGATGCAGCGCGACGCGGCTTGGCCGAAGCTCGATGGGTGCCGAGAGAGCGGCACGAGCGGCGCCGCGTGGTCGAGACCGCTCGCGCCGACGTGCCGTATCGCTGCACGGCGCGAGCGAAGTCGCCGTGCGCGAGAACACCACTCGAGCGCGGCGCCTGTGCGCGTCTGCATCGATGACGCGCCTCGCACGTCGCGTCATCGCGTTCGCGGCGCCGCCGCCGGAGTCTGCGCATGACCCAACCTCGAAGGCGGCTCGACTTCTACCCCAGCATCGCCCACGATTCCGTCGGGTGCGCCGAGCGCGCGCACTCGGCACGACGGATCGGATCGGATGCCCCCGCGCGCGTGGCCGGAGACTCGGCTGCTCGACGTCACGAGCGCGCCCGCGGGGGCGCTCGCGGCGGAGGGCGCATCGAGCGCGGCGGAGGGCGAACGCGGGGGCGAGAACAATCCACGATGAAGACGGTCCTGCTCGTAGACGACGACGAAGACATCCGCGAGGCGCTCCGCGCGATCCTCGAGGACGAGGGCTTCGACGTGCACGTCGCCGTCAACGGCAAGGACGCGCTCGACTCTCTCCGCTCCGGGCTCCGCCCGAACGTGATCCTGCTCGACCTGATGATGCCGGTGATGAGCGGCTGGCAGTTCCGGTCGGCGCAGCGAGCCGATCCCGAGCTGTCGCTGATCCCGGTGGTCGTCCTCTCGGCCGTGCACGAACAGCCCGACGACCTCGCCGTGCACGCGTCGCTGCGCAAGCCGATCGACATCGAGCGCCTGCTCGAGGTCGTCGAGCGCGCGGCTGCCTGAGCTCGCGCGTCTCAGCCCTTCGCCTTCGCCTCCAGGTAGCGGCGCACGCCGACCGAGACCTCGACCAGGTTCGGTTGGATCTTCTTGCCGAGGAAGTCCTCGACCGCGCGGCCGACGCTCCCGGCGAGCAGGCGCGGCACCCCGCGGACCTTGGACGGGTCGATCGAGAGCGTGCCGCGGATCTGGAGCGTCGTCTGGCCGTCGCGCTCGAGGTAGCGGTTCGTCCCCTCGCAGCGGACCGCCTCGGTGAACGAGTGCGTGACGATCTTCCAGTGGCAGGTGAAGTCGCGCTCGTCCCAGCGGGCCTGATCGTCCCAGCTGAGCATCGCCTCGCTGATGAACGCGCGCGCCGCCGCCGGGATGTCGCCGCCGCCGTGCCAGACGTTCAGCAGGTCGACGAGGGGGCCGTCCTCCTTGCGTGACTTGACCTCGATCGCGCGGATGTTGGGCAGGTACTCGACCACGTCGAGCAGGTGATCGCGGTAGGTGGAGAAGACGAGCGCGCGCGGGAAGGCGAGGGTCGCGTCGGCGGCGAGGTCCATGCGCGGATGCTACCCCGAGCGCGGCCGAGCTGGCGCCCGGCGGCGGTGCTCGTGAGCACGGCCCGCGCTCGGCGTCGTCAGAGCTCCAGGCGGTCGCCTGCCTCGGGGGCCACGATGTCCGCGAAGCCGCGCGCCCCGAGCGCCTCGCGCAGCGCGGCCTGCGCCTTCGGCTCGCCGTGCACCAGGGCGACCTTGGAGACGCGGCCGCGCGCGCGGGTCGCCACCGCGAAGTCGACCAGATCGCGGCGGTCGGCGTGGGCCGAGTAGCCGTTCATCACGATCACCTCGGCGCGGCGATCGCGCTCCACGCCGAAGATCTTCACCCGCGCCCGCTGCTCGACCAGGCGTCGCCCGAGCGTGTGCTGCGCCTGGAAGCCGACGATGCAGATGGTGTTCTTGTCGTCCTCGATCGTGGCCTTCAGGTGGTGGACGATGCGCCCCGACTCGCACATCCCGCTCGCCGAGATGATGACCGAGGGCTCGCGCGAGACGTCGATCTGCTTCGACTCCTCCTTGTCGCTCACGTACTCGAGCTGCGCGAAGTCGAACGGCGAGTCCTTGCGGAGGAGCGCGCGCGTCTCGTCGTCGTAGCACTCGGGGTGCAGCTTGAAGATGTCGGTGATCTTCACCGTGAGCGGCGAGTCGACGTAGACGGGGAGCTTCGGGATCTTCTTCTCGCGCGCGAGGCGCTTGAGCGACAGGACGATCTCCTGCGCGCGCTCGAGCGCGAACGACGGGATCACGACCTTGCCGCCGCGCGCGTGCGTGCGCCGGACGATGGCGCCGAGCTCGTCGTCCATCTCCTGCACCGGCTGGTGCTCGCGATCGCCGTACGTGCTCTCGGTGAGCAGCACGTCGACCCCCTCGGGGATCTCCGGATCCCGCAGGATCGGCATGTTCTTGCGGCCGAGATCGCCGGTGAAGCAGAGGCGTCGGTGGGCGCCGTTCTCCGCATCGACGTCGAGCACGCAGAGCGCGCTGCCGAGCACGTGCCCGGCGTCGAGGAACGTGAGCACGAAGCCGGGCGCGATCTGCAGCCGGTGGTGGTACGGCAGGGAGATCATCTGATCGAGCGTGTCGTTGACGTCGCGCTCGGTGTACAGCGGCTCGATCGCGTGCACGTCGTCGACGTGCGCGTCGGCGAGCTTGTTCACGTGGCGCGCGTCGGCCGCCTGGATCATCGCGGCGTCCTCGAGCATCGCCGCGCAGAGATCGCGCGTGGCCGGCGTCGCGAAGATCGGCCCTTGGTAGCCCTTCTTCACCAGCAGCGGCAGCGCGCCCGAGTGGTCGATGTGCGCGTGCGAGAGCACCACGGCGTCGATCTTGGTCGGATCGAGCGCGAGGTTGCGGTTCTTCTCGAACGACTCCTCGCGGCGCCCTTGGAACATGCCGCAGTCGAGGAGCACGGTCGCCTTCGCGCCGTGGACCAGGTGCATCGAGCCCGTGACCGTCCGCGCCGCGCCGACGAATTCGATGGAGGCCATGCCTCCGAGGCTACGCCGGCACGGCCTCGACCGGCGCCGGGAACGTCAGCTCCACGGGCTCCGGCGCAGGGCGCGCGAACAGATACCCCTGGAAGAGAGTGCACCCGAGCTCGGCGAGCACGTCGCGCTCCGAGACGGTCTCCACCCCCTCGCCGACGACGGCGATCTCCATGTCGCGGCAGAGCTGGATCATCGAGCGGACGAGGCGACGCTTGGTGGTGTCGGTGTCGACGCCGCGCACGAGGCCCATGTCGAGCTTCACCACGTCGGGCTCGAGCTGGGTGAAGTTGCCGAGGCCGGAGTAGCCCGCCCCGAGATCGTCGAGCGCGATGCGGAAGCCGATCGCGCGCAGGCGGCCGATGCGCGCGCGCAGATCGGCGATCTCGTCGAGCGGCGAGCGCTCGGTGACCTCGAGGACGACCCGCCGCGCGACCTGCGAGAGCGGCGCCGAGCGGTCGTAGAGCGCGTCGTCCATGAGGTCCTGCGAGGTCAGGTTCACGAAGCCGATGCCCGGCCGCGGCTGCGTGAGCATGCGCGACGCGACGGTGGCCCGCACCTGGCGTCCGAGCTCGAGGCCGCGCCCGAGGAGGCGCGCCGCGTCGAGGAACGCGCCCGGGTGGGGGAGCGCCGGCTCGCGGCATCGGAGCAGCGCCTCGTACGCGTACACCGTACGCGTGCGCCAGCAGACGATCGGCTGGTAGGCCATCCAGAGCGTGTCGAGCCCGCGGGCGAACGAGCTCTCGAGATCGGCGTCGTCGGAGAGCTTCAGCTCGGTGGCGAGCGAGTGGTAGAGCAGCTCCTGGCGGATGTGGGCCATCCGGCCGATGCGCACGGCCTTGGCGAGCACGTGGGTGAGCGACTCGAGCCCGCCGGGCTTCGTCAGGTAGCGGAACGCGCCGTACTCGACCGCCGCGGCCGCGGTGTCCACGTGCGGCTGCGCGGTGACCAGCACGACCGGCGTCGCGGCCCCGCGCTCGCGCAGCACCCGCAGCAGGTCGATGCCGCTCATCGAGGGCATCGCGATGTCGCTGACGATGACGTCAGGGTCGCAGTCGAGCATCCGCAGCGCCTCTTCCGCGTCGGTCGCGAGGTGGACCTCGTAGTCGGCGGCCTCGAGCATCCGGCGGTACGTGCGCAGCAACACGGCGTCGTCGTCGACGACCAGCACGCGTGCGCGGCCACGCCCAGGGCTCTGCCGTTTCGTGCGCGCGAGGACTTCCGCCATGGTTCCAGAGGGGCATACGGCTCGTGGTGCGTCGGTCTTTAGGTTTGCCCGCCCGAGCAGGGGTCACCGTCCGCCGCGCGGGGAATTCAGCTGGGAATTCCCGCGCTCGCGCCGCGTCGCGCCCCGGTCCGCCGCGTGCGCTACGTTCCCCTCGGTGGTGCGCGCCGTGCTCTTCGATCTCATGGACACGGTCCTCCGCGACCCGTATCGCGAGGCGATCGAGGCCGGGACCGGGCTGCCGCTGGCCGAGGCGCTGCCGCTGCGCGATCCGCGCAGCTGGCCCGAGTTCGAGGTCGCCGCCATCGACGAGGCGGAATTCGCGCGCCGCTTCTTCGGCGCCGCGCGCGGCGAGACGCGGGAGGCCGCCCCGACCGAGGCGAGCGCTCCGAGCGCTCCGAGCGCGCCAGCCTTCGATCTCGCCGCCTTCCACCGCGCGCGCCGCGAGGGCTACGCCTTCCTCCCCGGCGTGCGACCGCTCCTCGAGGCGCTGCGCGGCCGCGTGCGCACGTTCGTCGCCAGCAACTACCCGATCTGGATCGAGGAGGTCCGGATCACCCACCAGCTCGACGCGCTCTTCGACGGCGTCTACGCGAGCCACCACTTCCGCGTGCGCAAGCCCTCGCGCGCGTTCTACGAGCGGCTGCTCGAGGCGATCGCGCTGCCGGCCGAGGACTGCCTCTTCGTCGACGACCGCGCGGCGAATTGCGAGGGGGCGGCGCGCCTCGGCATGCGCACGCACGTGTTCGTCGACGCCGAGACGCTGCGCGCGGCCCTGATCGCCGAGGGGCTGCTGTGAGCGGAGCGCCCGCGGGGAGCGCCGCTCACCGCGCCTGCGACGCCGCCTGGATCAGCCAGCGCTGCATCTCGGCCGGCGGCAGCACGCCGACCTGCCGCGAGACCTCGCGCCCCTTCGAGAAGAGGACGAAGCACGGGATCCCCGACACGCCGTAGCGCGCCGAGGCCGACTGCGCTTCGTCGGTGTTCACCTTCAGCACCAGCAGCGTCCCCGCCATCGCGCGGCCGAGCTTGTCGATGATCGGCGCCGCCTGCCGGCAGGGCCCGCACCACGGCGCCCAGAAGTCGACCAGCACCGGCACCGGCGCGTCGGCCAGCGCCTGCGCGAAGGCGCGCTCGTCGACGTTCTGCGGCGCGCCGCTCCGCTCGAGCGGCTTCTCGCAGCCGCCGCACAGCGGGGGGCGCGTCTCGTCGTCGGCCACGCGGTTGAAGGCGCCGCAGCCCAGGCAGCGGAAGATGCGCATGCCCGAGAGTTCGCTGCGGCGCGGCGCGCGCGCAAGGGCCGATTTGACGTCCCGCGCGGCCGCGCGGAATTCCCCGTGATGAACGCCCTTCGCGCTGCCCGCTCGCTCGCCCTCGCGCTGCTGCTGCCGCTCGCGTGCGCGCCCGCCGGCCCGGGCGCGTCGGGGGCGGCGGCCGCGCGCAGCTCGGGCGCGGCAGCGAGCGCGAGCGTGCCCTCGGCTTCCTCTGCTTCCTCTGCTTCCGTGGCGTCCGCTGCTTCCGCGGCGTCCGCGGCGTCCGCGGCGTCCGCGGCGTCCGCGGCGTCGACGAACGCCGCGTTGGCGGCGCCCGCGGAGAAGGGGCTCACGCTCTGCCTCCTGCTCGACCGCTCGGGCTCGATGAGCGGGCTGCGCATCCAGATGGCGCGCCAGGCGGCGATCGCCGCGTCGGAGGAGCTCCACGACGACGAGCTGTTCGAGCTGGTGGCGTTCGACTCGTCCGCGGTCACCGTCGTCCCGCTGCGCGAGGCCGGGCAGCGCGCCGCCAACCGCTTCGACATCCAGCGCATCGAGCCCGGCGGCGGCACCGACTACCTGCCCGCGCTGGTGGTGGCGTCGCGCGATCTGGAAGGGAGCGGCGCGGGGCGCGGCGGCGCGCCAGGCCCGCACCGGCACGTGGTGCTGATCACCGACGGCCTGGCGCCCATCGACGGCGTCCTCGACCGCGTGCGCGCGATGCGGATACGGCGGATCACGACCAGCGCGATCGGGCTCGGCAAGGAGCCCGATCGCCGCTTCCTCGACCAGATCGCCGGCGAAGGGGGCGGGCGCGCGTACTTCGTGGACGATCCGACCGCGCTCCCCGCGGTGCTGCGCGGCGAGATCGCGCGCGCGCGGCCGTAGGCAGCCTCAGCCCGGGATCTCGATCACGCCGTCGAGGTACGGCACCACGCGCCCCTCCAGCAGCACGCGCTCGCCGCGCAGCTCGCACACCAGCGCGCCGCCGCGCGCCGAGCACTGCCGCGCGCGCAGCCGCGTCTTCTTCAGCCGGGCGCCCCAGTACGGCGCCAGCGAGCAGTGCGCCGAGCCGGTGACCGGATCCTCGTCGATCCCCTGCGCGGGCGCGAAGAAGCGCGAGACGAAGTCGCAGGTCTCGTCGCCGCGCGCCGTGACCATCACGGCCTCGTACGGCAGCGCGCGCAGGCGGCCGAAATCGGGCGCGAGCGCGAGCACGTCCGGCAGCGCGTCGAACACGCCGATCAGCGTCGCGCCCGAGCGAAGGACGCTGCGCGGCCAGGCGCCGAGCGCCTCCACGAGCGCCTCGCCCAGCGCCGGCGTCACGTCGCACGGCGTCGGCGCCCAGCGCGGGAAGTCCATGCGCAACCCCGCGGCCCCTTCGAGCGCGCCGGCCCCGCCCAGCCCGGCCAGCTCGGCGCACTCGGCCCGCGTGACCAGGAGCGGGCCGCTCTTCGTCTGGAACGTGACCGAGGCCCGGCCGGGCTCGAGCACGTCGAGCACCACCGCGGCGCTCGCCAGCGTCGCGTGGCCGCACAGCTCGACCTCGACCTGCGGCGTGAACCAGCGCAGGGCGTAGTCGCCTCCCGTCGCGCCGCCCTCGCCGGGCAGGAGGAACGCGGTCTCGGAGAGGTTGTTCTCGCGCGCGATGGCCTGGAGCGTCGCGTCGTCGAGCCAGCCGCGCTCTGGAGGGAGGGGGCAGACCGCCGCGGGATTGCCCGAGAACAGGCGATCCGCGAACGCGTCGAGCTGCAGGAGTCGGAGCCGCATCGTGCGGCGCATCCTCTCACGAGCGCCCCGCGCGCGCCCCACGCGAGCGCCTGCACGCGGGCGCGCCGATCCCACGCGACCCGCCTTCGGCGTACGCTGCGACGCATGAATCGGTTCCTCCGCTCCCTGGTCGACGGCGCGCTCGGCGGCGTGGCGGGCACGATCGCGATGACCGCGGTGGTCGCGGCGGCGCGCGCGCTCGGCGGGGCGCGCCCGCCGGCCACGCGGCGGCTCTGGACGAAGGCGCTCACGCTCACGCGCGCCGGCGACCTCGGTCACCTGGGCCAGCGCGGCCACCTCCGCGCAGAGGAGCTCCTCGCGCAGCTCGGCGGTGCGCGCGCCACGGCCGAGCACCTCGGCGTGGGGCTCGGGCTCGGCGTCGTGTTCGGTGGGCTCGCCTTCGCGACCCGCGGCGCGAAGCTGCCGATCCCCGTGAAAGGGGCGCTCTTCGGCGGGCTCGTGTTCGCGGCGCACCGGCTCGGGCTCGTCCCCTCGCCGAGCTTCCTCGACCCCGACGACGCGACCGAGCCGCTCGACGCCCCCGTGAGCCTCGCCGCCCACCTCGCGTTCGGCGCCGCCCTCGGGGTGGTCGTCGCGCGCCTCGCGCCGCTCGCGCTGGATGCGGGCGCGGACGCGAATGCTGCCGATGCCGCCGAGGCCGCCGAGGCTGACGCCGAGCGCACCGGAGCGGAGCCCGAGAGCGTCACGGCCGAGGCTGCGGCGCCGGCCTCCGTGGCCTGACCCTCGGGGCGAGGCGGCCGACGTGTCGCCGCGGTGAGCGAGTGTGCGCATCACGAATCGAGGCGTGAGGCGCTGGCCTTCGTCGCGCCTGCTTGGATAGAGTCCCGCGCAGGAGATCGCGATGCCGAACGCCTACATTTCAGGCACTGGTTCCTTCGTACCGCCGCGCGTCGTCACGAACGACGAGCTGATCAAGCAGTACGGGATCGACACCACCGACGAGTGGATCATCCAGCGCACCGGCATCCGGGAGCGCCGCTTCGCCGAGCCCGGGGTGTTCTGCACCGACCTCGCGCTCCCCGCGGCGCAGCAGGCGATCGAGCGCGCCGGCCTCCAGCCGCACGATCTCGACATG
Organism: uncultured delta proteobacterium; assembly: GCA_903923175.1. Lineage (GTDB taxonomy): Bacteria > Myxococcota_A > Polyangia > Polyangiales > JADJMO01 > CAIXWQ01. The sequence goes on along the minus strand of CAIXWQ010000040.1, from coordinate 2,298 downwards.
ATCATCTACGCGACGCTCTCGTCGGACCACTGCTTCCCCGGCAGCGGCGTCTACCTGCAGCGGAAGCTCGGGCTGTGCGAGGGGCCCAACGCGAAGTTCGTCCCCGCCCTCGACGTGCGCAACCAGTGCTCCGGCTTCCTCTACAGCCTCGCCACCGCGACCTCGATGGTGAAGTCGGGCGGCGCGAAGCACGTGCTGGTCGTGGGGGCCGAGCTGCACTCGGCGGCGCTCGATCTCACCACGCGCGGCCGCACCGTGGCGTCGCTCTTCGGCGACGGCGCGGGCGCGGTGGTCGTGAGCGCCACCGACGAGGACCGCGGCATCCGCAGCTGGAACCTCGGCGCCGACGGGCGCTACGCCGACGTGCTCGCGCAGAAGATCTGGGACATCAGCAAGCGCCCCTTCATCCCGCAGAACGAGCAGGGGATCGGCCAGCTCGCCCCAGAGATGATGTACGCGCTCATGGACGGCAAGCTGGTCTTCAAGAACGCGGTCGAGCGCATGATGACCGTGCTCATGGAGGCCTGCGTCAAGAACGGCATCACCGGCGCCGACATCGACCTGTTCTGCTTCCACCAGGCGAATCTCCGGATCAACCAGTGGCTGCAGCAGCACCTCGGGATCCCGGACGAGAAGGTCGTCCACAACATCCAGCGCTACGGCAACACCACCGCCGCGACGATCCCGATCCTGCTCGCCGAGGCCGAGCGCGACGGCAAGCTGAAGAAGGGGATGAAGGTCGCGATGATCGCCTTCGGCTCCGGGTTCACCTGGGGGTGCGTGATCGCGGACTGGTGACGTCCGTGCGCCGGGCCGCCAACCCCGGTTGAACCCGGGGCCGCTACGCCTTCGCGGCGATCGCCTCGCGTAGGGTCTGAAGCTCCGCGCGCGCCGACGTCGGCGTGCGCAGCCCTGGCACCAGCGCCTCCATGGCGGTGAGCGCATCGACCGCCGTCTCCGGCGCGCCGCGCGCGAGCGCGAGCGTCGCGTGGATGCGGCCGATCTCGAGCGCGCCGCGCAGCACGCCCTGCGCGGTGAGCTTCGCGAGCATGTCGGCGAGCGTGGCGGAGAGCTCGGCGTCGTTCGGGTAGGCGCCCCCCGCGACGAGCGCCTCGACCACCAGCGCCCAGCGCTGCCAGTGCGACGCGGTCTCGCGCACGATCTCGGGGAGCGGCAGCGCCGCCGAGGCCTCCGCGAGCCGCCCGAGCCGCGCGAGCGCGTGGGCGCGCAGGAGCTTGCGGGCGTTGCGCGTGTGGTCGTCGGAGTAGCGGTGGAGCACGCGCTCGATCACCGCGAGCGCCTCGGCGGGGCGCCCGAGCTCGATCAGCGCGATGACCTCGTTCGACACCAGCTGATCGTCGACGCGCACCCCCGCCGACTGCAGCGCCGCGCGCTGCGCGTGCACGAGCGCGAGCGAGGCGGCCGCGTCGCCGGCGTCGATCAGCGCGTCCGCGAGCTCGCCCGAGATGCAGACGAAGCACGGCCAGCGCGGGTCGATGCGCGCCAGCGTCTCCTTGCACACCCCGATGCGCTCCTCGGCGAAGCCCGGGCCGTCGATCAGGCCGTGGCAGGCCGCGAAGTCCTGCACGACGCAGATGGCCTGCGGGCACTCGCGCGTCTCCTCGCGGTGCGCGAACTCGAGCAAGGCCACCGACTCGCCCTGCGCGCCGCGGACCTCGAGGCGGTGCAGCACGCGGCTCTGCAGGTGCCAGTGCCGCAGGAACAGCTCGACCCACGGCAGCCGCAGCTCGCGCGCGAGCGCCACCGCCTCGGGGACGAGCGCGTCGGCGCGGCCGTGCTCGTCGTCGCACACCGCGCTCGGGATCTCGTCGATCAGCTCGGCGAGCCGCTCGTGACCCGCCTCGCGCAGCGTGTGCTCGGTCGCCGTGATCCAGGCCCAGATGTCCACGCGGCGAGCCTGCGGTCGCGGCGCCCGCGCGCCAACCAGCGCCGCCGTCGAGCCCGCGCTTCTGCCGCCCTGTCCGCCGCTCAGATCAGCCTGCGCAGCGCCGCGTGCTCGGCGATCTGCTCGAGGAACGAGCTGCGCAGCGCCTCCTCGCCGATCCGCTCCGCCGCGCTCGCGAGCCTCGCGCGCGCCTGCGTCAGCACGCGCTGCGCCTCGATCTCGGCGCCGGCGCGGCGCAAGGCGGTGAAGTGCGCGAGGCGCACGAAAGCCTCCCCCTCGACGAAGCCCGGCAGCGCGTCGAGCGCCTGCACGGCGCGCCGACCGAGCTCGAGCGCCCGCGCGCGATCGCCCCGGTGCGCGGCCGCCTCGGCGAGGAGCGCGGTGGCCTGCGG
>CAIXWQ010000039.1 GCA_903923175.1 uncultured delta proteobacterium | reverse complement strand
CGTGGCCGACGCGGTGCATGGCTGGCTGGAGCAGCGCCGCGCGGCCGAGAGCCCCGCGGCCGAGTGAGCGAGCGCGGGGCGGCGCGCGCCGCCGCCTGGGCCGCCGCGACTTGCGCACGAGGAGCAGCGCGATCACGGCGAGGAGCGCCGCGACGATCGCGAGCAGCACGACCACCGCGCGGCTCTGCGGCTGCGGCGCCGCGGGGCTCTGCACGGTGACGGGCGAAGGCTCCAGCGCCTGCGCACGCGCCGGAGGCTCCGAGCTCCTGGCCGGCGGAGGGTTCGAGGAGGGCGACGACGCCTTCGGCGGGATCGACGCGGGCGCGGGCGCCGACGCCTTCGCGCGCGCCTCGCTCGGCGAACTCCCGGAGGCGAGCGTCGCCGCGACCGGGCCCGCCTCGAGCTTCGACACGGAGCCCTTGCTCCGCTCGATGATGCCGCTGCCGCCGCCAGACCCGCCCGAGCGGGGCGCCGGCGTGTCGGTCGCGAGCGCGGCTCGGATCTCGTCGTGGCTGCCGCGGCGGGTGCGGGCGTCCTCGAGCGTGGGCGCGCCCTCGTCGTGCACGCGGCCGGCCGGCGGCGGCGGCATCGAGGAGCGCGTGGAGAGCGCCCGACGCGCGCCCTCGGTGACCGTGCTGTCGCGCATGCCCAGCGCCGCGCGGACGGCGACGCGCATCTCGCGTGCGCTCGGATAGCGGTCTTCGCGCGACTTCGCGAGCGCGCGCAGGCAGACGTCCTCGAGGATCGGGTCGACCCCCTTCGCGTAGATCGACGGGGGCGCGGGCACCTCGCTCACGTGCGCGAGCAGCACCTTCATGCTGTTGGCGGAGCGGAAGGGGAGCCGCCCGGCGAGCATCTGATAGAGGATGACGCCCACCGCGTAGAGATCGCTGCGCGCGTCGACGAGATCGCCCTTGGCCTGCTCGGGCGACATGTAGTCGGGAGTGCCGACCAGCGCGCCGGTGGCCGTGAGCGTCGCGGTGTGCGTGACGCCCGGCTCCGCGCCCTCGCCGCCGACCGCAAGCTGCTTGGCGATGCCGAAGTCGCAGAGCTTCACGACGTCGGCGGCGCGGCCGTCGTCGTCCTTGCCGCGGACCACCATCACGTTCTCGGGCTTGAGATCGCGGTGGATGATCCCCTCGTCGTGCATGATGGCGAGCGCCGCGAGGAGCTGGCTGACGACGTCGGCGATGCGCGCGGTGTCGAACGGGCTCTCGTCGCGCATGAGCGCGTGGAGCGGGCGCCCGTCGATGAACTCCATCGCGATGTAGAGCAGGTCGGCGTCCTCGCCGAAGTCGATCACCCGCATCAGGTTGGGGTGGTCGAGCTGCGAGGCCGCGTTGGCCTCGCGCTTGAACCGCGCGGCGTAGGTCGGATCGTCGAGCAGCTCGTGGCGAAGCACCTTGATCGCGACGACGCGCTTCAGGTTCTTCTGCCGCGCGCGGTACACCGCGCCCATCCCGCCGCGGCCGATGAGCTCCTCGACCTCGAATTTCCCCCCGATCACGCGCCCGATGAGCGGGTCGGAGCTGGACTCGGGGGCGGACATGGACGCCGGAGCATAACGAGGGCGAGAGGGCGCGGGTAGTCGGCGCTCGTTGCGGCAGCGCATCCTGGCGGGCTCGGCGGCGCGGTAGGATGCACCCCGACCATGCCCCGCTCGCTCCACCAGTCGCCGAACTCCCCGTACGCCCGGAAAATTCGCATCGTCCTGCTCGAGAAGGGGCTCGCCTTCGAGGCCCCGCTCGTCGATCTGGCCGCGCGGCCAGCCGAGTTCCTCGCGATCTCGCCGCTCGCGAAGGTGCCGGTGTTCGTGGACGAAGACGGGACGGTCGTCTTCGATTCGACCGTGATGGCCGAATATCTGGAGGATCGGTACCCCGAGCCGCCGATGATCGGGCGGGGCTGGTCCGATCGCCTCGCGCAGCGGGAGCTCGACGAGCTCGGCGACACGCTCGCCGACCAGGCGGTCTCGCTCAACCAGGCGAAGACGGCCGGCGAGCCGAAGTGGATGGCACGCGCGGAGACGGTGCTGGTCCGCGCGCTCGAGGCGCTCGCCGCGCGCATCGAGGCGCGCGCGATGCCGCCGTTCGGCCTCGGGGCGGCTGCGATCGTCTCGGCGCTGACGTACCTCGAGCTGCGCCACGGGCGCGCGTTCATCGAGCGCTTCCCTGCGCTGGTCGCGTGGGAGCGCGAGCAGGAGCTTCGCCCCAGCGTCGCGGCGACGAAGCCGCGCTGATCAGCCCACGTCGCTCGGCGGCTTGGCCGGCTCGGGCGGCGGCTCGAAGATCGCGCGCAGCTTCTCCTCGATCTCCTCCTTGCGGCGCCGCTGGGCGTCGATGCGCTGCTCGATGGCGACGTTGGTCTCGAGCTCGTCGGCGAGCTCGTCGGCGACCAGGACGCCGATGGCGCGGAGCCGATCGCCCACGCGCTGGCGCAGGCGCTCGCGAATGGCCTCGCGGAGCAGATCGCGCGCCGCCTCGCGCGCGGCACTGCGCGCGTCGCCGTAGAGCACCTGCGAGATCTCGAGCTGGAGGAACTCCGTCCCCTCCGGGCCGCCGTCGCGCCGCCCCCGCGCGGGGTCTCGACCGTCGCGCGGCTGGTGACCGCCGCCGTCCGCGCCTCTGCCGCCGCCGCCCTCGCCCCGTCCGTCGCGATGCTCCATGACGCGCTCCTCTCGCCTGCGACCCGAGGCGCGAGCGTAGCAGCGTCTCCCGCCGTTGCGTCGCTCTGCTATGTCGCGTCGATGGAGCTCGCGAGGTCCTTCGAAGCGATGGCGGCGCTCGTCCGCCAGCACGAGGTGGGCCGCCGCGCCGCCTTCGAGACCCCCTTCGGCCGCCGGCTCGTCTGCTACGCGGACCTCACCGCGACAGGGCGCTACCTGCACTTCGTCGAGGCGTGGATGCGCCGCGTCCGCCCCTTCTACGCGAACTCGCACACCGCGATCTCGACGACCGGTCGGGTGATGACCGAGCTGCGCGAGGAGGCGCGGCGGCTCATCCGGCGCAACGTGCGCGCGGGCGAGCAGGACGTGCTCGTCTTCGCCGGCTCGGGGGCGACCGCGGCCATCCACAAGCTCGTCGGCCTGCTCGGCGTGCGCATCCCCGAGCCGCTCGAGCGCGCCTACGGCCTGTCGCGCGCGATCCCCGAGGCGGAGCGGCCGGTCGTGCTGGTGGGGCCTTACGAGCACCACTCGAACGAGCTGCCCTGGCTCGAGTCGATCGCGCACGTCGTCGAGGTCGGGCTCGACGCGGGCGGCGGGATCGATCTCGCCGACCTCGAGGCGAAGGCCGCGGCGCACGCGCACCGTCCGCTCAAGCTCGGGGCCTTCTCCGCGGCGTCCAACGTCACGGGCGCGCTCTCGGACGTGCGCGCCATCGCGCGCGCGCTCCACGGCCACGGCTTCTTCGCGTGCTTCGACTACGCGGCGGCCGCGCCGTACGTGCCGATCGACATGCACCCGGCCGGGGATCCCGAGGCGGGCCTCGACGCGATCTTCGTCTCCTCGCACAAGTTCGTCGGCGGCCCCGAGGCCTCCGGCGTGCTGGTGGCGAACCGCGCGCTGTTCCGCTCGCGCACCCCGGAGCGGCCGGGTGGCGGCACGGTCGACTACGTCGCCGGTCCGGAGCTCGACGCCGTCGACTACGTGGCGCGCCTCGACGAGCGCGAGGAGGGCGGCACGCCCGCGATCCTGGGCGACGTGCGCGCGGGCGTCGCGTTCCTCGTGAAGGAGATGGTCGGCCCCGAGCGCATCCTCGAGCACGAGCTCGCGCTCTCGAAGCGCGCGGTCGAGCGGCTCTCCCGCCATCCGCGCGTGCGCGTGCTCGGCCCCCACGACGTGCCCCGCCTCGCGATCGTGTCGTTCGTCGTCGACCGCCTGCACCACGACCTCGTCAGCGCGCTGCTCGATCACCTGTTCGGCATCCAGAACCGCGCCGGCTGCAGCTGCGCGGGCCCCTACGGCCACCGGCTGCTCGGCATCGAGCGGGCGCACTCCGAGCGCTACCGCGCGCTGATCCGGCGCGGCTTCAACGGCATCAAGCCGGGCTGGGTGCGCCTCTCGATCCCCTGGTACGCGAGCGAAGAAGACTTCGAGTTCCTCATGCGCGCCGTCGAGTTCGTCGCCGAGCGGGGGCGCGACTTCGTCCCCGCGTACGAGCTCGGCCTGCGCGACGGCGTCTGGCGCCACCGCGAGCGGGCGCAGCCCGACCTGCCGCCGATCGAGCTCACCGTCGAGGCGCTCCAGGAGGCGGCCCAGAGCTTCGCGGCAGGCGATCACGAGCAGCCGCTCTCGGAGGCCCAGCTGCGGCACGATCGGGCGCGCTACTTCGAAGAGGCGACGCGCGCCGCCGACCAGCTGGCCGCCCGCTGGCGCGCGGCGCCGCCGGCCTGGAATTCGCCGACCGGCGAGCCGGAGCTCGAAGCGCTGGCCTGGTTCGATTGGGTCCACGCCAAGGCCTGAGCCGAGGGCAGGACCTTCGCTCGCCCGGGCACGGACGCGCAATCGCTGCGTCCGCAACGTTTCTTCACCGAGACCGCACGCGGCCCGTTCGTCTCACGGGCATAACCAGGGCTGGTCCCGATCCTGCCCATGTCCGAGTTCCCGGCGACGCCCCTCCGTCGCCGCGAGAGGTCCCGTGTTGAAGCGCGTTCTGGGTTGGCTCGCCGCGGTCGTCGTCGTCGCCGCGCTCGTCGTCGGCGGGCTCTGGTACCGCAAGAAGACGGCGGTGGTCGTCTCGCCCTTCAAGACCGTGAAGGTCGAGAAGGCCGATCTCCAGTCGAAGGTCACCGCGACCGGCACGCTCTCGGCGCGCGTCACCGTCCAGGTCGGCAGCCAGGTCAGCGGCCGGATCACGGATCTCTTCGCCGACTTCAACTCGCAGGTGAAGAAGGGGCAGATCATCTGCAAGCTCGATCCGCGCTCGCTCGACGCCGCGCTGCAGAAGGCGCGCGGCAGCCTCGCGCAGGCCAACGGGCAGCTCGTGAAGGCGAAGGCGGGGCTGCTGCTCGCCGACCGGCAGCTCGAGCGCACCAAGAAGCTGCTCGCGGACGGGCTCGTCAACCAGAGCGATATCGATCAGGCCCAAGGGGCGCGCGACTCGGCGGACGCGGACGTCGCGGTCGCGAACGGCAACGTCGCGGCGGCGCGCGCGTCGGTCTCGGACGCGGAGGTGAACCTGAGCTACGCGACGATCGTCTCGCCGATCGACGGCATGGTCATCTCACGCAACGTCGACGTCGGGCAGACGGTGGCGGCCTCGCTGTCGGCGCCGGTGATCTTCACCATCGCCCAGGATCTTCGGCTGATCCAGGTCGACACGTTCGTCGCCGAGGCCGACGTCGGCAAGCTCAAGCCCGGCATGGAGGCGAGCTTCACCGTCGACGCGTACCCGCAGCAGAAGTTCGTCGGCACCGTCCGTGAGGTGCGCAACGCCGCGCAGACCGTGCAGAACGTCGTGACCTACGACGCCGTGCTCGACGTGCAGAACCCCGACCTGAAGCTGAAGCCCGGCATGACGGCGAACGTCGCCTTCGTGTGGGCCGAGGCCAAGCAGGTGAGCGCGCTGCCGAACGCGGCGCTGCGCTTCAAGCCGCCGGCCGAGCTGATCCAGGCCTCCGCGAAGGGCGCGGGCTCGGGCTCCGCGCACGCGGCGGGATCGGCGTGGGGCGGCGGCGCGGGGGGCGCGGGGCGCAGCGGCAAGACCAAGCCGGGCGAAGAGTCGAACAAGCGGACGATCTGGGTGCTGCGCGACGGGCAGCCGAAGCCCGTGCGCGTCGAGACCGGCGTGACCGACGGCACCAAGACCGAGATCATCTCGACGACGCTGCAGCCCGACGACGACGTCATCACCGACTACACGCCGCCCGACGGCGCGACCCCAGCGGCCACCGGCGGCGGCATCCCGGGCACCAGCGGCGGTGGCGGTGGGGGCGGGAGCCGCGGCGGCGGCGGGCTGCGGCTCTGATCATGGCCGCTGCTCGCCAAGCCCCGGCCGCGGCCCCCGACGCGCTGATCAAGCTCGAGGCGATCCGCAAGACGTACGTGATGGGCGACACCGAGGTGCACGCGCTCGCGGGCGTGACGCTCGAGATCGCGCACGGCGAGTTCGTCGCCATCATGGGCTCCTCGGGCTCGGGCAAGTCGACGCTCATGAACATCGTGGGCTGCCTCGATCGCCCCACCAGCGGCCGCTACTGGCTCGCCGGCGACGAGATCTCGCGCATGTCGGTGAACGAGCTCGCCGAGATCCGCAATTCGCAGATCGGCTTCGTGTTCCAGAACTTCAACCTGCTCGCGCGCACCACCGCGCTCGAGAACGTCGAGCTGCCGCTGGTCTACGCGGGCGTCTCGGCCAAGGAGCGGCACCGGCGCGCGGCGCAGGCGCTCGAGAAGGTCGGCCTCGGGACGCGCACCGACCACACCCCCTCGCAGCTCTCGGGCGGGCAGCAGCAGCGCGTCGCGATCGCGCGCGCGCTGGTGAGCGCGCCGAAGCTGATCCTCGCCGACGAGCCGACCGGCGCGCTCGACTCGAAGACCTCGGTCGAGGTGATGGCGCTGCTGCAGGAGCTCTGGAAGGCCGGGATCACCGTGGTGCTCGTGACGCACGAGCCCGACGTGGCCGAGTTCGCCGCGCGCGTGATCGTGGTGCGCGACGGGCTGGTGAAGGAGGACCGCCGGCAGACGCCGAAGCCCGCCATCCCCGCCGCGCCGGTGCCCGCCGCGGTCGACGAGGCCGCCGCGCCGCCCGCGCCGCCGAAGCCAGAGACGCCCGAAGCCGGAGGTGCCGCGTGAACCCGCTGATGACGCTGCGGATCGCGCTGCGCGCGCTCCTGCGCAACCGGATGCGCTCGTTCCTGACGATGCTCGGCATCATCATCGGCGTCGCGGCCGTGATCGCGATGGTCGCCATCGGCGAGGGGGCCAAAGCGCAGGTCGAAGCGAGCTTCGCCGCGATGGGGACCAACCTGCTCATCGTGATGCCGGGGGCGACCAACGCGGGCGGCGCGAGCGGCGGCTTCGGCACCGGCCCCACGCTCACCTGGGACGACCTGAAGGCCATCCAGACCGAGCTCGCGAGCGTGCGCGCGGCCGCGCCGGTGCTGCGCAGGAGCACGCAGCTGGTGAGCGACGAGCAGAACTGGTCGACCTCGGTGAACGGCGTGACGCCCGACTATTTCTCGCTGCGCAGCTGGGCGATGGAGAAGGGGAACGGGCTCACGCAGCAGGACGTGGACAGCGCGACGAAGGTGGTCGTGCTCGGGGCCACCGTCGCCTCGAAGCTCTTCGGCGCGAGCTCCGATCCCGTGGGGATGAACGTCCGCATCGGCAACGTGCCGTTCCTGGTCGTCGGCGTGGCGGCGAAGAAGGGGCAGTCGTCGACCGGGCAGGACTTCGACGACGTCGCCTTCATCCCGGTCACCACGTACCAGCGCAAGATCCAGGGCGGGCTGCAGAAGTACCTCTCGGGGCAGATCTACGTGCAGGCCGTCTCCGACGTGACCAAGGCCGAGAAGGACGTGCGCGAGCTGCTGCGCGATCGCCACCACCTCGCGGTGAACGACGACGACGACTTCAGCGTCCGCAACCTCACCGAGATCGCGGGGGCGCAGGCCGAGGGGAAGCAGACGTTGACGCTGCTGCTCGCCTCGGTCGCCGCGGTGTCGCTGCTCGTCGGCGGCATCGGGATCATGAACATCATGCTGGTGAGCGTCACCGAGCGCACCCGAGAGATCGGCGTGCGCATGGCGCTCGGCGCCAAGCCGCGTCACATCCTGTCGCAGTTCCTCGTCGAGGCGCTCACGCTCGCGCTCTTCGGCGGGCTCATCGGCGTCGCGCTCGGGGTCGGCGCGGCGGGGCGGCTCGCCATCCAGTTCGGCTGGCCGATGAAGATACGCACCGACGTCACGCTGATCGCCGTCGGCTTCAGCGCGTTCGTCGGCGTGGTGTTCGGGCTCTACCCGGCGCGCAAGGCGTCGAAGCTCGACCCGATCCAGGCGCTGCGCTTCGAGTAGGGCGCGCTCAACGTCGGCGCCGCGAGAGCGCGAGCGCCGCCAGCGTCGCGAGCGCCCACCCGAGCCCGGCGCCCGGCTTCTCCGCCTCGCCGCCGAGCGCGCAGCCGCCCGAGCTCGCCGCCGCCGCGGGGGCGACGCAGCTCTTGCTCGCCTCGTCGCACAGGTAGCCACCGGCGCAGTCGGTGGAGGCGCTGCAGCTCGAGAGGCACGCGCCGAACGCGGGCGCGCACGCGTAGGCGCCGCAGTCGAACGCGAGCGCGTCGTCGATCGGGCACGCGGCCCCCTCGGCGGTGCACACCGCGGCGCCGACGCCGCCGCTGGCGGAGGTGCAGCGCGACCTCGCGCACTGCGCCCCCGCGCCGCTGCCGATGCATTCGTGCGCGGGGCCGCAGGTGCCGGTGCAGCTGAGCGCGCCGCCGCACTCCGCCTTCATATCGACGCCCACGGGCTCGGGCGTGCACGTGCCGGGCGCGGACGGGAGCGCGCAGCTGAAGCACCGCTGCGCACACGCGGTGTCGCAGCAGACCCCCTCGACGCAGTGGCCGCTCGCGCACTCGTTGGCCCGGGTGCACCGCTGGAAGGAGGAGGGGGCGAGGGGAGGCGGGGTCGGGCCGGCCTCGAAGCCGCCGTCGGCCGGGACGAGCGCGTCGGCGCCTGCGTCCGCGCCCGCATCACCGCCGGGCGCGCAGGTGCCCGTGCTCGCGCACGCTCCGCTCGCGCACTCGCCGCCGATCGTGCACGGCTCGCCGATCGGCGAGGGCGACCAGCGCTCGGCGAGCGCAACGTAGGTGTTGTAGCTGGCGAAGACCGCGCCGCCGAACAGCAGCGCGCCGTCGCCCTGAGAAGCGGCGCACAGCGCCTCGCGAGGCTGCGCGGTGAAGCCGACGGTGACGAACCTCCTCGTGACGGGGTCGTACGCCTCGACGTCGCCGCTCGGCTCGCCGCCGGCGACGATCACGAGGCCGTTCGTGACGCGCACCGCGACGTGCTCGTAGCGGGCGTGCGCCATCGGGCCGACGAGCTTCCACGCGTCGGACGCGGGATCGTAGAGCTCCGCGCTCGAGAGCGCCGTGCTGCTGCCGTCACGTCCGCCGACCGCGAGCACCGTGCCGTCGCCGAGCAGCGTGAGCGTCGCGCCGTCGCGGGCGACCTGCATCGCGCCGGTCGGCCTGACGCCGGAGGCCGAGAGCCGCTCGGGGACGGACCTGCTGCCGGTGACCAGCACGCTGTCGTCGGCGAGCGCGACGGCCTGCGAGGGGGCGTGTTCGTTCGCGAGGCTCGGCCACGCATGCCAGGTGCCGCTCGTCGGCGACCAGACCTCGGCCCCGAGGATGCTCCCCGTGACTCCTTCGCCTGCCGCGGCGACCACCTCGCCGGTGCCGAGCCGCACGAGCCCGAACAGCTTGCGCGCGGTCGCCATCGGCGCGGTGGGCGCGAACGTGCGCGTGGCGGGCGCGTAGAGCTCGACCGAGGCGAGCTCGGGCGGCAGCTGATCGTCGGCGTAGCCGCCGGCGACCATGACGCGGCCATCGGCCAGGCGGACCGAGGAGTGCTCCCAGCGCCCCTGCTTCAGCGTTCCGGCCGCGAGGCTCCAGCGCGAGGTCGCAGGGTCGAAGAGCTCCGCCGTCGAGCTGTAGCCGCCGCCGTTGTTGTCCGAGGCGACGGCGAGCACCGCGCCGCCGGCCAGCTCCTGGCACGCGAACCGACCGCGCGCCTCGTTCATCGCGTGCGTGGAGCCGACCAGGCGGGCGCGCTCGCTGGATACGCGCGCCCGCTCCGACGCCGTGCAGGCGAGGAGGCCGGCGCACGCGACCGAGAGCAGGGGGAGCAGCAACGAGCCGAGCGTCGCGAGGGGGAGGCGTCTCACGCACCGATTCTCGCCCGGCCTCGCGCCGCGGCGCCACCTCGCG
>CAIXWQ010000038.1 GCA_903923175.1 uncultured delta proteobacterium | reverse complement strand
GCGCGCGCAGCACCTCGGGCGCGAAGGGGCGGGTGACGTAGTCGTGGGCGCCCGCGAGCAGCCCGGCCGCGACGTCGCCCGGCTGGCAGGCCAGCGCCGTGACGAGGATGACCGGGGTGGCGTCGAGCTCGGCGCGCGCGCGGATGGCCGCGAGGACCTCCAGCCCCGAGCGGGCGCCGAGGCCGAGATCGAGGAGGACCACGTCGTAGCTCCCGTGCGCGAGCGCGCAGAGCGCCGAGTCGAAGTCGGAGGCCTCGTCGCAGTCGAGCCCGTCGGCGGCGAGGAGCACCGAGAGCGAGCGGCGCAGGAACGCGACGTCGTCGACCACCAAGGCGCGGCCAGGCTTCCAGCCCGCGAGCGCGTCTCGCCGCGCGTCTCGGTCGCGCACGTCGCCGTCGTCGCCACGATCGGAGCGGAGCGTCGGGCTCATGCTCACGAGCCAAAGCAACTCTCTCGCCAAGAGCTCCCTGGTGAGATTCGGAGGCGCATCCGCGCGGTCGCCGCCGCCGCGCGCGGCTCGGGCCGAGGCAGGGTCGTTTCGGGTCCCTTAATGCGACGGACGAGACGGGCGTAGACTCGTCTCGGGGCCGATCGACGAGTCGTTCGTCGCGGCCCGGGAGCCCGCGGATGGTCGCTGTCCAGGAGTCGCCGTTGGTCGCCATCGTCGACGACGATCCGTTCCTGCGGCGGGTCGCCCGCGCCTGGTTCGAGTCCGCCAGCTACCGCGTGATGGAGATCGGGCGCGGCGTGGAGGCGCTCGAGAAGCTCGACGACGCCACCGCGCTGGTGTGCCTCGACCTCGGCCTCGAGGACGTCTCGGGGCTCGACGTGCTCCAGCACCTGCGCGGCCGCGGCTTCGGCGCGCCGATCATCGTGATCACCGCCGAGTCGGATCTCTCCGTCGCCGTCGAGGCCATGCGCCGCGGCGCGTACGACTACGTCCTCAAGCCGCTCGAGCGCGAGCGGCTGCTGCAGCTCGCCACGCACGCGCTGGCCCAGCGGGCGCTCGAGGCGCGCGTGCACCGCCTCCAGCAGCAGCTCGCCGCCGCGCCGGGCGAGCGCGAGATCGCCGGCGAGAGCGCGGCGACGCGCAGGCTCGAGCAGCAGATCGAGCGCGTCTGCGAGAGCGACGTCACCGTCTGCATCCGCGGCGAGAGCGGCACCGGCAAGGAGCTGGTCGCGCGGGCCGTCCACCGCAGCAGCCGCCGCAAGGACGGCCCCTTCGTCGCCATCAACTGCGCGGCGATCCCCGTCACGCTGCAGGAGTCCGAGCTCTTCGGCCACGAGCGCGGCGCGTTCACCGGGGCCGGCGCGCTGCACCGCGGGCGGTTCGAGCAGGCCAACCACGGCACGCTGTTCCTCGACGAGCTCGGCGAGATGGGCCTCTCGACGCAGGCGTCGCTGCTGCGCACGCTGCAAGAGCGCTCGGTGCGCAGGCTCGGCGGCACCACCGAGATCGCCGTCGACGTGCGGATCGTCTGCGCCACCCACCGCGATCTCGCCGCCGAGGTGAGCGCCGGGCGCTTCCGCGAGGACCTCTACTACCGCCTCGTCGTCTACCCGATCGACGTCGCGCCGCTGCGCGAGCGCGCCGACGACATCCCGGCGCTCGTCGCCCGCTTCCTGCGCCGGTTCCGCGACGACGTCGGGCGGCCGATCGAGCGCGTGAGCGCCGACGCGCTCGAGGCGCTCGGCAAGCACGCCTGGCCCGGCAACGTCCGCGAGCTGCAGAACGTCGTTCACCGCGCGATGCTCGCCTGCGACGGCGACGAGCTCGAGCTGTGGCACCTGCCGCCGGAGATCCGCCGCATCGTGCTGCCGCCGCTCCCCACGTCGAGCGCGTCGGGTGCGTCGGGCGCCACGCGGCCCGGCGAGGGCGGCGCGCGTGCGAGCGGTGCGAACGACGACGACGAGGAGATCCTCCCGCTGCGCGAGCTCGAGCGGCGCATGATCGCCAAGGCGCTGGCGAGGACGAAGGGGAGCCCCGAGAAGGCCGCGGCGCTGCTCGGGATCAGCCGCGCGACGATGTACCGCAGGCTCGCCGAAGAGGGCCCGGGGGCGGGCGGGAAGGGGAGCTGACGATGTCGCCCCCGCTGCCGGCGCCGCCGCTGCACCCCGAGCTCGCCCGCATCCTCGCCGAGCTGTCGCTCGATCCGGCGGCGCCGCTCCCGGTCGAGCGGTTCGCCGCGCTGCTCGCCGCGGTCTCCGCGCGCCTCGCCGCGCACGAGGCCGCGAGCGCCGCGCGAGACGCGCTCGTCGCCGCCACCAGCCACGAGCTGCGCACGCCCCTCGGCGGCGTGCTCGGGCTCGCGGATCTGCTCCTCGCCAGCGACCAGCTCGGGCCCGAGCCGCGTGAGCTCGTGGAGACGATCGCGCGCTCGGCGCGCATGGTGCTCGCGATCGCCGGCGATCTGCTCGACCACGCCAAGGTGGGCGCCGAGCAGCTGGAGGTGCGCGAGCGCGACTGCGATCCGCGCCGCGCGCTCACCGACGTGGTCGACGCCCAGCGCGCGGCGGCGCGCGCGCGCGGGCTCGCGCTCACGCTGGAGCTCGCCCGTGACGTTCCTGGCGCCGGGCGCACCGATCCGTCGCGCCTGCGTCAGATCCTGACCAACCTCGTCGGCAACGCCATCAAGTACACCGAGGTCGGCGAGATCCAGGTGATCGCGCGCTGCGTGCCCCATCGCGTCGGCGGACGCCGGCTGCGCGTCGAGGTGCACGACACCGGGATCGGCGTGCCGGCCGGCGACGCGACGGAGCTGTTCCGACGCTTCTCGCGCGCCAGGGATCCCGCGCACGCACGCGTCGAGGGGACCGGCCTCGGCCTCGCGATCGCGCGCGAGATCGTCGAGCGCCTGGGGGGCGAGATCGGCCACGCGCCGCGCAGGCCCGCGGGGAGCACGTTCTGGTTCGAGATCCCGCTGCGGCTCGCGACCGCCTCGCCCAAGCACTCCACGCTGGAGCAGTTCCCCGCGGGCGCGCTCGCTCCGACCGCCAGCGGCCGCGGCCGCGTGCTGGTCGCCGAGGACGACCGCACCAATCAGACCGTCGCGCGCCGGATGCTCGAGAAGCTCGGCTTCGAGGCGGTCGTCCACGAGAACGGCGCCTCGGCGGTGGCCGCCGCGCGCGAGGGGGGCTTCGCGCTGATCCTGATGGATCTCCAGATGCCCGTCCTCGACGGGCTGGGCGCGACCCGGGCCATCCGCAGCGACGAGCAGGCCGAGGGCACAGGCCGGCACGTCCCGATCGTGGCGATGACCGCCAACGCCATGCGCGGAGATCGCGAGACCTGCCTCGCCGCCGGCATGGACGACTACCTCTCCAAGCCCGTCACCCTCGACGCGCTGGGCGTGACGCTGGAGCGCTGGGCGCGCGTCGCCGCGACGCCCGCGCCACCCGCGCCACCCGCGCCTGCCGCGCCTGCCGCGCCT
>CAIXWQ010000037.1 GCA_903923175.1 uncultured delta proteobacterium | reverse complement strand
CTCGTCGCGCGAGCGCGTGTCGAGCAGCGGGGCGGCCGCGGGGACGATCCGCGCGAGCGGCGCGCCGGGCGCGATCGCGTCGCCGGCGCGCAGCTCGATGCGCGCGAGATCGCCGGCGAGCGGCGCGCCGACGACGTAGCGATCGCGCACGCGCGCGCGCCCCGCCTCGTCGACGGTGAGCACCAGTGGGCCGCGCACGACCTTGGCGCTCTCGACGGCGACCGGCGTGGGCCAGGCCGCGAAGCCGACCAGCGCGACCAGCCCGGCCGCGAGCATCGTCCAGGCGAGCCAGCGCGTGACGTTGCGCGCGCGTCGACGCCCCCGCGGCTTGGTCTGCGATTCGGTCTTCACTACTCCCTCGCCTTCAGGACCTCGACCAGGTCGAGCCGATCGAGCCGATCGCGGACCAGCAGCGCCGAGAACGCGGCCGCGAACACGACGATGCCGACCGCGAACGCGAACGTCAGCGGCGAGGCGGTCGTCGGCATGCGGAACGTCTCCTCGATCGAGGCGCCGCTGAACACCTGCTGCATGAGCCACGAGCCGAGCTGCAGCCCCGGCGCGAGGCCGAGCAGCACGCACGTCGCGAGCTCTCCGTAGACGATCCCGGCGACCTCGCCGGTCGTGAAGCCGAGCACCCGCAAGGTGGCGAGGTCGCGGCTGCGCATGGAGACGGCGATGCGCGCGTCGTTGTAGACGACGCCGATGGCGATCGTCGCGCCGAAGATCACCAGGATCATGGTGGTGGTCGACATCTGGTCGGTCGACTGCTTGCGGAACAGCTCGACCCACGCGTCCTTGCGCGAGACCGAGGCGACGCCGGGCAGCTCGCGCAGGCGCGCGTCGAGCCGCTCGAGCTCGCGCGGATCGACGAGCAGCGCGGCGCCGTTGAGCCCCTCCTGCTCGTCGAGCATCGCGCGCAGCGTGCCGAGCGACACGAAGGCCCCGAGCCCGAGCAGCTCGCGCGAGGTCGCGGCGACGCGCAGGCGCCGGATCGGCCGCGCGCCTTCGAGCACCTCGACCTCCAGCTCGTCTCCCGGCTGGACGCCGAGGCGATCGGCGAGCGTCTTGGTGATCACGATCCCCTCGCGCGGGATGGTGACGACGCGCTCCGGCCACTCGACCACGCGGTGCAGCGAGGCGCCGTCGACGCGGCCGGTGAGCGCCAGCGCGCGCGAGCGCGGGCCGTGGCGCAGGCGCGCGGGCACCACGCGCTCGGGCTCGACCGCGAGCACGCCGGGGAGGTGCGCGAGCTCGTTGCGCGCGCGGTCGTCGACCACGTGACGGAAGGCGACCGTGACGTCCTCGCGCTGGCCCGCGAGCAGGCCGACGTCGAGCAGCGCGTCCATCGCGTCGTAGGTGAAGCGGGCGCCCACGATCACGGCCACCGACATGGCGATCCCGAAGACCGAGAGCGAGGTGCGCAGCGGGCGACGGATCAGCTCGCGCGCGACCATCCACCACGCGGGGCCGAGCAGGCGCGCGAAGCCGATCCGCTCGAGCCACGAACGTCGGTAGATCGCCGGCGCCTCCGGGCGCATCGCCTCGGCCGGCGGGAGGCGCGCGATGTGGCGCACGGTGGCGAGCGCGCCGAGCACGCCGGCGCCGAAGCTCGCGAGCACCGCGGTCGCGAGCAGGCGCGCCGGCAGCTGCAGCGTGAGCGCGGGGAAGCGGTAGTACTGCGCGTACAGCCCGAGCATCCCCTTGCCGAGCAGCGCGCCGAGCGCGAGGCCGAGCGCCGCTCCGAAGAAGACGATGAGCGTCACCATCTGCAGGTAGTGCAGCGCGATCTCGCGGTCTCGATAGCCGACCGCCTTCAGCGTCGCGATCTGGCCGCGCTGCAGCTGCACCACGCGCCCCAGCACGACGTTCAACAGGAACGCCGCGACGCCGAGGAACGCGGCGGGGATGACGGTGGTCATCTGCCCGAGCTGCGCGAACTCGCTCGAGAGCAGCTGGTGCGAAGGCTGCAGATCGCGCGCGTAGGCCGGGCGCCCGCCGTACGGGCGCAGCACCTCGTCGACGGCCTCGAGCACGCTTTCGCGAGAGACGCGACCCGCGCCCTCCGCGCCCGCCGCGCCTGGCACGTCGCGCTGCAGCGACAGCACGACGTCGTCGAACGCGCCGTCGACCTTGAGGGCCGGCGCGATCGCGGCGCCGTCCATCCACAGCACGCCGAAGTGCTTGTCGTCCGCGAACACGCTCCCGGCCGGCATCGCGAAGACGTACTCGGGCGAGAGCGCGATCCCGACCACGCGCACGCGGTGCATCACCCCTTCGAGCACGATGGGGAGCGTCGCGACGCCGGGCTCGAGGCCGTGCGCCAGCGCGAACGCCTCGCTGACCACCGCCTCGTCGGCGCGCCCGGGCTCGAAGAGCCGCCCGCGTCGCAGCGCGAGGGCGTTCAGGCGCGGCTCGCCGTGCGACGGCAGGCCGACCACCTCGCCGACCGCGGGCTCGGGGAGATCGTCGAGCGGCATGAGGCCGTCGGCCACGACGCGCGTCTCGACCACCGCGACGCCGGGGATCGCCTCGAGCTTGGCGCGCACCGAGTTGGGCGCGCGCGACAGCCGCGCGAAGACGTCGCCGAAGCGCTGCGCACCGTAGTGCCGATCGCGCGCGGTCTCGAGCGAGACGTAGGCGCAGCGGAGCGCGACGTAGCTCGCGATGCCGCACGCGACCACGAGCGCGATCGTCACCACCTGGCCGCGCATGCTCGCGAGGTCGCGCAGCAGCTTGCGCCCGAGCGGGGTCACCACGGCGTCACCATGAGAGCGCCTCCGGGGCGACCTTGGCCGCGTTGCGCTCGTCGGACTTGATCAGGCCGTCGGACATCGTGACGACGCGATCGGCCATCCGCGCGATCGGCGCGTTGTGCGTGATGAGCACCGTCGTGGTGCCGAGCTCGCGGTTCACCTGGGCGATCACGTCGAGCACCAGCCGGCCGGTGGCGAAGTCGAGGGCGCCGGTCGGCTCGTCGCACAGGAGCAGGTCGGGGCGCTTCGCGACGGCGCGCGCGATGGCGACGCGCTGCTGCTCGCCGCCCGAGAGCTGCGAGGGGAAGTGATCCATGCGCGCGCCGAGGCCGACGAGATCGAGCGCCTCCGACGGCTCCATCGGCGCGTCGGCGATCTCCGTCACCAGCGCGACGTTCTCGCGCGCGGTGAGGCTCGGGATGAGGTTGTAGAACTGGAACACGAAGCCGACGTGCTCGCGCCGGTAGGAGGTCAGCGCGGCGTCGTCGGCGATCGACAGATCGTGCTCGCGCCAGCGGACCTCGCCGGCGGTCGGCCCGTCGAGGCCGCCGAGGATGTTGAGCAGCGTCGACTTCCCGCTCCCGGACGCGCCGAGGAGCACCACCAGCTCACCCTCGTAGAGCTCGAGGTCGATGCCGCGCAGCGCGACGACGTCGACCTCGCCCATGCGGTAGATCTTGGTCAACCCGCGGGCGACGAGGACGGCGGCGGCGCTCTCCTCGGCCATGCCCGAGGGCGCACGCAACACGCGCGCCGCTCACTCGACGATGTAGTCAGGCACCGGCAGCCCCTTGCGGTGCTCCTTGGCGTCCACCACGTAGGCGTCCGCGCCCGAGTCGCGCGTCGGGGGGAGGGCGAGCGCGTCGGAGCGGGCGTCGGCCACGATCGGCGCGGGCGGCGCGGTCGCGTCGGCCTGCGCGTCGCCTCCGTCGGCGCGCTCGGGCGCCGGCGAGATGGTGGGGGCGCTGGCCTCCTGCAGGCTCTGCACGCCCCGCTGGCACGCAACGAATGCGCCTGCGAGCGCAGCCAGCGCCAGCGAGCCGGCGGCCTTGAGCCGGCGCTTCCACCGGCGGGACACGACCTTCTTCGGATCAGCGTGCATCGGCGGGCTCCGGGGGCAGCGGCGCAGCGCGGACGAGCGAGGCCGCGATCGTGGCGAGCGTGGAGTCTGCGGCGTGCGCAGCGTGCGAGTCGAGCGAGACGCGCGGCGAGAGCGTCGCGAGCGCGGCGTCGACGGCGTGGTCCACCACCGGCAAGCGTTCGGGCCGCGGCGTGGGGAACACGTTGGCGTCCAGGCCGCGGTACACGCCGAAGATGCTGGCGAACCCCTCGAACAGCTGCCCCGTCGTGAGCTTGCGTGGCATCACGTCGGTCAGGTGGCACACCAGGTACCAGGCGCGGAACACGGCGTAATAGAAGTCGTTCGGCGGCAGGTGCACGAGCCGCTTCACGATCGGCAAGAGCTGTGGGAGCGCCGCGGTGACGGCGAACCACTTGTGCAGGTTCTCGGTCGCGCGCTTGGTGCGCGCGTCGGGGAAGCGGACCACCGACTCGGTGTAGTAGCTGTCGTCGATCGCCTCGAAATCACCGTCGAACAGCCCGTTGGCGATGGCGTAATCGGCGATGCCGGTGCCGGGGTAGGGGGTGCAGAGCGTGGCCGCGGCGTAGTCGACGTCGAGGTCGATGTTGAGCTGCAGCGTGGCCCAGTCGTCGTCGAGCGTGCCGCCCGGGATGCCGACGATGTTGTCGGCGAAGACGAAGATGCCGGCGCGCTTGAGCATGCGGATGCCGTCGGCGAGCCGCGCCATCTTGATGTGGCGATGCAGGACCTCGTTGGCGAGGCGCTCGTTGGCCGTCTCGATGCCGACGTTGACGCTGTGGCAGCCCGACCAGGCGAGCAGCTCGACCATCTCCTCGGTGACGAGATCGGCGCGCAGGTGGCAGTAGTACGGCAGCCCGATCTCGCGCCGATAGAGCTCGCCGAACGCGCGCAGCCAGCTCGCCGAGTACACGAAGATGCTCTCGCGGAACGCGACCACCTGCAGCGACGAGCGCGCGCGCACCTGGGCGATCTCGGCGACGAGGTTCTCCGGCGAGCGGATGCGGACTTTCTTCCAGCTGGTGCCGGTGTCCGCGTAGTGCTCCACGAGGCTCTGGTTGAAGCAGTAGCTGCAGGGGAACGGGCAGCCGCGGTTGGTGGTGAACCCCTTCAGGGGCCGCAGCGCCGAGCGCGGATCGTAGGCCCAGAGCAGCTCGCGGGGCGGGAACGGCAGCTCGTCGAGGTCGGTGCGCAGCGCGCGCGGCGGGTTCTTGTGGACCACCCCCTCGTGCTTGACCCACAGGTCGCGGATGCGGCGGTGGTCGTCGCCGCGATCGAGCGCGTCGACGAGCTCGACCGCCGCGTCCTCGCCCTCGCCGCGGCAGATGACGTCGATGCCGGGGACGTGGATCACGTCGGGGTAGTAGGTCGGGTGCGGCCCGCCGAAGAGGGTCAGGATCTGCGGGAATTCCTGCTTGATCCGCCCCGCGAGCCCCAGGTAGTAGCGGTGCAAGCCGGTGGTCGCGCCGAACGCGACCACGTGCGGCGCGTAGGCGCGGACGCTCGCCAGCACGTCGTTCCCGCGCGTGCCGACGAAGCGCACGTCGTGCCCCGCGCGCTGCAGGCAGCCCGCGACGTACAGCGCGCCGAGCGGCTCGGCGCCCTCGATCTCCTTCACGACGAAGAGCACGCGGCGCATCCGGACCGGAGCGTAGCGCGCGGCGCGACCGTCGGCTCCTCGGCGCGCGCGGGGGGGCGTCGGGGGCGCGGCCGGCGACGCGAGATGACGCGCGACAGCGGCGCGCGCCGTCTGGCATGCTCGCGAGATGCGCTACGTGGTGACCGGGGCGAACCGTGGGATCGGGCTCGAGCTCTGCCGGCAGCTGCTCGCCGGTGGCAAGATCGTCGAGGCGGCGTGTCGTGAGCCGCACCGCGCCGTCGAGCTGCGCGCGTTGCCGACGCGGCCGGGCGCCGAGCTGCACATCCACGCGTGCGACGTCGTGAGCGACGAGAGCGTGGCCGCGTTCGCGAAGGGGCTCGCCGAGGGCGGCGTCGACGTGCTGATCAACAACGCAGGGGCGCTCGGCAAGATGGAGGCGCTCGAGGAGCTCGACCTCGCCGACGTGCGCAACACGTTCGACGTGAACGCGCTCGGCGCGATCCGCGTGACGCGCGCGCTGCTGCCGCGCCTGCGTCAGGGCCGCGGCCGCAAGATCCTGCACGTCTCGACGAAGATGGCGTCGATCGCCGACAACACGAGCGGCGGCGCGTTCGGCTACCGCATGTCGAAGGTCGCGCTGAACATGGCGTCGCGCACGATGGCGCTGGCGCTGCGCGGCGAGCGGATCGTGAGCGTGGTGGTGAACCCGGGCTGGGTGCAGACCGACATGGGCGGCCCGGGCGCGCCCACGCCGGTCGGCGAGTCGGCGCGCGGGATCCTGGCGCTGGCCGATCGGCTCAAGCTCGAAGACAGCGGCGAATTCTGGGACTACCGAGGCGACAAGATCGAGTGGTGATCAGGCTCCGGCCGCCACCGCCCGCACGCTCTCCTGCACGATCGCGAGCAGGCGATCGAGCTCGTCGAGCGGGATGTTGAGCGGCGGCGTGACGTAGACGACGTCGCCGAGCGGGCGCAGGTAGGCGCCGCGCGCGAGCGCCTCTTCGTACACGCGCCAGCCCACGCGGGCGACGTAGCCGTGGCTCGCGTCGTCGCGCAGCTCGGCCGCGCCGATCGCGCCGATCGCGCGCACGTCGCGCACGATGCGCGAAGCGACCGGGTCGCGCGCGAGCGCCGCGAACGCCGCCGCGATGCGCGCGTGCCGCTCGGGGATCCCCGCGAGCACCTGCTCCTCGCGGTAGATGGCGAGCACCTCGCGCGCCACCGCGGCGCCGAGCGGGTTGCCGCAGAAGCTGTGGCCGTAGAGGAACGCCCGCGCGCGGCCGCCGTCGAAGGCCGACTGCACCTTGCGGGTCGCGAGCGTCGCGGCCATCGGCAGCACGCCGCCGGTGAACCCCTTGGCGAGGCAGAACACGTCGGGCTCGATCTCGGCGAGCTGGCTCGCCCACATCGGGCCGAGGCGACCGTAGCCGGTGAAGACCTCGTCGAGGATCAGCAGCACGTCGTGCTTCGTGCACAGATCGCGCACGGCCCGCAGGTACGCCGGCGGGTAGACGCGCATGCCGGCGACGCCCTGCACGATCGGCTCGAGCACCACGCCGGCGATGGTGTCGTGCTCGCGCTCCACGAGGTCGGCGATCGCGTCGAACGCCTCGGCCCACGCGGGCCCGCAGCTCGCGGAGGGGGACGCGGGCGAGGGGACGTGCACGCACTCGAAGACGACCCCGGCGAACGGGCGCCGAAAGACCTCGACGCCGCCGAGGCTGGTCGCGCCGACGGTCTCGCCGTGGAAGGCGCCGTCGAGCGACACGAACCGGCGCTTCTTCGCGCCGGCCTTCGCGCTCGCGGGAGCCTGCACGAAGTACTGCACCGCCATCTTCACGGCGGCCTCGATCGCGGTCGAGCCGTCGTCGGTGAAGAAGACCTGGTCGAGGCCGGGCGGCGCGACGGCCGCGAGCTCTTCGGCGAGCAGCGCTGCTTCGGGGTGCGTGATGCCGGCGAGCGCCACGTGGCACATGCGCTGGGCCTGCTCGGTGAGCGCGCGCACGATCCGCGGGTGGTTGTGGCCGAGCGCGCTGACCCACCACGACGAGTTGCCGTCGAGGAGCCAGCGGCCGTCGTCGAGCTGGAAGCGGGGCCCGCGCGCCGCGACGACGATCGGCGGCGGGGCGCCGGCGCGCCACTCGTCCATCGGCGTGTAGGGGTGCCAGAGGTGCGCGCGATCGGCGGCGTGCACGCGCGCGCGCAGCGCGGGATCCATCGGCGGCGCGCTCACGCGAGCCTGCTCGCGATGCGATCGAGGATGGCGTCGGCGATGGCGCGCTTGCTCGCGCGCAGCGGCTCGGCGCCGTCTGCGCCGACGATGACCACCTCGTCGTCGTCGCCGCCGAAGCCGTGCGCGGCGAGGTTGCCGACCACGAGGTCGACGCGCTTGTCGTGGAGCTTCTTGCGCGCGTAGGCGACGAGGTCGCGCGTCTCGACCGCGAAGCCGACCAGCACCGGCCGCGCCCGCTGCGCCTGCGCGCGCCGCGCGCCGATCGCGGCGAGCAGATCGGGGTTCTGCACGAGCTCGATCGTGAGCGCGTCGCCGGCCTGCCCCTCGCGCGGCTTCTTCGCCTTCTCGGCCTGGAACGCGGCGGGGCGGTAGTCGGCGACGGCGGCGGCCATCACGAGCGCGTCGGCGCCCTCGAGCGCGGGGCCGAGCACGTCGTCGAGCGCGCGCTGCATCTCGAGCGCGGAGCGGACGTCGATGCGCGCGACGTCGCGCGGCGTCGACAGCGCGACGGGGCCCGCGACGAGCGACACGCGCGCGCCCCGCGCAGCGGCCGCTTCGGCGACCGCGAAGCCCATCTTGCCGGTCGAGCGGTTGCCGAGGAAGCGGACCGGATCGAGGTCCTCGACGGTCGGGCCCGCCGTCACCACGACGTGCCGCCCGGCGAGATCGCGGCGGGGCGCCCCCTGCGTCTCCAGCGTCAGCGTCTCCACGATCGCCGCGAAGATCTCCTCGGGCTCGCACATGCGGCCGAGGCCGACGTCGCCGTTGGCGACCGGCCCGACCACCGGGCCGACGAGCCGCAGCCGACCGTCGGCGCGCAGCGTTGCCACGTTGCGCTGCGTCGAGGGGTGCGCCCACATCCGCGGGTGCATCGCCGGCGCGACCACGATCGGCCCGCGCGCGACCAGCGCCAGCGCCGCGACGAGATCGTCGGCGCGCCCCTGCGCGAGTCGCGCGAGCATGTCGGCGGTGGTCGGCGCGATCACCACGAGATCGGCCTCGTCGGCGAGCGAGACGTGCGCCTCACCGCCGAACTTCGGGTCCCACATGTCGTCGAGGACGGGGCGCGCGCAGAGGCCGCTCAGCGTCACCTTGCCGACGAAGCGCGACGCGCTCGCCGTCATCACGGGCTGGACCGTGGCGCCGGCCTGGAGCAGCAGCCGCGCGAGGAGCACCGACTTGTACGCCGCGATCCCTCCCGTGAGGCAAAGGGCGATCGTCCGGCCGGCGAGCGGCGGAGCCTCCGACGTGCGCGACATGGGCGCCATCGTGGTCGCGGCCCCGCGGCCCGGCAAGCTCCTATCCTATACTGCCAGGCCGATGCCCCTCGATCTCCCGCTCGACGTCGCCGCGCTCCCGCAGACCATCCAACGCGTCATCGGCCCCGCGGCGCCCGCGCCGATGCGCATGATGGCCGCGCGCGGCGCCGTCCCCGGTCTGCGACCGGAGCAGATCGTGACGGTCGTGGCGCTGCTCGCGCGCGGCGGGCTCGAGCACGTCGAGCCGGCCGCGCAGGCGGCGGCCGAGGCG
>CAIXWQ010000036.1 GCA_903923175.1 uncultured delta proteobacterium | reverse complement strand
GCCATCGACGCGCTCGCGCCCACGCTCGGGGCCGCGCTCGAGCCGACGCCGCCGGGGGAGCAGCCGACCGAGAGGATGCCCGCGCGCGCGTCGGGCGACGCGTCCGACGACGCACGACGTCCGGCCGCGCGCCCCTCGGCGCTCACGGCGACCGGCGTGATGATGGGGACGCCGGCGTACATGGCGCCCGAGCTCTCGGCGGGGACGCGCGGCGCGCGGCCGGCGTCGGACGTGTTCGCGTTCGGCCTGATCGCGTGGGAGCTGCTCACCGGGGCGGGCGCGTTCGGCGAGGCGCCGCTGTTCCGCGCGCTCGCGGGCAAGGCGCTCGGCGCCCCGGGGCCGCTCCCCGCGTCGGTCGACGCGCGGCTCGTCGAGGCCCTGCTGCGCTGCGTGTCGGAGGCCCCGGAGGCGCGCCCCACGGCGAGCGCGCTGGCCGCCCTGCTGGCGACGCTCGTGGGCCCCGCGTCGCTCAGCGCGCGCGGGCCACGATCGCTTCGCTGAGCGCCCAGAGCCGCCGGGCCGCCGCGTCGTCGCGCGCCTCTCGCGACGGCCGCGCCTCCTTGCAGTCGGCGAAGTACTTGCCGCTGATCCCTTCGACCGCGGGCGACGTGCAGAGCCAGATTTGCGTCTTCGCGCCGTCGGCGGTCGACGAGAGGAACGGCGACATGAGTTTCCAGATCACGCCGAACAGGCCGCCGTCGGTCTTGCCGAAGCCGGAGGCGATGACGCCCGGGTGCAGGCAGTTCGCGGTGACGCCCGTCCCCTCGAGCCGACGCGTGAGCTCTCGCGTGAAGAGGACGTTGGCGAGCTTCGACTGGCCGTAGGCCTTCCAGGCGCTCCACCCTCGCTCGAGCTGGAGGTCGTCCCAGTGCATCGTGCCGCGCTGGTGCGCGCGCGAGGCGACGTTCACCACGCGCGCAGGGGCGCTCTTCTTCAGCAGCTCGAGCAGCTCGTGCGTGAGCACGAAGTAGCCCAGGTGGTTGGTCGCGAAGGTGTGCTCGAGGCCGTCGACGGTCGTGCGGCGCGTGGTCGCGAGCACGCCGGCGTTGTTGAGCAGCACGTCGAGCCGATCGTGCGTCGCCGCGAATTCGCGCGCGATGCGCCAGACCTCCGCGATCACGGAGAGGTCGCCGACGAGCAGCTCCACCGCCTCGCTCTGGCTGCGCGCGCGGATCTCCGCGAGCGCCGCGCGCCCCTTCTCCGCGCTGCGCGCGACGATGACGACGCGCGCGCCCATCGACGCGAGCGCGATCGCCGACTCCTTGCCGATCCCCTGGTTGGCGCCGGTGACGAGCGCGATCTTCCCCTTCACGACGTCACGCCTCTTTGTCGGCCTTGGCCTTCTTCTCGGCGCGCGCCTTGGCCCGCTCGTCGGCGTGCGGTCGCGCGTGCACCTTGCGCAGGCGGGCCGGCACGATGCAGTCGCCCTCGATGCGCCCGCGCACCTGGAAGCGGATGCGCCCCTCGGCGTCCTTGCCGTCGAGCTGCTGCGCGTAGCGGTGCGGCGGCGCCGCCAGCGTGAGCCCGAGCTGGTCGGACAGCACGTGGAACGCCTCCGCGAGCGCGGCGTCGATCGCCCGCTCTTGCGCGTCTGCCTTGGTGCCGGGCTTGATCGTCAGGGCGACCTCACCGAGCACCACGTTCTCTTCGACCCGCAGCGGACCCGGAGTGGACATGGGGCGGAGCCTGCCCGACACGGGCCCAGATCGCAAAGCCGTGGTTATGCTCCGCCCGTGCCTGCCCCTCGCACGCTCGGGTTCGTCGACGGCGCGCTCGCCCCCTGGCGCGGGCTCGCGTTCGTGCTCGGCACGCCTTCGACCTGGCCGTATGCGGCCGTCCCCGCGGCGATCTTCGTGGTGCTCTCGGCGGCGATCGGCGCGCTCGGCGTGACGCTCGCGCAGCACGCGACCGAGTCGCTGGCGAGCGCCGGGAGCGCGTGGCTCGTCGCCGGCGGCTGGGCGCTGCGCGTGGTGCTCTGGCTGCTCGCGGCGGCGGTGGCGGTGCTGGTCGGCCTCGCGCTGGCGCAGCCGCTCTCGGGCCCCGCGCTCGACGCGATCGTCGAGCGACAGGAGCTCGCGCTCGGCGGCCGCGCGCACCCCAAGCACCCCGCGCTCGCGACGATGCTGCGCGGGCTGCGGGTGAACCTGCTCTCGCTCGCGGCGACGCTATCGGTGATCGCGCTGCTCACGCTCGTCGAATTCGCCTTCGCGCCGGCGGCCGTGGTCACCACGCCGCTGAAGTTCGTGCTCTCGTCGCTCGTGCTGGCGTGGGACGTGGTCGACTACCCGCTCGGGCTGCGCGGGATGGGCGTGCGCGCGCGCCTCGCTTGGTTCCGCGCGCACGTCGGGCTCGCGCTCGGCTTCGGCCTCTCGCTCGGGCTCGTGTTCCTGGTCCCCTGCGCGGGGCTCTTGCTGCTGCCGGCCGGCGTGGCGGGCGCGACCCGCATCGTGATCGCGTCGGAGCGCGAGGACGCGGCGCGCGCGCTCGGCAGCGCGCGACCGCCGTGGCTGCTCGACTGAGCCTCGCTCCGCTTTCACTTCGCTAAGGTCCCGGCGCGCGGCGGCCGTCACCTCCTGCGGCGGGGGCACCGGAGCGCCCGCCGGAAGGCGGATTCACGACGATGGGCGCGCTCGACAACTACAAGCGGCAGCACCAGGAGGTGCTCGCCATGGCGACCACGATGTCGACCAAGCTCGACGCTGCGACGGTGGCGGCGGAGGCGCCGGCGATCCGCGCGGCGCTCTCGACCATGGCCGGCAAGCTGCTGATGCACCTCGCGCTCGAGGACAAATCGCTCTACCCGCGCCTGATCGCCTCGACGAACGCGAAGGCGAGGGCGGTCGCGCAGGCCTTCTTCGCGCAGCACGGCGGGCTCGAGAAGGCGCTGAAGGCGTTCGACGAGCGCTGGCGCGACGCCGCGACCATCCAGGCCAAGGCCGGAGACTTCGTGACGGAGACGAAGGCGCTCTTCGGCGTGCTGCAGGAGCGCGTGCGCCGCGAGGAGGCCGAGCTCTACCCGCTCGCGGAGTGATCGGCGCGCGACCGCGGGCGGGCGCCGGCGTGCGCCGCGCGCGCCGCACGTACGGCGCCGCGACGCCTACTTGTGCTCGTGCTCGCCGCCCTTGAACTCGGGCGGCAGCTGCGACCCCTCGCCGAAGAAGTACTTGTCGCACTCGGCGAACCAGAGCTTCTGGTGGGCGGGCGAGGTCATGTCGAGGCGGTACTCGTTGACGAGCATCTTCGAGTGCTCGAGCCACATCTTCCACGCCTCTTTCGAGACCGTCTCGAAGAGCTTCTGGCCGAAGTCGCCCTTGAACGGGGGCTTGTCGAGGCCCGGCGCTTCGCGGCCCAGCTTCACGCAGTTCACCATCCGCTCGCTCATGATTCGCTCCGCGATTCCTGTGACCGGTTCGCGCTCCCCGTAGCACGACCCGCGCGCCGCGGGGACGCGGGGACGCGGGGACGCGCTCGCGTACGGACGCCCGGGTTGGGACTCCGGCTGCGGCCTGCTACGTACGCCGACCCCGATGTCGACGGCCGCGCGCACCGCCGCGCTCGAAGCGCGCACCGCCCTCCGCGTGGAGGCGGGCTCCAACGCGCGCCTCGCGTTGCCGATCGTGCTGACGCAGCTCGGGACGATGGCGATGGGGCTGGTCGACTCGGCGATCGTCGGTCGGGTGGGCGAACAGGCGCTCGCGTCGGTGTCGATCGGCCACACGCTGTCGCTCGCGATCGCGATGCCCGCGTTCGGCATCTTCCTCGCCATCGAGCCGCTCGCCTCGCAGGCCGCCGGCGCGGGCGACGCGACCCGCGCGCGACTCGCCTACCGCGAAGGGGCGCGACTCGCGGTGCTCATGGCCGTGCCGTCGATGCTGCTCACGTGGGCCAGCCTCGCGCTGCTGCCGCTGCTGAAGGTCGATCCGACCATCGTCCCCGACGCGCGCGCGTACGTGTTCGCGCGCCTGCCGAGCGTGCTGCCGCTCTTCCTCTACATCGCGGCCAAGACCTACCAGCAGGCGCTGCTGCGCCCACGCGCCGCGGTGGAGGCGGCGATCGTCGCCAACGTCGTGCACGCCGCGGTCGGCTGGCTGCTGGTGTTCGGCGATCCGGGGCTCACGCGCCTCGGCCTGCCGACGATCGGCCTGCACGCGATGGGCGCGGCGGGCGCCGGCTACGCGACCACCGCTTCGCACGTCGTGATGACGGCGTGGCTGATCGGGCTGCGCGGACGGCCGCCGAAGGGGGCGCTCGACGACGTCGCGACGCCGCTGTCGCGCGGCGTGGACATGGCGATGATGCGCAAGCTGCTGCGCGTCGGCGTGCCGATCGGGATGCAGCTCGCGGCCGAGGTCGGCATCTTCTCGCTGGTCGGGCTGCTGATGGGGCGCCTCGGCGGGCGCGCGACGGCGGCGCACCAGATCGCCATCAACCTGGCGAGCCTCTCGTTCATGGGCGCGCTCGGCATCGCGCAGGCGACCAGCGTCCGCGTCGGCCTCGCGATCGGCGAGGGGCGGCACGCCGGGCCGCGGCGCGCCGGGTTCGTCGGCATCGGCCTCGGGCTCTGCGCGATGGCCGGGTGGGCGATCTTGTTCGCGACCATGCCGAAGGTGCTCGCGCGCGCGTTCACCCCCGACGCAGGGGTGATCGACGCGGCGGCGCAGCTGCTCCGCATCGCCGCGGTGTTCCAGCTCGCCGACGGCGTGCAGGTCGTCTCGGCGGGGGCGCTGCGCGGCGCGGGCGACACGCGCTGGCCGCTGGTCGCGAACGTGATCGTGCACTGGGGCTTCGTGCTGCCGCTCGCGTGGCTGCTCGCGTTCCACTACGGCCTCGGCGCGCGCGGGCTCTGGTACGCGCTCACCGCCGCGCTCGTGCTGATCGCGGCGGCGCTGGCCTCGCGGTTCGCGTGGCTGACGAAGCGGGAGATCCGGGCGCTGTAGTCCGGCGCCCTCAGTGGTGGTGGTGGCCGGGATCCTGACGGCCGTGCAGCAGGTCGTGGAGCAGCCCGTGCTTGTTGCGCGCCCCCTGCGTGCCGAAGACGAACTCGCCCTCGGCGTCGAGGTAGAGCACGAAGGGCAGCGAGCGCGCGTGGCTCATGTGGTCGGCGCCGAGGCGCACGATCTCCTGCTCGGGGGCGTCGCAGTCGGACGCGAGCAGCACGAAATGTGGCTCGATCTCGGCGCGCACGTCGGCGGCGGGGATCAGCCCCTCGACCAGCGTGCGGCAGTTGCCGCAGGCCTCGCGCCCGAATTCGACGAGCACGTGCTTGCCATCGCGCTTGGCCTCGGCCAGCGCCTCGGCCAGCTTGGTGTGCCAGCGCAGCCCCTTGTCGTCGAAATGCGGGTGGGTCGACATCGTCCCGTAGCGATGCACACCCACGCGCGTCGGTCGCAGCCCGCCTTCACCCGGCGCTTCTCAAGGCACGCGGGCCAGCGTCTCGGCCTCGCCGCGCGCGAAGCCGCTCGGGTAGCGAGCGAGGTAGCTCTTGGCGGCGGCCGCGCCGCGCGCCTTGTCCGAGGCGGCGAGCAGGCGCATCCGCTCGACGGTCGCGCTCTCGGCGAGGGGGCTCGCGGGGTAGCGGGCGAGGTAGCGCTCGTAGCCGGCGAGCGCCGCGCCGGCGTCTCCGCGTCGCTTGGCGGCCACCGCCGCGGCGAAGAGGTCGTTCTGCGCGGTGAGCTCGGACGTGGAGGGCGCGAGCGAGGCCGACGGCCCGAGCGACGCCGACGGAGAGGGCGCGCTCGAAGGCCGCGCCGCGCTCGTCTCGGCGCTGGCCGGCACCGGCGCGCCGAGGCTCGGTGCGTCCTGCCCGCAGCCGCGAGGCCACGACTCGCCGGCGGCGACGCGCGACTCCTCCATGCCGAGCGCGCCGAGGCTCCGCACGACGACGACCCCCTCGGTCACCGCGACGCGCGTGCGCGTGCCGCCGCCGCAGCGCGGCTCCGAAGGGGCGAGCGAGACGCGGAAGCTCGTGCCGCGCACCTCGATCTCGGCGTCGACCGTGCGCACCACGAAGCGCCCGCCCGCGGGCACCTTCGCGACGTCGGCGCGCACGGCGCCGGCCTGCAGCGAGTAGATCTGCGCCGCCGCCTGCTCGACGACGGCGAGCTCGCCGCGCGCCTCGACCAGCAGGTGCGTGCCGGTCGAGAGCGAGATCCCGGCAGGACCGTCGGCGCCGGCCGCGACGCGATCGCCGACGGCGACCTCCGCGGCGTCCTCGACGACGTCGCGCGCGCCCGCGTGCTCGAGCGTCACGCGGCCGCCCATCGCGTGCGCGGTGGCGGTGACGGACGCGCGCGCGGCGGGGGCCGCGACGGTGAGCGCACGGGGGCGGAGGCGGATCGCGCCGAAGGTCGCGAGCGCGACCGCGGCGGCGAGGGCGAAGGAGCCGCCGGCGATGCGCCAGCGGCGCACGCGCGCCTCGGCGCGGATCGCGGCCTCGATCGCCGCGATGGCGTTGGCGCGCGCCTCGTCCTTCGGCGGCGCGACGACGATGCGCTCCTCGGCAAGGAGCTCGGTCGCGAGGCGGGCCAGGCGCGGGTGCGTCACGCGCGGCCTCGCATCTGCTCGAGGATCTCGCGCAGCTCCGGATCGCTCTCGATGCGCGCGTGCAGCTCGCGACGGCCACGCACGAGGCGCGTCTGGGCGGCGGCGACGCTCACCTCGGTGATCTCGGCGATCTCCCGGAGGTCGTAGCCCGAGACGTCGTGCAGCAGCACGGTCCAGGCCTTGACCGAGTCGATCGCCGCGAGGTGGTGGCGCACGCGGTGGAGCGCGCTGCGCATCGTCACGTCGCGATCCGGGTCGGTGGTCGACACGTCGAGTCCGGACGCGCCGACGTCCGCGTCCGCGTCGAAGACCTTGCGCTCGGTGCGGCGCCGCCGGAGCTCCTTGAAGACCGTGTGCGCCGTCACGCGCGAGGTCCACGTGTCGAGCGAGCACTCGCCGCGAAAGCCGCGCAGCGAGCGCACGATCTCGATCAGGCTCAGCTGCGCGAGATCCTCTTGGTCGCGGTCGCGTCGGCCGAGCAGCCGCTGGATGGTGCGATCGACCTGAGGCCGGGCGCGATCGTGGAGCGCCGCAGCCGCGCTCGGGTCGCCGCGCCGCACCCCCTCGAGGATCTCCGCGTCGTCGAGGATCGGCGCGCGCGTCGCCTGCATGCGCACGCCGCTCGGCGTGCGACGCGGGCCCTCGACCGGCGCCGACGCGCCGCCCGCGCCGCCCGCGCCGCCCGTGAAGCCAGCCCCCTCGCCCTCGCGAGGGACCAAGCGCACGAGCTTGCCGGTCGGGGTGGGGGGCACGTCGGAATCGTACCCCCGCGCGCGCCGGATCAGGCGACCGCGCGCCGTGGCCGGGCGGAGATCCGCCCGACTGGAACTGCGTTCGCCGGCTGCGCGAGGGCTTCGGGGCGGATCCGCGGGGCGCCCCGCTAGAACTGCGAGCGCACGCCGAGCCCGAGCAGGCCGCGAACGAGCGGGATCGTCTCGGCCGTGCGGCCGTCGACGAGCACGTGGGTGGCGCCGAACGCGACCTCGGCGCCGAGCGACGACACCAGCGCCGTCTGTCGCAGGAACCACCACGTCAGCTCCACACGCAGCGCGCCGACGCCGATCCAGCGGTCGGCGTTCACCGGCGCGACGCCTACCACGGTGCGGTTGAGCGCGTGGCGCGCGCCGCCGATGGTGAGCGCGAGCCCGAGGCCGAACGGCTGCGGGTCCCGCGCCGCGATCGGCTGCCACGCAGCGCCGGCGGAGAGCCGCAGCGTGCGCGAGGTCGCCTGCGCGACCTCCATGTCGCCGAGCATCGCGGAGCCGAGGCCGAGGAGCCAGAGCGAGCGCGCGACCGACCAGCGAGCACCGATCTCGCCGCCGAGGCCCGCGGCGTTTCCGTGGACGCCGAGCGCCGCCGAGGCCGAGAGATCGAAGGCCGCGCGGGGCCGAGCCTCGGGGCGCGCGGCGCCGTCCGCGGGCGCGACGCCGCGCACCGCGGAGGACGAAGCCGGCGCAGTGGGAGCGGACGCAGAGGACGAAGCGGGCGCAGCGGACGATGCGTCGGCCGGCGCAGCGG
>CAIXWQ010000035.1 GCA_903923175.1 uncultured delta proteobacterium | reverse complement strand
CTGCTCGCGAACCTCGTGGCGGTGCCGATCGGCGAGCTCGCCGCGTTGCCACTCGCCAACGCGGCCGCGGTGGCCGGTGCGTGCGCCGGGGCGGCGCCCTCGTTGGCGCCGATCGCGCGGCTGATCGGCCGCGTCGCGGCGGGGGCGATCGTCGCGCTGCGCGCGGTCGCGCGGGGGGCCTCTTCGCTCTCCGCGCTTCCCGTGCCCACCCCCGACGCCTGGGAGCTCGCGATCGTGATCGCCGTCGCGATCGTGCTGTACGCGGCGGCGAACACGGCGCGGCGAGCGGCGCTCTCGCTGGCGCTCGCGGCCGTCGCGCTGCTGCTCGCGGAGGGGGCCCTGCGGCGCGCGGGCGCTCCGCGAGGCGAGCTGCGGATCACGTTCCTCGACGTCGGTCAGGGCGACTCGGCGCTCATCGACCTCCCGGACGGCTCGGCGGTGCTCGTCGACGGTGGCGGCGAGGTCGGCTCGCCGTTCGACCCCGGGCGCGCGATCGTCGCCCCCGTGCTCGCCGCGCGACGACGGGCGCGGCTCGACGTCGCGATCCTGACCCACCCGCACCCGGACCACTTCGGCGGGCTCGCGAGCGCGCTCCCCGGACTGACGGTCGCGGAGCTGTGGGACACGGGCGAAGGGGAGGCGGGGGGCGCGGCGCACGGGCCCGGGCCGTACCTCTCGCTGCTCGCCGACGTGCGTCGCCGGGGCGGGCGCGTGGTGCGCCCGGCCGAGCTGTGCGGCCCTTCGCGGACGCTCGGCGGGGCGCGGTTCGAGATCCTCTCGCCGTGCCCCTCGTTCGACCGCGATCGCGGCGCGAACGACAACTCGCTCGTGGTCCGGATCGGCTTCGGGCGACGTCGCGCGCTGCTCGTGGGCGACGCGGAGCACGGCGCGGAGGCCGCGCTCCTGCGCACGCACGGCCCGGCGGGCCTCCGCGCCGACGTGCTCAAGATCGGTCACCACGGCTCGCGCACCAGCACCACGCGCGCGTTCCTCGACGCCGTCGCCCCCGGCTTCGCGGCCATCTCGTGCGGCGTGCGCAACCGCTTCGGCCACCCGCACCCGAACACCCTCGCGACGCTGCGCGCCGCCGGGGTCGCCTACGCGCGCACCGATCGCGACGGCGCCATCCGCTGGTCGACCGACGGCGAGCGGATCTCGATCGCCAGCGCGCGCGGGGGGTGGTAGCAGCCGACGCCTCGTGTCGAAGCGCGCGGTCACCCCCATGGTCGGCGAAGGGCTCGTCGCCCGGACGCTCCGCGTCGCCGCGTCCGACGCCATCCTCGTCAAGGCGATCGTCGAGGCGCACGAAGGGGTCGCGACCGTTTTCGGCGACGGCTCGGGCGTGCTGACGATCGCCGCCCCGTGCTCGCGCGAGGGCGAGCTCGACGAGCTCGTCGCGGAGATCGAGGGGCTGCTCGGGCGCGCGCGCGCCACCTGACCTCCGTGCGCCTGCAGCGGACGTTTCCAGTCTGGCCGTGCGGCGGCCGGGCCCGCCGGAACCGGTGCAAGGCGCGACGACGCCGGGCGATAATCCTCGTCCCGAATGAACGCCGGAGACGTCATCGCGAACCGCTTCCGCATCGAGCGCGAGGCTGGCTCTGGCGGCATGGGTCGCGTGTTCCGC
The DNA here is from genome assembly GCA_903923175.1 of uncultured delta proteobacterium. Lineage (GTDB taxonomy): Bacteria > Myxococcota_A > Polyangia > Polyangiales > JADJMO01 > CAIXWQ01. The sequence continues at coordinate 2,520 of CAIXWQ010000035.1, read as the reverse complement.
GCCAACGATCTCGCGACCGGAGCCACGGTCGCGGTCAAGGTGCTGCACGGCGCGGCCGCGCGTGACCCCGAGCGCTTCGAGCGCGAGGCCCAGCTCCTCGACGAGCTGCGTCACCCGGGGATCGTCCGCTACATCGGGCACGGCCGCACCGCCTCGGGCGAGCCGTGGCTCGCCATGGAGTGGCTCGAGGGCGAGGACCTGCACGACCGCCTGGCGCGCGAGCCGCTCACGCTCGCGGAGACGATCAAGTTCGTCTCGGCCGTCGCCGACGCGCTGGCCCACGCGCACGCGCGCCGCGTCGTCCACCGCGACATCAAGCCGACCAACATCTTCCTGCTCGACAAGCGCATCGACCAGGTGCGCATCCTCGACTTCGGCCTCGCCCGCAACGAGGCGCCGTCGCGCCCCGACACCCAGAGCGGCGTCTGGCTCGGCACGCCCGGCTACATCGCGCCGGAGCAGGCGCGCGGCGTGAAGGAGCTCGACGCGCGCGCCGACGTCTTCTCGCTCGGGTGTGTGCTCTTCGAGTGCCTCACCGGGCGGCCGGCCTTCGTGGGACACGACATCATGGCGCTGCTCACGAAGATCCTCTTCGAGGAGGCGCCGCGGGTGATCGATCTCGTCCCCGAGCTGCCGCCCGAGCTCGACGCCCTCGTCGCGCGCATGCTCGCGAAGGATCGCGCGAGCCGCCCGGCCGACGGCGCGGCCGTGCTCGCCGAGATGCACGCGCTGACCGAGTCGACGTTCGCGCGATGGACCGAGCGCCCGCCGCAGCGCGCGATGCTCGAGCGGGTGCCGATCGAGCCGGTGCGCACGCTGCTCGGGCGGCCGACCCCGTGCGTCGGACGCGAGCGCGAGCTCGGCACGCTCGGCGGCGTGTGGGACGCTTGCGTCGCCGAGCCGGTCGCGCGCGCCGTGCTGGTCACCGCGCCGGCGGGCGTGGGCAAGTCGCGCCTGCGCTACGAATTCCTGCGCAAGCTGCGCGAGCGCGGCGCCGGCCACCAGCTGCTGATCGGGCGTGGCGATCCGGCGTCGATCGGCGCGCCGTTCCGGATGCTCGCGCTCGCCCTGCGCGCGACCGCCGGCATCCTCGACGGCGAGCCGCTCGCGGTGCAGCGCCAGAAGCTGCGCGCGCGCGTGGAGCGGACCGTGTCGGCGAGCGCGCTCGACCGCGTCGCGGTCTTCCTCGGCGAGCTCGCGTCGGTCCCCTTTTCGGACGAGGACGCGCCCGAGCTGCGCGCGGCCCGCCAGGATCCGATGCTCATGGGCGATCAGATCCGCCGCGCGTTCGAGGACTGGCTGACCGCCGAGTCCGACGAGCGGCCGGTGCTGCTCGTCTTCGAGGACATGCACTGGGGCGACCTCGCCTCGATCCGCCTGATCGACGGCGCGCTCCGCAACGTGCGCGATCGCCCCTGGATGCTCCTCGCGCTCGCGCGACCGGACGTGCGCACGCTCTTCCCGAAGCTGTGGGCCGGCCGCGCGGTCACCGAGATGGAGCTCGGCCGCGTGACGCGCAAGGCGAGCTCCAAGCTCGTGAGCAGCGTGCTCGGAGAGGCGTTCGACCCGGCCGAGGCGACGCGCCTGGTGGAGCTCGCGGCGGGCAACGCCCTGCACCTCGAGGAGCTCATGCGCGGCGTCGCCGCGGCGACCGGCGACGAGCAGCTCACGTCGGTCGAGCGCATCCTCGAGGCGCGCCTCGATCGGCTCCCCGAGGCGCACTTCCGCGTGCTGGGCGCGGCGAGCGTGCTCGGCAACGTGTTCTGGCGCGGCGCCGTGCGCGCCATCGCGGGCGAGCCCGAGGGGCAGCGGCCGACCTCGGAGCTGCTCGGCGAGCTGGTGGCGCACGAGTTCGTCACGCGGCGCGGACGCGGGCGCTTCGCCGGCGAGGAGGAGTACGTCTTCCGGCACGCCGCGCTGCGCGACGTGCTCTACGCGCGCCTGTCGCCCCAGGAGCGCAAGGAGCTCCACGCGCGGGCGGCGGAGTGGCTCGAGCGCGCCGGCGAGAGCCAGTCGGCGGTGCTCGCCGACCAGTGGGATCAAGGCGGCGACGCCCGCCGCGCGCTCGTGCACCAGCGGCGCGCCTCGGAGCGCGCGCTCGAGGGCGGAGACTTCGAGGGCTCGCTCGCGCGCGCGCGCCGCGGCATCGCGACGTCGGTCTCCGGCGATCTGCTCGGCGCGCTCTGGCTGCTGCAGGCCGAGGCGCACTGGTGGCGCCACGAATTCGACGACGCCGAGACCTGCGCGATCGAGGCGATGCGCAAGCTGCCGCGCCGCTCGCCGCTCTGGTACCGCGCTGCGGGGGACGCGGCGGGCGCGAGCGTGCGCGTCGGCAACCACGAGCAGCTCGCGCGGCTCGCCGCGCAGCTCGACGAGGCGCCGCCGACCCCCGAGACGCTCCCGGCGCACGTGGTCGCGGCCGCACGCCTGGCGGAGGCGCTGTTCAACGCCGGCAAGTACGAGCTCGCCGCCGCGCAGATCGACTGGCTCGAGGCCGAGCGCGACGCCATCGCCGCGACG
>CAIXWQ010000034.1 GCA_903923175.1 uncultured delta proteobacterium | reverse complement strand
CGTCGCGCTCGACGCGCGGCTCGGCGGCGGGCGGCTCGGCCCGCGGCGCGGGGGGCGCGTCGGTGATCGACCGGACGCGCGAGACCGTGACCGCGGGCGCGTCGAACATCCCGGGGACGAAGCGCGGCGGCGGGCCGGTGACCATCCGCCGCAGCTCGGGCGGAGGCTCCGGCGAAGGGATCGGCTCCGCCATGAAGATCTCCTCGCCGGCGCTGGCGGACAGCTCTGCGAGCAGCGCGACCGGGATCGGCGGCGGCGGGAGGATCTCCGCTGGCTGCGGGGGCCGCGCGGGTTGGGCGGGCCGCGCTGGCTGGGCGCCCTTGGTGGCGATCGCGTTCGCGCCGGGGCTCGGCGGCGGCGGCCGCGTGCTCTGGCCGCGCGTCGCGGGGTAGAGCGTCGACCAGAGCGGAGAGATCCCGTCGCGCGCGCGCTCGGGCTCCGGCGGCGGCGGCGCCGACGGGGTCGGCTTCTTCCTGCGCCAGTCGAAGAGGCCCATCTAGCGTGGCCTCGCGCCTGCCGGCCCGAGCCGCGGCGCGGCGAGGCACGGCGTTCGGGAGGTGCGGCGCATCCGGCCACGATCGCACGAACGGGCAGGGGCGTCTCGCGCGGGGCCCCCTCGCGCGACCTCCCGGGTGCGCGCTACCGGCCGTGTCGCCTCCGCCGCGCGCCGCGGGTCGCGAGCGCGCCGAGCAGGGCGAGCGTGGCGAGTGCGAGCGGCGCGCGAAGCTCCCCTTCGCCCGCGCGCGCGCCGCCCGCCTGGCAGCCGGAGGTGTCGGCGGTCGCGCCGGCGCCGTCGCCGCAGGTCTGCGTGGCGACGCTGCAGAGGACGCCAGGCGCGCAGTCGTCGGAGGTCGCGCACACCTTCAGGCAGGTGCCCGTGGTGCCGCAGCGGTACGGTGCGCACGGCGTCTCGACCTTGCTCTCCGAGAGCGCGGTCACCGCGTCCTTGCAGCGCGCCCCCTTGGGGACGCACGTGCCGTCGACGCACTCCGCGTCGGCGCTGCACTGCGCGTCGACGCGGCACGCGCCGAGGCAGCCGACGTCGTCGCAGGCGTACGGCGCGCACGAGATCGCCGCGGGAGCCTTGCACGCGCCGGCGCCGTCGCACCGCGCGTCTCCGGTGAAGCTCGCGCCGCTGCAGCTCGGCGCGGCGCAGGTGGTCGTGAGCCCCCCGACGTAGCCGGCGCAGGTCGTCGCATCGACGGCCCCGGCGCAGCTCCTCGCCTTGCACGGGTCGCCGCCGCCGTCCGCGCACGCGGGGCGCTTGCCGTGCGGCGCGCCCGTGATCCCCTGGCACTTGCCGCGCGCCCCGGGCGCGTCGCACGCCTCGCACTGGCCGTCGCAGACGCGATCGCAGCACACCCCGTCGACGCACAGCCCGCCGCCGCACTCGTCGCCGAGCAGGCAGGCGCTGCCGGGCTCCTTCGAGCACGTCCCCGCGTGGAGCGCGCTCGCGCAGGTGCTGCCGCCGGGGCACGCCGCGGTCGCGCAGCAGACGCCGTCGACGCAGAAGCCGGTCTGGCATGCGGCGTCGCCGGTGCAGGCCGCGCCGAGCCCCTCGATCGGCACGCACGCCGGGGCCTTGCAGTAGTGCCCCGCGGCGCACTCCGCGTCGGTCGCGCACTCGAGCCTGCACGCGGTCGCGCCGCACGCGTAGGCGCCGCACGATTTCGCCGCGTCGTTGCAGCTGCCCGCGCCGTCGCAGAGGCTCGCGTGCGTCTCGTGGCCCGCCGCGCAGGCGGTGGCGCCGCAGAAGGTCGTCGCGGGGGCGTAGGAGCAGCGTGTGGTGGTCTTGCCGTCGCACGCCGGGCCGCAGGTCGTGCCGAGGCCGACCCCCGCGCAGGCCGCGCGCGCTCCGTGCGGCGCGCCGAGCACCGGCCAGCACACGCCGGCGTGCCCGCTCACGTCGCAGCCGGCGCACGGGTCGCCGCACGCGCCGTCGCAGCAGACCGAGTCGGTGCAGAAGCCGCTCCCGCACTGGCTCGCGCCGCTGCAGCCCGCGCCGGGCGCCTTCTTCGGGACGCACGCGTTGCCCGCGCAGTAGTGCGTCGAGTCGCAGTCGCCGTCGCCCGAGCAGCTCGGCCGGCAGGCGCCGGCATTGCACGCGTAGCCGCCGCAGGAGCGACCGACGTGCGGCTCACCCGTGAGCGCCGTGCAGGTCCCCTGCTTGCCGGCGACGTCGCAAGCGGCGCAGGCGCCCGCGCACGCGACGTTGCAGCAGAGCGCGTCGATGCACACGGCCGAGCCGCACTGGCCGGCCTGCGCGCACCCGGCGCCGTTGGCGAGCGGCGTGAAGATCTCGCCGACGGCGAGCGTGACCGCCCCCGCGTCGCCGCCCGTCACGAGCACCGCGCCGCTGGCGAGCCGCGCCGCGCCGAAGAACGCGCGCCCGAACGAGGGCGCGCCGGCCTCGAGCCAGCGGTCGGTCGGCTCGTCGTAGACCTGCGAGCCGGCCGCGGGGCCGGCGAGGAGCACGCGGCCGGTGGTGAGCGCGATCGCCGATGGCGCCGTCGAGGCGTACGCGGTCGAAGCGGCGCCCGACCAGGCGCCCGTGGCAGGATCGAAGATCTCGGCGCTCGTCAGCTGGACCCCCGCGGCGTCGGTGCCGCCGACGACGAGCGCCCTCCCGGACGGCAGCAGCGCGGCGCCGTGGAACTTCCGGCCGACCGCCGTCGAGCCGACGGTGGTCCACGTGTCGCCGATCGGATCGTAGATCTCGGCGCTCGAGAGCGCGCCCCCGGCCAGCGTGTCGCCCCCGGTGAAGAGCACCTTGCCCGACGTCAAGAGCGTGCTCGAGGGCCGCATGCGCGCGACATGCGCCGAGGCGGCGACCGACCAGCCGTTCGTCGCCGGATCGAAGATCGCCGCGTGCGTGTCCGTGTAGCCGAAGGCGAAGAGGACCTTGCCGTTGGCGAGCTTGGTCACCGTGCTGCCGTAGCTGGGCGGCGGATAGGACGCCCAGGCGTCGAGCGCCGCGTCGTACACGTACGCGGACGTCTCGTACGCGACGAGCGCGCGACTGCCGATGGCGACCCCCGCGAGCATGGGGAGCGCCAGCGGGAGCGGGGCCACCGACGAGAACGAGTCGGTCGCGGGATCGTAGAGCTCCGCCCCCGACGCGTTGGTGGAGCCCGAGTTGCCGCCCGCGACGAGCACCTTGCCGTTCGACAGGGGCACGAGGGCGTGATCGCGGCGAGGCTCGCGCATCGTCGCGGCGACGT
>CAIXWQ010000033.1 GCA_903923175.1 uncultured delta proteobacterium | reverse complement strand
CACCGGCACGCCGCGCGCGCGCGCGGCCGCGAGATCGATGGTCTCGTGGCCGACGGCGGGCTGCTGTAGCAGGCGCAAGCGCGGCGCCCCGGCGAGCTCCGCCTCGCCGAAGAACGAGTTCGAGGGGAGCGCGACGTCGATCTCGGCGAGCTGCTCCGAGAGCGGGCGCTCGCGCGCGTGCTGGCGCACGTCGGCCACGACGCCGAGCTCGGCGAGCGCCGCGCGGACGTGGTCCACCAGCGCGGGCCAGCCGTTGCCGCAGTAGAGCACCTGGAGCGCGGGCGCCTTGATGCTGTTCATGCGGTCGAGCCTGCGCGATCCGGGCCGGGGGCAAAACGGACGACGCGCGCTGGGCGCCCCCGCCGGCGCGCGAGCGCGTTGCGAGCACGGGCGCGCCGCCGTAGACACGGAGCGGTGAGCGCCCCCGACGTCTCGACGATCCCGAAGGCCCTGCTCGACCTCTGCGCGCGCCTGCGCGAGAAGGGCTTTCGCAGCTGGATCGTGGGCGGCTGCGTGCGCGATCTCATCCGCGGCGCCGCGGTGGCCGACTGGGACGTGGCGACCAGCGCGCACCCGAAGCAGGTGATGCGCTGCTTCCAGCACGTCATCCCGACCGGCATCCAGCACGGCACGGTCACCGTGCACATGCCCCACGCGGGCAAGCCGCACGGCGACGCCTACGAGGTCACCACGCTGCGCGGCGAGACGACCTACAGCGACGGCCGGCGCCCCGACGCGGTGGTCTTCGTCGACGACATCGTGGCCGACCTCGCGCGGCGCGACTTCACGGTCAACGCGATCGCGCTCGATCCGCTCGCCAGCGGCGACGCGATGCTCATCGACCCCTTCGACGGGCGCGGCGATCTGCGGCGTAAGGTGCTGCGCGCGGTGGGCGAGGCGTCGGAGCGGTTCGCCGAGGACGGCCTGCGCGCGCTGCGGGCGGCGCGGTTCGTCGCGAGCCTCGAATTCGAGCTCGATCCGAAGACGGCCGCGGCCATCCGCCCGTCGCTCGACACCTACCGCAAGGTGTCGGCGGAGCGCGTGCGCGAGGAGTGGGTGAAGGCCATGAAGGCGAAGCGCCCGTCGCGCGCCTTCGAGGTGATGCGCGAGCACGGGCTACTCGAGGTGAGCGCGCCCGAGCTGCTGCCGCAGGTCGGCTGCGCGCAGAACAAGTGGCACCGCTACGACGTCTGGCAGCACGCGCTCGCGTGCGTCGACGCCTGCGCCGGCGATCCGATCCTGCGCCTCTCGGCCCTGCTGCACGACGTCGGCAAGCCGAAGTCGCGCGCCTTCAGCGACAAGACGCAGGACTTCACCTTCTACGAGCACGAGCGCATGGGGGCGGAGATCGTCGAGCCGCTGCTCGCGCGCCTGCGCTTCTCGACCGACGAGCGCCAGCGCATCTCGCACCTCGTGCGCCACCACCTCGTCTGCTACGCGCCCGACTGGACCGACGCCGCCGTGCGCCGCTGGGTGCAGCGCATCGGGCGCGAGCGGCTCGAGGATCTCTACGCGCTCAACGAGGCCGATCTGCGCGGCAAGGATCGCGACCGCGAGCCCGATCTGGCGGCGCTCGCGTCGCTCAAGGGGCGCGTCGCCGAGATCCTCGCGCGCGGCGAGGCGCTCTCGGTGCGCGACCTGCGCGTCGACGGCAAGCTGCTCATGCAGCGGCTCGGGATGCCGCCGGGGCCCAAGCTCGGCATGCTGCTCGAGCGGCTGCTCGACGAGGTCGTCGAGGAACCGGCGCGCAACGACGAGGCCGCGCTGCTCGCCCGCGCCGCCGAGATCCTGCCGACGCTCCCCGATTCGAAGACGCGCAAGGGCGCCGAGCCGCGCTAACCTTCGAAGCGTGAAAGAGCCCGCGGAATCGCCCACGCCCCTGCTCGCCGTGTCGCTCGGGTGCCCCGGCGGCATCGGCGCCGAGGTCTCGCTGCGCGCCGCGCTCGACGCGCAGCGCGACGGCGCTCCGTACCGCGTGGTCGCGTTCGGCGACGTGGCGCTGCTGCGCGCGCGCGCGGCGGCCATCGGCGCGAGCGCGGCGGACGTCGTCGAAGTGCGCTCGCTCGAAGAGGCGCGCGGCGTCTCGCACGGGCTGCCGGTCGTGCAGGTCGGGCTGCCGCTCGGCGAAGCCTCGCTGCGGCCGGGCGCGCCGACACGCGAGGCGGGCGCCGCGCAGCTCGCGTGGATCGACGCGGCGTGCGACGCCGTGGCCCGCGGCGAGGCCGACGCGCTGGTGACCGCGCCCGTCTCCAAGCACGCGATCGTCGAGTCGGGCGCGCCGGGGAGCGTGGGCTTCCTCGGGCACACCGAGTACCTCGGCGCGCGGCTCGGCGGCTACGAGACGATCATGGCGTTCGTCGCCGACGCGCTGACGATCACGCTCGCCACCACGCACCTGTCGATCGCCGACGTCCCCTCGCGCCTGCGCGCGCACGACGTCGCGCGCGCCGCGTTCTGGACGGCGCGGCTCATCGACGCGCTCCAGGCGCGAGAGCCGTCGGACGCGCAGGACGCGCGAAGGTCCCTCGCCGTCGCGGTCCTCGCGCTCAACCCGCACGCGGGCGAAGGCGGGCTACTGGGCTTGGAAGAGCAGACCACGATCACGCCCGGGATCGCCGACGCGCGCGCGAGGCTGCACGCGATCGGCAGCACGCGGGCGCTCGTCGGGCCGCTGCCGGCCGAGTCGGCCATCCGGCGCTGCGTGCGCGAGCGCGCCTTCGCGGCGTGCGTCGCGATGTACCACGATCAGGCCACCATCCCCTCGAAGCTGGTCGCGTTCGGCGACGCGGTGAACGTCACGCTCGGGCTGCCGATCGTGCGCACCAGCGTGGATCACGGCACGGCGTACGACCTCGCCGGCAAGGGGGTCGCCGACGCGCGCGGCATGCGCTCCGCGCTCGATCTCGGCGCCAAGCTCGCGCGCGGCAAGGCGCTGCTGCAGCCGCTCGCGCCATGACCGAGCCGGGCGCGCGTGCGAGTGCGCCTGCGACGCCGCCCACGCGCACGCGGCGCGCGT
>CAIXWQ010000032.1 GCA_903923175.1 uncultured delta proteobacterium | reverse complement strand
GCGTGCGGTCCGCGTGCGCTCCGCGTGTGGCGCGTGCGGACCGTCGCTCGCTCGGGCTCCGCGCGTCCCCCGAGACGCACCTCGCGAATCGCGCCGCGACGCGCGTCGGGGAAGCGGGGCAGGCTCGCTCGGCGCGCCCTCGCGTCGCGCGCTGCCTCGGCAATTTCCTTCCTGGCTGCACCGGATTCCAGTCAGACCGGAGAGCGTCGCCGCCGCTCGCGCGTCCCGAGCGCCGCGCCCGTGCGTCGCGCCAGCCACGGGCCCGAGGTGCGAGCCCCTCGCCCTCGCAGCCGCGACGTTGCCGGATCTCCGCCGGATCGCGCGGATCCTCGCGCTCTCGATACGTCGCCGCGGCGCGGGCTCGTCCAGGCACCCATCGTGCTGACCGGTTCGACCCGATGCACGGCCCGCCTCCGTCACGCAGCGCCTCGCGCGCAGCCTGTGCGGCGCTGCTCGTCTCGCTCGCGGCCCCCTTCGTGGCGACCCCGGCGAGCGCCGCGGCGACCCGCGCGAGCGGCTGCCCGCGCGAGATGGCGAGGGTCGGCGACAGCTGCGTCGATCGCTGGGAGGCCTCGCTCGTCGAGATGCTCTATGGCGGCGGCGAGATCCCGTGGTCGCCCTACGCGCCGCCCAACGGCCACCGCGTGCGGGCCGTCTCGCGCGCCGGCGTCGTGCCGCAGGGGCACATCTCGTATCGCGAGGCGAAGTCCGCCTGCCGCAACGCGGGCAAGCGCCTCTGCGCGCCGCGCGAGTGGGAGAGCGCGTGCAAGGGGGCGGCGCAGACCAAGTTCCCCTACGGCGACGACTACGTCGCGGGGATGTGCGTCGACACCAACCGCACCACGCCGAACGTCACGCTCTACCCGGCGAGCAAGGCGTTCTCCTACGACGGCCTGAACGATCCGCGGCTCAACCAGGTGCCCAACACCCTCGAGAAGACGGGGAGCGCCGCCGCCTGCACCAACGAGCTCGGCGTGTACGACATGGTCGGCAACCTGCACGAGTGGGCGGCCGACGCGCGCTTCCACGGCGGCTACTACCTCGACGTGAAGACCAACGGCCTCGGCTGCGAGTACGTCACCGGCACCCACGCGGGGCACTACTACGATTACTCGATCGGCTTCCGCTGCTGCGCGGACGCGAACGCGCTCGGGGCCGACGGCGCCGACGCGGACGACGCAGAGCCGGGCCCCCTCGACGACGACGACCTGCTCTCGCGCGCGGTGGCGCTCCACGTCGACCTGCGCGCGCTCTCGTCGCGGCTCGCCGCGCTCTGGACGAACCCGCCCGCGCCGACGCCCGTGCGCTGACAGGCCGCTCGCCCGCCGTCTGGAGCCGCGCGCCGCCGCGGCGCAAGATGTCGCGACCGCGCCGATGCCCCCCGTCCCCCAGACGACCGCCGCCGTCGGCGCCGCGCTCGCGACCGCCGCCGCGCTCTCGCGCGCGCAGCTGCACGACGTGATGCTCCCCGAGGCGCTGCTGCTCGCGCTGCTGTGCGATCCGGCCATCCCGGCCATCCCGGCCATCCACCGCTGCGACGGGCCGGTGCCCGAGGAGGCCGAGCTGCGCCACGTGCTCGCGGCGTCCGAGGAGCGCGGCGACGCCGACCAGTGGAGCGCGCGCGCGAAGGAGGCCTACGCCCGCGCGTGGCGGCGGGCCTGGGCGCGGCAGGGGAAGCGCCCGATCGGCGAGCTCGCGCGCGGGCTGCTCGGCGCCGTGTCGCAGCCTCGGCGGCTGCTCCCCTACGCGGTCTCGCTGGGCGCGACGCTGACGGTGGGTGATCTGCTCGCCGGCCTCGTCGGCGCGGGCGCGGTCGTCGACGCGGTGCTCGCCCGCCGCGCGCTCGATCCCGCGGCGTTCGACCCCGAGCCGCCGTCGCCGCGGGTCGGCCACCCCGCCGGGCTCGCCGACGACGCCCTCGTCGACGTCGTCGCCCTGAACGACGACGTGACGCCCATGGCCTTCGTCACCTGGGCCTTCGAGCGGCACCTCGCGCTCTCGCCGCTGCAGGCGCTCTACTCCATGCACCGCGTGCACGAGTGCGGCCGGGCCCGCGTCGGCACCTGCGCGCGCCGCGCGGCCGAGCGGCGCATCGACGCCATCCACGAGGCGGCGCGCGCCGAGCGCTTCCCGCTCGCGTTCGTGTACGGCCCGCGCGGCTGAAGGCGCGCCCGCGTCGACGCACGCGCGGCTTCACGCGTGGCCCTACGCGAGGCGCGCGGCGAGCCGCTCGGCCGCGCGCGCGGCGAGCGCCATGATGGTGATCTGCGGGTTCGCGCCCATCGACGTCGGCACCACGCTGCCGTCGCACACCATCACCGACGGCATCGCCCGCACGCGCAGGGGCGCGGGGCGCGGGGCGCGGGGCGCGGGGCG
>CAIXWQ010000031.1 GCA_903923175.1 uncultured delta proteobacterium | reverse complement strand
GAAGCAGGAGTTGCAGACCCGGTTCCGGGGGGCGGCTCTGGAGTCGCTGGCGACAGCCGAAGGAACCGAAAACATCGCAGGTTCGTGGCGGAGGGTCGCGGAGCACATGGAAGTGCTCCTCGGGCAACACGGCGCCGTTGAAGAGTTGCGGTTGAGCATCATGAACGCGGCCTCGAGAGGCTGGCTAACGTCGCGGGCGGCTTCTGATACTCCCGCTGCTCCGGCCCTAGAAGCGAAGCACCGCGAGATTCGCGCGGCGCTCGGCGGAACTGCCCCGCCTCTGTGCTCTGACGGACCGCACGAGCTACCGCCCGGCTGGAGCTGGGAGTTGCTTGGCAACCTTGGTGAAGACGCCGAGAACCCCGTTCAGACCGGCCCGTTCGGTGCGCAGCTTCATCGCGCGGACTTCGTGGATAAGGGCGTTCCCGTGATTGCCGTCGGGAACCTAACCGGCACAGGCTTCACGAGAGAGGGACTGTACTACGTGAGCCCGGGAAAGGCGGCCGCGCTGTCCAGGTACGACGTGAACGCGGGGGACCTGTTGTTTGCACGTTCGGGCGCGACGACGGGAAAGGTGTGCGTGGCGCCGGAGTATGTGAACGACTGGCGAATGACCGGACACATTCTCCGGGTTCGGCTCGAACGTCGACTCATGCTTCCCGAGGTGCTCGTCACCTGGCTGTGGGGCAGCACGGTCGTTCGCGCACAGGTTATGGGCAACATCCGAGGCGGGACCAGCCCCGGTTACAACACGAGCCTGCACAAGAGCATCGTCGTGCCGGTTCCACCCCTCGAGGAGCAACGTCGCATCGTCGCGAGGGTCGACGCTCTCATGAAGCTCTGCGACGAGCTCGAGGACAAGCTGAAGGCGAAGGAGGCGACGGCCGCGAGGTTGGTCGAGGCCGTGGTGAGGGAGCTGGTGGCGTAGATGACTAGCGACGTCGTGTTGCGGATCAACCTCCCGACTGCAGTTCGGATCCACACGATTCGCCACTTCCTCGAGCATCAAAGCTTCTTTCCCTCGGCGACTCCAGAGCGCATCGTCTTGTCGTTTCACCCGAAGAACACGCGCTTCGAGCCCTTCGCGTTGGCGATGATAGCGGCCTGGGGCGTCTACTGGCGGGGGCGAGGCGTCGAGATCGTCTGCGAGAACATGCGCTGCGCCGGTGCCGCATACGCCGCTCGACTGGGCCTGTTTCAGTTCATCCCATCCTCCGAAGCTCCACCGATCGAGGAGCACGAGGAGGCGGGGCGGTTCGTCGCGCTTCAGCACGTCAAGAAGCAGTCCGACCTCAGCAAACTTGTCGGAGACCTTGGAGCCATTCTTCGTGTTCCCGAGCTGATAGAGAGTGCTCAGTACCTCGTGAGCGTGAGCACGCATTCCGCGTTAGGCCTGGTCACGCTTTCCGGGGGAATCGCCGCACACTCCGGCGGCCAGACGGACACGCATCGACGCGGTAGCGTCCGTGCGATCGTCTCGGCGGCGCGTAGGTTCGAGCCTGAGGCGGACGCGGCGGACCTCCTCGCAATCGGGCCCCCCGGTTCCCGTTCCCGTTCCCGACAACGCCAAGGGATGCGGGAATGGAAAAGGGGAATGCTCAGCGTCGGAGCAGGCGATATCGGCCGTCGACGCGCTCGACGCGCCCGTCGGCGACGAGCGCGGTGAGCGCATCGCTTACGCTCGCGGCGCGGATCTTCGCGAGGTCACGGATCTCGCGCTGGGCCAATGGCGCGGTGGCCTCGCCGAGGATGCGCTCGACGCGCTCGAGCGGCGAGAGCGTCGCCGGTGTCACGGGCTGCGGCGCCGCGCTGTCGACGACGCGCAGGGCGAGCGCGTCACCCTCGGTGGCGAGGGCGAGCATCAGGCCGTCGACGGACGCGGCGGCGCGGTGTTCGACGGTGAGCGAGAGCGCATCATCGGAGTTGCGCCGCAGGTAGAGGTTGGAGTCGCCCCAGGCGTGCAGCTCCGAGCTGCCGCGCAGCGCCTGCCCGGCGCGCAGGTGCGCGGCGCCCTTCCTCGCATGATGCACGAGGACGACGGCAACCTGATGTCGACGCTGCAGCCCGCGGAGGTAGTCGAGCAGGGGCGCGACGTCCGCCGAGACGTTCTCGTCGATGCGATGCAAGCGCACGAAGGGGTCGAGCACGAGCAGCGCCGGTCGCAGCGCGCGGACCGTCTCCTCGAGCCGACGCTGATCGAGCTCGACGTCCAGGCGGACCACGGGGGCGACGATGACGTGGATGTCGAGCGCCTCGAGGTCGAGGCCAGCGGCGGCGGCGATGCCGCACAGCCGCCGACGCACGACGACGAGCGAGTCCTCGGCCGCGAAGAGCAGCACCGCCCCGCGTCGGACGACGGGGAAGCGGCGCAGGCACGGCGCGCCGGAGGCGACGGCGACGGCCATGTCGAGCGCGAGGAAGGACTTGCAGCACTTCGGCTCGCCGCCGACGATGCCGACGGCTTCGGCGGACCAGAGCCCCTCGATGAGCCAACGCCGCTCTTCGGGCTGCAGGTCGAGATCGAAGGCGCGCCGTACGGGCAGCGCGGTCATGCTCGGGGCGCCGGGCTGCGCGCCGCGCCGGGCTTTCCCTTCGGCGCGTTGGGCGTGGGCGGCAGCGCGAAGAGCTCGAAGAAGAGCTTGTCGTCGATCTGTCGCGCGTCGCGCTCGGCGGCGAGCGCGAGCAGGTCGTAGCCCATCTGCATCATGGTGCGGAAGCTCCCGCCGGCGTGCTCGCAGAGCGTCGTGATGAGCGTCGGCGTCATCAGCTGCGCGTTGCCCGCGGCGTCGAGCACGTGCCGCATGCAGTCGGCGAGCTCGCTCGGCGTCGCGAGATCGAGCCGCAGATGCGTGCGGATCCGGCTCTTGAGCGGCAGCATGTCCTCGGACTGGAGCTTGGCGACGAGGCGATCGTCGCCAACGAGGATCACGAAGAGCAGCGTGCGTGAGTCGTAGTCGCGACTGGTGAGCAGGCGAAGCTCGTTGAGGACGACCGGTTGCATCTCCTGCGCTTCGTCGACGACGAGCACGGGGCGCACGAGCGTCGTGTCCGCGTGCGCGCGCCACTTCTCGCGGATGGCCTTGAAGCCCCCCCAGCGATTGTGGGCCGAGAGCGTCACGCCGAAGAGATCGCCGAGCTCTCGGTAGAAGTCGGCGAGCCCGCTCTGCGGGTGGGTCATCGGGCGGACGACGACGTCGCGCATGCGCGAGAGTCGTTCGTCGATGATGCGCAGCGCGCTGGACTTTCCTGCGCCCGGCAGGGCGGTGATCATCGAGAAGCCGCCTTCGCGCAGGTAGCCCTCGCAGCGGCGCACGAAGCTCTCGATGCGAGGCGCGCAGTGCAGCCCCTCGACCGGGAGGCCCGGCGCGAATGGGTGCCACTTGAGGCCGTAGAGCGAGAGGAGCGTCGCGGGGTTGATGACGGGGGGAGTCTTCATGGTCGTCAGTCCTCTTCGTCGAGTGGTTGGTGCAGGTCGTGCTTCGGCAGGTAGGCGGGCGGCAGGCCCGTCGCGCGGTAGTCGGCGATGAGCTTCTGGAGCAGCGGCGCGACGCCCGCGGGCTTCGTCGGCGCGACGGCGGCCGCCGCCGTGACGCTCGGTTCGAGCGGGCGGCGCACGCCGTCCGCGTTTCGCGCCTTGTCGAGCGGGTACATCGTCGCGAGCACGACCTTGCCGTCGCGCGGATCGACGATGTCCACGCTCGAGAGATCCCAGCGCGCGTAGCGGACCTCGAGGTGCTCGAGGTGTCGCAGGCGTGAGGGGACCTCGAAGCGCACCGCCTCGATCGACACGGTGCCGTCGCTGCGTCGCTGCGTGCGCCGCTCCTTCATCCGGAAGGCGCGACGCAGCTCGTCGGGCGAGGGAGACGGCCGCACGACGCTCGGTCCGTCGATCATCCGCTGGACGGGCGCGACGCCGATCTCGGAATGGACCTTGCGGTTGTACTCGAGCTCGACCCACGCCTGCGTCGCCTCGTTGAGCTGCGCGAGCGTGAGCTCCAAGGCCCCTTCGAGCATCGCGAGCAGACGCCCCTCGACGTGAGACCAGAAGTTCTCCTGCTTGCCATTCTGGTATGGGCTGTACGGGAGCGTCGGCCACCACAGGATCGACAGATCGCCGAGGCCGGCCTGCGTCTCGGCGGCCCGCATCGCGGAGCCCTCGTCCGACATCAGCGTGCGCGGCAGCCCGCGCTTCTGGATGCCCTGACGAAGACCGTGCACGAAGCTCTCGGTCTCGACGTCGAGGTACCATTGGGCGTGGCAGCAGACGCGCGAGCGGTCGTCGAGGAAGGCGAGCAGTTGCGGCGCGCTCCACTCGCCCTTGCGGGTGCGCACCTTCAGAGAGCCCTGGTGGAAGTCCGTGTGCCAGAGCCCGTGGACGTGCGTCACCTCGTAGCTGCGCACCTCGGTCGACTCGAGGCGCTCCCTCGCGCGCACCGCGCCGGGGCTCTTGGGGCTCGGAATCCGACGCTGCTTGAAGAGTCCGTTGACCTTCATGAAGCGACGCACCGTCGAGTAGCTCGGCGCCTCGCCGACCTTCTCTTCGTGCTCTTCGCACTGCACGACGAGGTTGTCGTAGTGCAGCTGATAGCTCCACCTCGGGTGGTCCTTGTGCTGCGCGCGCAGCGACTCGCGCATCGCGCTCGTGATCGACGACTGCACGCCGGCGTCCTTGCGCACCTTCTTGCGAAGCACACCGATCGGATCGCCGCCGCCGCCGAGGGCGCGGTAGAGCCACGTCTCGATCGTCGAGGCCGAGAAGCACACCGGCGCGCCGCTCACCGGGTGGATCCACGTCCGCGCCGCCAAGGCATCGAGCGCCTCGCGCAGCTCGCCGCGCGGCGGCGGCGACGCCAAGAGCGGACCGACGATCGCAAACCGCAACTGTGCCCACCGGTCGTGGAGGCTTCCACGCCGTCCTTCGCTCATCGGACGCTCCGTTCTCCCTCGCGCCGTCATCGCGAGGTCGCAGATCCCTTACAAGACCTCGCTCGGATGGGTCGACGAGCGTCTTCTGCGGATCTCAACGGCCCATCGAAATGCCCTCCCAATGGGCCCAGGCGCTCGTCGTCACCGGCTTGATGAAGTCGAGCAGCCGAATCAGCCGATCGCGCTCGTCGGGCGCGTCGAAGCGCGCGAGTAGCGAGCCCGGCAGCGCCTCGATCGCGATCGCGCCCGCGAGCAGGCCGCGCGCCGCCTGCCAGAACGCGCTCGTCGCGAACGCCGTCTGCCACCACCGGCGCCACCGCGCGACCGTCCGCCGGCTCACGCCGAGCTGCGCGCAGAGCTCGCCGACGCTCCCGCCGCCGCGCCGCATCGCGGTGACCAGCACCACGACGACGCCGAGGTACACCTTGCGCCCCAGGTAGCGGATCGACGCCGGCGTCGTGCGCTGACGGCAGCCGTCGTGGGCGCAGCAGAAGCTGAAGCGCGACTCGTAGCCGGCTGGCAGCGGCGAGAGTGCGCCTTGTGGCTTGCGGGCGTAGTCGGCGCGGTGCAGCACGCCGCCGCAGCGGCACCCATGACGGCGGGCGCGAGCGGCGAGATCGCCATCGAATTTCAGCAGCAGCTCGTAGAGCCTGGCGTCCGACAGAACGCTGGGCGAAAGCATGATCTCCTCCTTCGGTTTTCCCTGGAAGAGGAGACGCCCCCGTCGGTGCTTGATGGTCAAGCTATCGACGGGGGCGTCGCTTCGCACCCTCGGCGTGCGTGCTCAGGGAACGGCCGGCGACACCTGCGGAGCGGGCGCGGGCTGAGCGTCCAACACTACAAGAAGGCCAAGCGTGTCTCGATTGGGATCGCTGATTGCGGCGTTGGCGTCCGAGAGTCTCTTCAGTCAATGCACGGATTCGGCTCTGACGCCGCGGCGATTCAGGCTGCACTTCGTCCCGGAGTCTCGGGAACAACGCTATCCCCCTACGGGTCCTCCGACAACGCCGGGCTGGGGCTGTTCTACGCACGTGGTCTCGCGAAGTCGACAGAGCAATACTTCATGCTGCTCACCGGGGGTGCGGCCTATCGACTGAATCGTGCGCAAGCCACACGCGTACCTGAGCGCAATCCTCTCGCCGAGCGTCACGACGCTTTTGATGGCTTTCAGCCGTGGCGAGGGACGGTCTGCCAGTTTGCAGGCTCATGGGGCCACCATGACGCGCATTTTTGCAGGGTCATGGGGCCACCCACTTTTGCAGGCACATGGGGCCACCCGCGAGGGGGCATGACCAGATCTTCGCAAGGTCATGGGCCCACCTAACCCGGCTTTTTGCAGGGTCATGGGGCCAGCCCTCGGGTGGAGCGACCGGGTGAGGTGAGCCTCGTCCCGACGACGGCGCGGGTCGCCGTCGGGAGGAGGCACATGACCTACCGGGAGCTCCCCATGATTGACGTTCGCGAGTTGCTTCGCCGCCGGGCGGCGGGGCAGGCCACGAGGAAGATTGCCCGCGAGACGGGCATCGATCGCAAGACTGTCGAGCGGTACGTGAAGGCGGCGCACAAGCTCGGGCTCGCGCTCGATGCCGAGCTGAGCGACGCCGTAGTTCACGAGGTCGCGCACGACGTGCAGGCGCGCGAGCCGCAGGATCCGAGCGCGGAGCGCATCGAGGTCGCGCGGCACCGAGCGCGCATCGAGGCGTGGCTCGCGCAGAAGCGACCGCTGCGCCTGTCGAAGATCCACACGCTGCTCGTTCGCGATCACGGGATGCGCGCGAGCTACGACACGCTCCGTCGCTTCGCGATCGACGAGCTCGCTTGGCGCAAGAAGAAGCCGACCGTGCTCGTCGTCGACGGCAAGCCCGGCGAGGAGGCGCAGGTCGACTTCGGCCTCATGGGTGTCATTCTCGACGCCGACACGCAGCGTCGGCGACGCCTCTACGCGCTCATCGTGACGCTCGTCGTCAGCCGCTACCAGTTCGTGTTCGCGACCTTCGAGCAGACCACCGTTGCGGCATGCGCCGGCCTCGACGCTGCGTGGAAGTTCTTCGGCGCGATGGCGCGCGTGATCGTGCCCGACAACATGTCCGCGATGGTGTCGGACGCCGATCCTCTCGCGCCGACGATCGTCGCTGCGTTCCAGGACTACCTGCAGGCGCGCGGTCTGTTCATCGACGCCGCCCGCGTGCGCGCCCCGCGCGACAAGGGGCGCGTCGAGAATCAGGTCGCCTTCGTGCGCGAGAGCTGGTTCGACGGCGAGACGTTCACCTCGCTCGCCGACGCGCAGCGGAGCGCCGTGCACTGGGCCCGCGACGTCGCCGGCGCGCGCGTGCATGGCACCACGAGACAGGTCCCGCGCGACGCGTTCGAGCGCGTCGAGAAGGCCGCGATGTTGCCGCCGCCGACGGCGCCCTTCGACGTGCCGACGTGGACCGACGCCAAAGTCCATCCCGACCATCACATCCAGATCGCGAGGTCGCTCTACTCGGTGCCGACTCGCTTCGTCGGCAGGACCGTGCGCGTGCGCGCCGATCGTTCGACGGTGCGCATCTACCTCGGCACCGAGCTGATCAAGGTGCACCCTCGCGTCGCGATGGGGCAGCGCGCGACCGACGCCGCGGACTACCCCGAGGGCGCCGCGATCTACGCGCTCCGCAACGTCGACGCGCTTCTCGCTCGTGCTCGCGCACGCGGCACGCACGTCGGCCTCTACGCCGAGAAGCTCCTCGCCGGCCCGCTGCCGTGGACGCGCATGCGCCAGGCGTACGGGCTCGTGCGCCTCTGCGACACGTACGGCGACGGACGCGTCGAGGCCGTGTGCCAGAGCGCGCTCGCCTTCGATGTCGTCGACGTCTCGCGCATCGGGCGCATGCTCAAGAAGGCACTCACGCCGACGGGCGAGAGCACGCCCTCGGCGAAGGTCGTTCCGATCGGTCCGCCGCGCTTCGCGCGCACGACCGAGCACTTCGAGACGACCAAGAAGAAGGACGTGAAGTGATGGCCGCGCACAAGCTCAGCCCCGAGCTCGTCGCCGCCCTCAAGCGGCTCAAGCTCGGTCGCGTCATCGACACGCTCCCCGAGCGACTCGCCCTCGCCGACAAGCAGGACATGCCGTTCGAGGACTTGCTGTTGCTCGTGCTCTCCGACGAGGTCTCGCGACGCGAGAGCACCGCCGGCGATCTCCGCGCGCGTGAAGCGCATCTCGATCCAGGGATGCGAATCGAGCTCTGGGACAAGACCTCGAAGGTCTCCTTCGACAAGCGCATGCTCAACGAGCTCGCGAGCCTGCGCTTCCTCGAAGCCCACCAGCACGTCGTCGTGCTCGGGCCCGTCGGCGTCGGCAAGACGTTCCTCGCGAGCGCGCTCGGACACGTCGCCTGCCGACACGGCTACCGCGTCCGCTTCCAGCGTGCCGACTCGATGCTGCGTACGTTGCGCCAGAGCCGACTCGACAACTCGCGCGACGCCGAGATGATCGCGCTCACCACGGTCGACCTGCTCATCCTCGACGATTTCGCGCTCGAGCCGATGACGAAGGAGGAGAGCAAGGACGTCTACCAGCTGTTCCTCGAGCGCACCGGACGCGGCTCGATGATCGTCACGAGCAACCGCGATACCGCCGAGTGGCTCGCGATGTTCGATGACGTGCTCCTCGCGCAGAGCGCGGTCGATCGGTTCAAGAACGCAGCCTTCGACTTCGTCGTCGACGGCGAGTCCTACCGACCGAGGCTTAAGCCGAAGCTCGCAGACGTCGAGACGTCGCCGGCTCCGCCGGCTCCGAAGCCGCGCACGCCACGACGAAGCGCACGGCGCTGATCGCGACCGGCACCTGGTCGGCCTCGGTCACCCCGACGCCGGCCAGGTGGCCCCATGATCCTGCAAAAGACGTCGCCCACTCGCCGTGCGAGCGGGCTCCGACGGGCCTCGACGGCGAGCGCCGAATCGGGGCATGCTGCGATGAGTCGTTTCGCCCGTCCCCCTGGCCCCATGTGGCTGCAAATCTGGTGGGGGCATGAGGGTGCAAACTGGCAGCGCGAGCCCATGCTGGCTTGCGGCTAAATCCCAATCCTGGTGGCGAGGGCGAGGTGGCGTCCGCCCCGTGGAGGCCGCGGAGCGCGCGTCAGATCTCTCCACCAATCGGCGTCGTGTCGAGCGGAGGTCCACATGCCCGTCGCGAACGTCACTACCATCGCGCTCTCCTCGACGCGTCACTTCTGCCCGAGCTGCGGCTGGTCGGTTGTCGAGACGCATGGGTGCATTCGCCTCGGCTGGCCCTGCTGCCCGTCCTGCGGCGCCGCGGGGGTGAAGGAGACCGCGCCGTCCTGGCTCGAACGCCTCTCTCCGTGCAGCGACCTGAAGGCCCTGTACTGGCGCGCGCGCAAGGCCGCGTCGTCGCCGAAGCGCCGCGACGACAGCCCCGACGAGTGAGCCCGCGAGGCTCCGTCAGACCTGCGCGCGCGCCGCGTCCTCCCACCCAGCGCCGACCCGACAGGAGATCGAGGCGCCGAGACGATCCGCTCGTCCGGCGTCAGCGCTCGCCATCCACCGCGTTTCGTTCACCGAAAGGAGCCATCCATGACCAACTCCCGCCGTCCCTCGCGCACTTGGGCCTCCCTTGATCGTCTCCCGGGTGAGTCCGCCGAGCGCTGGATGGAGCGAAACCGCGCCGCGCACGCCGCTCGCTGGCGAGCCGACAAGATTGCGCGCGGGGAGTGGCTCCCGGCGGACGAGTACACGCGCAACACCGGCCGCCCCGCCAAGGCCCTCGGCCCCGTCGACGAGCTCGTCGCGGCGCAGCGGCGTGCGGCCGTCGAGGTGCCCGCGACCGTGAGCGGCGCCAAGCCTGCCGTTCCGGCCAAGCCCGAGGCGCCTGCGCGCGTGTCGGCCCACGCGGGCGGCGCGCTCGCGAGGGAGGCGCGTGAGCTCGGCACCGGCGCCGCGATCGCCGCGGGGTTCGCGGTCG
>CAIXWQ010000030.1 GCA_903923175.1 uncultured delta proteobacterium | reverse complement strand
TCACGCCGGCGCTCTTCGTCGGCGCCGCGTTGGGCGCCGCGTTCGCGACGGCGCTGACGCGCCTCGCGCCGCCGGGGGCGATCGGCCCGGTCGGCGGCTACGCGCTGGTCGGCATGGCGGCCGTCGTCGCCGCCACCACGCACGCGCCGCTCACCGCCGCGGTGCTCGTGTTCGAGGTCTCGGGCGACTACGCCATCGTGCTGCCGCTGCTCGTCGCGGTCAGCGCGTCGACGGCGCTCGCGCGCACGCTGCGACGGAGCTCGCTCTACATGGAGGAGGTCGAGCGCCGCGGCGTACGCTGGGAGATGACGCTGGCCGGTCGCGACGTGCAGCGGTTCGCCGAGGGCGAGGGCGTGGGCGAGGGCGAGGGCGAGGGCGAGGGCGAGGGCGAGGCGAGGCGCGAGGGGTGGAGCGCCGACGAGCGCGTCGATTGAGCGTGCGAGCCAGCCGGAGGCGAGAAGGGTTCGCGGCGAGCTCCGCCGCTCCGCACGGCCGAGCGGTCGGCACGCGAGACGCGCGTGGCGCCCGGCGCGACGCTTCGGCATCGAAGCCCTTTCCGGTCCGCGCGATCGTAGGCATGGTGCGCCCCGCCGCGCGCCGAGCCGGCAAGGAGTGAGCGACGTGAGCTTCGAAAAAGGTTCGACGACCGACCCGGTCCTCGAGGCGGCGCAGCGCGGCGACCGAAGGGCGATGGGCACCTGGCTCGCGCGCCACGAGGACGCGATCTACCGCTTCGCCCTTCGGATGTGCCGCGACGAAGAGGCCGCGAAGGAGGTGCTGCAGGAGTCGCTCCTCGCGGCGGCCAAGAACCTCGGGAGCTTCCGCGGCGACGCCGCGCCGACCACCTGGCTCTTCACGATCACGCGGAGCTTCTGCGGCAAGCAGCGCCGCCGCCGCAAGGGCGAGCCCGCGAGCTACGTGCCGATCGACGGCGACGAGCTGCAGCAGCGCCCGCTCGTCGACGGCGCGCGCACGCCCGAGGCCTCCGCGGAGGGGCGGCAGCTCGATCAGGCGATCACCGCGGCCATCGACGAGCTCGAGGCGCCGCAGCGCGACGTGCTGGTGCTCCGCGACGTGGAGGGGCTGTCGGCGAACGAGGTCGCGGAGGTGCTCGGGCTCACCGTCGAGGCCGTGAAGAGCCGCCTGCACCGCGCCCGGGTCGCCCTGCGAGACCGCCTCGCGCCGCTGCTCGAACCGGGGCTCGCGCCCTCGCCGGCCTGCCCCGATCTGGTGCCGCTCTTCTCGCGCCACCTCGAGGGCGATCTCGAGCCGACGACCTGCGCCGACATGGAGCGGCACCTCGCCGGCTGCCCGCGGTGCAAGGGGGCCTGCGACGCGCTCCGACGCACGCTCGCTCGGTGCGCGAGCGGGCTCGGGACCGTCCCCGAGGACGTGCGGCTCGAGGTCCGGCGCGCGGTGCAGAACTTCCTCGAGCCCAAGCGAGGCTGAGCCGTCCCGCTCCGCGACGGCGCTCGAACGTCGCACGCCGCACGCCGCTGAGCTCGCGCAGCGCGAGCCCGCGGCGCACGCCCGTAGCGGCGTCGACACCACGTGTCGGGGGTCCGTCGCACGGGGCGTCGAGCGGCTGAAGCGCGCGCACCAAGCGCGGCGTAGCCGAGCGCCCGCACGCTCGCGCCCCCTCGCACGCGTCCTGCAATGCGCCGCGGACTGCCAGTCAGTCACTCCTGCTCTGCTGCCCGCAACCCGGTTGCCCGCGGTGGCGCCGTGATCGCGCCGTCCTGCCGACGGCCGAGCACGCGACGCCTCCGGGAGCATCGGTTCACTTCGAGGATTCGGTGCTTCACCCCCCGGATTCGGCTCCTCGGCGCCCGATGCGCCGGGGCGCGCGCGCGCTCGCGAGGCTCGTGAGAACGGAGGCACCATGTTGCGACACTCGTTCGATGGAGCGGCCCAAGGCCCGAGCCGCCGCGTCTCCGTCCTGACCGTGAATCCCCTCCCCGCCGAGCACCGGCCGGAGCGCCTCCACCTCACGAGCGTCGCGAGCACCCGCTGGACGAGCGTGCTCCACGTGCTCGGTCGCCACCAGCTCGGCGCCATCGTCGCCACCGCGGTCGATTTCAGCGTCATGATCGCGCTCGTGCAGACGCTGCACGCGCGCCCGGTGCTCGGCACCGTCGCGGGGGCGCTGGCGGGCGCGATCACCAACTTCCTGCTCGGTCGTCACTGGATCTTCGACCACCCCGCGCCGCAGACCGACAAGGCCCACCACCAGGCGGTGCGCTACGCGTGCGTGTCGGCGGCCTCGCTCGGCCTCAACGCCCTCGGCGTGCGGCTGCTCGCCGAGCTCGCCGGCGTCCAGTACGTCGTGGCGCGGACGATCGTGGCGGCCGGCGTGAGCCTCCTCTGGAACTTCCCGATGCACCGCCGCTACGTCTTCCCATCGCTCGCTTCCGTCGACCCCGTCGCCTCACGCTCCTCGAGCGCGCCATGACACGCCTGTGGCGTCACATGCGGGCGCTCTGGCCGCGCTGGACGCTCCTGCCGACGGCGCCGATCGTCCTCTGGTGCGCGTACTGCCTGTTCGTGCGCGGAGAGCGGCGCTGGGAGCTCGCCCTCATCATGGTCGTCGCGCCGCTCGTCGCGTACGGCTCGACGCGCACCAAGCGGCTCTGGGAGGGGTGGCTGCCGCTCGCGCTGGTCGGGCTCCTGTACGACGCCATGCGGTTCGTCCAGGGGGTCGGCGTCAGCGCCGCGACCGTGCACGTCTGCGATCTGCGCGCGCACGAGCTCGCGCTGTTCGGCGTGTCGGCGGCGGGCGCGACGGGCGCGACGGGCGCGTCAGGCGCGCGCGTGACGCTGCAGGACTGGCTGCAGGCGCACGCGTCGCCGATCGCCGATGCCTATTTCGCCATCCCGTATGGCATCTACATCTTCGCGGCGCTCGGGTACGCCGTGTATCTCGGATTCACGGATCACGAGGCCCTGCGGCGCTACGGCTGGACGTTCTTCGCGCTCAACGTCGCCGGCTTCGCGACCTACCACCTCTATCCGGCCGCGCCTCCCTGGTACTTCCACCAGTACGGCTGCAGCTTCGATCCGAGCGCGCTCGCCTCCGAGGGGCCGAACCTCGCGCGGATCGATCGCCTGCTCGGCTTCCCCTATTTCCACGGCCTCTACGGCCGCTCGCACGACGTGTTCGGCGCGATGCCGTCGCTGCACGTGACCTACCCCGTGCTGATGCTGCTGGTCGGCTGGTCGCGCCACCGGTGGTTCGGGCGCACGACCTTGATCGTCTACGCCCTCTCCATGATCGTCGGCGCGGTCTACCTCGATCACCACTGGATCCTCGACGTGCTCGTCGGCGAGGCCTACGTGCTCGCCATCTACGCGGCCGTCGTGGCCGTCCTCGCGCGGCGCGGCCGGCCGACGCGCCCGACGCCGGAGCCGCTCCTCGAGGGCGCCGAAGGGGCGGGGCTCGACCAGCTGCCGCTCCACTGAGTGAGCGCGCGCGGCGGTGCGGCGACCGAGCACGGCCCGATCGCGGCCGCGCGCGCCGCCTCGTCGAGCTCCCCCGGAGGCGCCCCGGAGGAGAACGGCGCGAGCGCGGCGCTCCGACGAGGCGGTCACTCCGCGCGCGCGCCACGGCTCGCGCCGCGCGCGCGTTGGTGGGCCGCGGGTTGCAGAGCGGCCCACGACGGCCACGCTCGGCGCGGCAGCTCGATCTCCGCGAGACCGCGCTGGCGCGGCCGCGCGAGCGCACCGCGCAAAGCCCCGTCGTCGCCGACCCGGACGAAGCCAGACACGGAGGACCGCATGCTCGTCGAGAAGCTGATGCACAAGGACGTGAAGACCTGCGCCGCGAGCGACATGCTGGATCGCGCGGCGCAGATCATGTGGGAGGGCGACGTCGGCATCGTGCCGGTGACCGACGCGAAGGGGCGCGTGATCTCCGTGATCACCGATCGGGACATCTGCATGGCCGCCTACACCCAGGGCAAGGCGCTCCATGCCATTCCCGTGTCGATCGCGTCCTCGCGGAAGTTGTTCGCCATCCGCCCGGGAGACTCGGTCGAGATCGCCGAGCAGAAGATGCGCGAGCACCAGGTGCGGCGACTGCCCGTGACCGACGGCGACGGCCGGCTCGCCGGCATCCTGTCGCTCGTCGATCTGGCGCGCAACACCAGCCGTCGCACGGGCGGCATCACCGCCGACGAGGTCGCGAGCACGCTGCAGGCGATCGCCACGACCACCGCTCCGCCGCGCGGCGCGGGGCAACGAAGCTCCCCTTGAGCCTCGAGCTCCGGAAGGCGGCGCGGCGGCCGCGCTCGCGCGCCCGTGGGGAGCGGCTCGACCGTCTCCCGCACGCCCGAGCGCCACCGACGCGCGAGACGCACGAATCCTGCAGCGATTCGGCGACGGGCCACGTCCGCGTCGACGACCTCGGCGCGCGGAGGCCCCAGGCGGGGCGACCATGGAGCCAGGCTCGGTGGTGGATCTCTTCGAGGCCGCGCGACGCGAGGAGCTCGTGCGCAGCCTCGTCTCGCGGGGCGACCTGCGCGATCCCGCGGCGGCCAGTCCTGCGGCGGGGCGTGACGCGCGCGGGCGAAGACGTGCCGGCGCGCGCCCCCCGCGCTGCGCTCCATCTGCGCCCGCGTCGCCGCGCCTGCCAGGTCGGCGGGCATGTGCGCGCGGACGAGCTCGAAGGCCTCGCGCGCGATCGCGAAGCGCGCGAGCCGCGCGGGCGAGACGGCCTCGCGCTCAGCGCGGCGGCGGCGCGGACGGCGGCGGAAAGGACGGTGGAGGAGCAGGTAGATGAGCAGCGACGGGCAGCGCCAGGTCGAACACCGAGCCGCGCCCGAGCTCGCTCCGCACGGAGATCTCGCCGCCGTGCTCCTTCACGATGCCGAGCACGATCGCGAGGCCGAGCCCCGCGCCCGCGCGATGCGCGACCGAGGCCTGCCAGAAGCGGTCGAACAGCCGTGGGATGGCCTCGGGCGCGATCCCGCAGCCCGAGTCCTCGACCTCCAGGTGCACGCGCTCGCCCTCGCGGCGCGCCCGCAGCTCGATGTGGCCCCCCGCCGGCGTGTGCTTGAGCGCGTTGCCGATCAGGTTGCCGAGCACCTGCAGGATGCGGTGCCGGTCCAACAGCAGCGCAGGCAGGCCCGGCTCGACGTGCGCCACGAGCGCCACGCGCGCCTCCTCGGCTTCCTGCGCGCAGCGCTCGACCGCCTCCACGACGAGCGTCGAGGCATCCCATCGATCGAGGTCGAGCGGCAAGCTCCCCCCCTCGGCCCGCGCCGCCGACAGCAGATCCTGGACGAGCGCGTCGGCGCGCCGCACCGCCTTGATGATCGCGGCCGCCTCCGGGGCCTGCGCCCTGCGCGCGAGCAGGCTCGCGTTGAGCATGACGACGTTCAGCGGCGCGCGGAGATCGTGCGAGACGATCCCCAGCACGTCGTCGCGCAAGCGTCGCGCCTGCAGCGCCGCGGCGTGCACCCGCGCGTGGATCAAGGCCGTGGCGGCCCGGTTGGCGAACGCGGCGGCGAGCGGCACGTCGTCGGCCACGAAGGGGGGTCGATCGTCGAACCTCCCGAGGCTCAGCACGCCGATCGTCCGGCCGGCGTTGACCATCGGCAGCAGGAGCGCCGAGCTGGGCCGGTCGAAGAGGGCCAGCGCGCGCTGCTCCGCCGGGATCGACCGCCGGAGCCAGTCGTCGGTCACGTGGGGGACCAGCTCGGGCTCGCCCGTTCGCAGCACCTGCAGCGCGCCGCCGGCAGCTTCGTCGGCCACGATGGCGCGCTCGAGCGCACGGAACCGCTCGGCGACGCGGGGGTCGCGGTGCGCGCCGGCGACACGCACGAGCCGATCGTCCTCGACCAGGTCGATGAAGGCGACCCCCGCCCAGCGCGAGACGATGAAGCCGACGATGTTCGCGAACGTCTCCTCGACGTCGAGGCTCCGCCCGAGATCGGTCGCCAGCTCGGAGAGCAGCTGGAGGCGATTCTCGGCCTGCTTGCGCTCCGTGATGTCGCGAAGAATGACGGTCGCGCGCGCGGCGAAACCCGCGTCGGCGAAGAGCGCGGAGGTCACTTCGACGGGGAGCCTCGTGCCGTCGCTGCGCAGCAGCTCGAGCTCGCCACACACCATGCCGTCACGCTGGCGGCTCTCCAGGAGCTTCGCGAGCTGCCCGGTGGACGCCTCGGTCAGGCAGGCCCGGCCGCGCGCGCGGATCTCGGCCTCCTCGAGGCCGAGCATGCGGCAGGCCGCCGGGTTCACCGAATGGATCTCGCCCGTCGGTGACGTGAGGAGCACGCCGTCCATCGCGTTCTCGAAGATCGCCCGGTAGCGCGCGTCCGCCTCGCGGCGCGCCGCCTCCGCCGCGCGCCGCTCGGTGACGTCGTGGAAGTAGAACGAGATCCCGCTCGTGGACGGGAACGCCTTGAAGGCGAGCACGCGCTGGCGAAGCGGGGCGATCAGCTCGAACTCGAGCGCGACGGGGCTCGCCGCCGCGCGGCGGAACTCCTGCTCGATGGGCGCCCCCACCGCGTGCGGGAAGGCCTCCCAGACGACCCTGCCGAGCAGCGCGTGCCGATCGCGGCCGAAGTACGCCTCGGCGACCTTGTTCAGGCAGGTGAAGCGCCACTCGCGATCGTAGGCGACGAAGCCGTCGGTCATCCGATCGAGGATCTCCGCCCCCTCGCCGGGCGCGCCCGAAGGCCGGAACGCCACCTCCGGCAGCGCCTCCACCGTCGGCGGCCGACCTGCACGAACGCTCGGTCGGGCACGGGCTCCCATGGATGGCTCCTCACGCTCGCGAGGTCCTCGCGACGAGCGTCTCCTGGTTGTACACGCGACCGGCTATTCGACAATCCATCCACCGGTGAATCTGGCGATCCCGTACCGCTCTGGCGTGTCGTTGCGCTGCGCAGCACCTGCCCGCGGGGACCTGGGTGCGACCGCGCCCGCGACCTCGACCGCGCACATCGATCGCGAACGCCGCGGTCGCGCCCTCCTCCATCTCCATGCGTCGCCTGGCGCTCAGTGCCAGGCCACGGCGTGCAGCGCCGCCCTCGCCGGGGTCTGCGCCTCGAGGTTGGCGTCTGCCGCACGCGTCGGCGTCGGCGGCGCGCTCGCCTCGACCGACGAGCCTCGCTCGATGCCGTGCGTGCGAGCGAGTTGCCGATCGACGCACGCGCGGCGCGCGGTGAGCGCCCCGACCGCCGGGCTCGTGCGCGTGGCCGCGCGTGGCCGCGTGGCCCGTACACCCGAGCGCTCACCCGCGCGGCAGCCCGAGAGTCTGCGTGCTCGGGCTGCGCGACCCTGGACTCGCTGCAAGCGCGGGGCGTGCGCGCTCGACGCGCCGAGCGCGCGAAGATCGAGTGGATCGGATCGGCCTCGGCGTTGGAGAGTGCCCGGCGAGCGTCCTCGGACGCTCGGATTCGACTGCGAGAAGGTACTCGCGAAGCGGGAGCGCAAGCCGTGACGTGCGCGTCTCGAGCCTTCGGCGCCCACAGCCTCGCCCTCGCGCCACAGGAGCCCTCGCCTCATGATCCGTCTCGGCTGCCCTCGCTCCTCTCTCTCCCTCCTCGCGCTCGCGAGCGCCGTCCTCGTCGCGTGCGGCGGCGGCGCGCCCGCTCCGTGCACCCCGTGCGCTCCGGGAACGCCGTCCGGCAGCGCCGCCGCGTCCGCCTCGCCGCCCGCGCCACCCTCGGCGAGCGCGAGCGCCGTCACGCCCGCACTCACGCCCGCAGTCGCGCCGGTCGTCGGCAAGTCGCCCCCGCTCGACGAGGGCGCCGTCGCCGCGGCGACGGGCGGCAAGCCCGAGAGCGTCGACGGGAGCGTGAAGGTCTCGTTCCCGCGCACCGACGTGGTGGTCGAGGTCGACGGAGGCAAGCTCGCCCCGTTCCTCGGGCTCACCTCGTGGGCCGCCTTCTCGCCCGGCAAGGGGGGCGTCGAGGCGATGGTGATGGGCGATCTCGTGCTTTTCGAGGACGAGGTCAACCCGGTGATGAGCGCGCTGCTCGATCACGGCCTCGAGGTCACCGCGCTGCACAACCACTTCTTCTACGTGAAGCCCGCCGTCTTCTTCCTGCACATCGGCGGCGAGGGGACCGTCGCCGGCCTCGGCAAGGGGGTGCGGGCCGCGCACGACGCGGTCACCGCGATCCGCAAGCGCTCGCCCCGGCCCGCCGAGCGCAGCGGCGCGGCGGCGCTCCCGGCCAAGAGCACGATCGACGGCGCGAAGCTCGACGCGGTGTTCGGCGTGAAGGGCGCGAGCAAGGACGGCATGTACAAGGCCACCATGGGGCGCGCGGCGAACGCGGCGTGCGGCTGCCCCATCGGCAAGGCGATGGGCGTGAACACCTGGGCGGCGTTCCAGGGCTCCGAGGCCGATGCGAGCGTCGACGGCGACTTCGCGGTGACCGAGGCGGAGCTCCAGCCGGTGCTCAAGGCGCTGCGCGCGGGCGGGATCGACATCGTGGCGATCCACTCCCACATGACCGGCGAGAGCCCGCGGATGCTGTTTTTCCACTACTGGGGGCGCGGCAAGGCGATGGACCTCGCGGCCACCGTCAAGCGCGCGCTCGAGCTGACGGCGTGGGACGGCAAAGGGAAGACGAGCTGAGCACCCCTACGCGCGGCGCGCGGCGCGCAGCTTGGAGCGCCCTCGCTCGCCTCGCGCTCGCGCCTCCGACGTGAAGAACGCTCCGCCCCGCGCGTCGGAGCGTGCGCGCCGCGACGTGCATCGATAGAGACGTCGCAGCACGACGGAGCTCGCGCCCGAGCCCTCCGAGGTCCTTCCATGCGTCACGCCCGCTCCTTCGCCGTCACTTCGCTCTTCGCAGCCGCGCTGTGCGCCGCTTGCTCCCGGTCGTCGGCGCCCGGCTCCACGGACGGCGGCGCGCAGGCCAGGCCCCGCTACGGCGCGGTGATGGCGGAGGTCGGCCGACGCTGGGAGCTCGCCGGGCGCGCCGCGACGGCGAACCGCTTCGAGCTCGCCGCCTTCGAGATCGGCGAGATCGAGGAGCTCTTCACCGAGGAGCTCGCGCGCGCCGAGCTGCCGAAGGAGGGCCCCTCGGCGCAGCTCCCCGCGCTCGCGTCGGCGTGGCTGAGCGCGCACCCGAAGGCGCTCGAGCAGGCCGCCGACAAGCGCGACGGGGCGGCGTTCGCGGCCGAATTCGCGCGCGCCTCGGCGACCTGCAACGCCTGCCACAAGGCCTCCGATCACGGCTTCCTGGAGATCCCGACGGTCGCCGGCCTCGGCGTGCCGAGCCTCGACCCGCTCCCGGCCGCGGCGGCGTCGGCGAAAGGGACGACGGCTTCGCGATGACGCTCTTCGAACGCATGCGCGGCGACGCCCCCGCCGCGACGTGGCTGGTGCGGCTCGCCGTCGCGGCGGTCTTCGTGTCGGAGGGGGTCCAGAAGTTCGTCTACCCCGCAGCGCTCGGCGTCGGCCGGTTCGTCAAGATCGGCATCCCGATGCCCGCCGTGATGGCGCCGTTCGTCGGCGTGGTCGAGATCGGCTGCGGGCTGCTCCTCGCGCTCGGCCTGCTCACGCGCCTCGCGGCGCTGCCGCTCGTGATCGACATGCTCGTCGCGATCGCCACCACCAAGCTCCCCATCCTCCGGGAGAAGGGGTTCTTCGCGATGGCGCACGAGGCGCGCACCGACTGGGCGATGCTGCTCGGCTGCCTGTTCCTGCTCGCCGCGGGGGCGGGCCCGTGGTCGATCGACGGCAAGCTGAGCGGCGGCGCCACGCGGCCGCGCGAGCGCTGAACCGGCGCCGCGCGCGTCAGGGGCCGCAGGTGCCCGCGGCGACGCTCGTCACCATGCAGGTCGCGTCGGCGCACACGAAGGTCTGGCAGGTGCACTTGCCGCCGATCGGGTTCACGCAGCGGACGCGCACCGCGTTCGGATCGGTGGTCGTCTCGCCCGTGTCGGTGGTGAGCGTCGCGTCGGTGCAGCCGGGCGTCGCGGGGTACGCGGCGCGACAGGTGGTCTCGGCCGGGCAGAACGTCGTGCGCTCGCCGTGGTTGATGCCGAACACGCGACGCGCGCCGCAGCAGTTGGTCTGATGCGTGGCGCCGGCGCAGTTCGCGACCGCGGTGGCGTCGTTGATGAACGACGTCGGGAAGCCCGCGCAGACGCCGGCGGCGAGGCAGGCGGGCGCGGCGTCGGCGGCGTCGGCGCGGGCGTCGGGGGCCGCATCGGGGGCCGCGTCGGCCGGGGCGTCGAGGCGCGTATCGGCGGGAGCGCCGTCCGCAGAAGC
>CAIXWQ010000029.1 GCA_903923175.1 uncultured delta proteobacterium | reverse complement strand
GTACCCGTACGGCGATGGGTGCCGTGCGTGAGCGCCGGCCGGCTGCTCCTCTCGGCGTATGGCGAGACACCGGGCAGATTGGTGGCAGAAGCGAGTGGACGAGATCGCGCGAGGCGGCGATGCCGAGTCGATCGCGCGGCGTCACGGCGTGCGCGCGAGCACGCTGCGATGGTGGGGCACGGAGTTCAGACGTCGCGCGCGTGAGCGGCCGGCCTCGGCGACGTTCCTGCCGGTCGTCGTCGCGCCTGCCTTCGCGGAGGCGGCCGCGAGCTCCGCGGACATCGACGTCGTCGTCGAGCTGGGCGCGGCCCGCATGTCGCTGCGCGGGGCGGTGAGCGTCGCTCACGTCGAGGCGATCGTCCGCGGGCTCGCGTCGCGGTGCTGAGCATCGGCCCCGGCACGCGCATCATGATGGCGATCGAGCCGATCGACCTTCGACGCGGACACGACGGCCTGGTCACGATGGTGCGCGAGCGGTGCGGCGCCGACCCGTACAGCGGTGAGCTCTACGTGTTCTTCGGTCGTCGAATGGACCGCGTGAAGATCCTGTTCTTCAGCGCAGGCGGCTTCGTCGTCTACTACAAGCGCCTCGAGCGCTCGCGCTTCACGCTGCCGCCGGTGCCCCCCGGGGCGGACCGAGTGCTCGTCGACGGTGCGACGCTCGCGATGCTGCTCGACGGCGTCGACGTGCGGTCGATCAAGCGCGCGCCACGCTGGAATCCGCCACAAAAGACGTGAATCGGGGGATCGACAGACCCCTGTTTTCATGATCAAAAGTGGTGGTTGGCCCCTTCGAGCGACGACGATCACAAGTGCGGCTGGCGCGAGCACGCCCTGCAGCTCGCCGCGCGCGTCGCCGACGTCGAGGCCCAGCTCGCGACGCTTCGGCGCACGGCATTCGGCAAGAAGAGCGAGAGGGCCAAGAAGCTCCCGCCGGTGCCGAAGCCGCCGCCCACGCCGGAGGCCGTCGACGAGAAGCGCCGCACCCGAGCCGCCGCGCGCGAAGAGACGATGGAGACCGAGGTCGAGCACACGCCCGTGCCCGACGCCGACAAGGTCTGCTCGCTCTGCGGCGGTAGCGACTTCCGCCCAGTCGGCGCAGGCAAGAGCTGCGACGTCCTCGAGTTCATCGGGGCCCACTTCCGCCGCCGCAGGCTGGTGCGGGAGACGCTCGCGTGCCGGTGCGGCGGGTGCGTGATCACCGCGCCGGCGCCGCCGCGATGGTCGGCCAAGACGCGCTACGCCTCGAGCTTCGTCGCCTATCTCGCCGTCTCGAAGTGCCGCGGCTCGATGCCCTTCTACCGCCTCGAGAGCCTGGCCAAGTCCGCCACGGCGCCGATCGCGCGCAGCACGATGAATGAGCTGTTTCATCGAGCAGCGGCCAAGCTGCGGCGCCTCGACGTTCCGCTCTTCGAGGCCATTCGCGGCGACTACCTCGTGCTCGCCGACGAGACGACGTTCAAGCTCACCTCGCAGTCCTCAAAGGCGTTCATCTGGACGTTTCTCGGCCACAGCCTCACCGGCTTCCGATTCGCCCTCAGCCGCGCGGGAAGCGTCGCCACCGAGGCGCTCAAGGACTCGAAGGGCGTTCTCGTCTGCGACGACTACAGCGGCTACAACGCCGTCACCGGCCAGGGGCGTCGACGCCGCTGCGGGTGCCTCGCGCACGCGAGACGAAAGTACTTCGACGCCGGCAACGTGCCCGAGGCGCACGAGGCACTCGCCCTCATTGGCTTCATCTACGCCGTCGAGCACGAGGCCGAGCGCCGTGGCGTGCTCGGAACCGACGAGCACGCGCAGCTCCGCCAGGCGTTCTCGCGGCCGGCATACTACGCCCTTCTCCAGCTCGCGCGTCGCCTCCGCAAGCTCCACGCACCCAAGTCGCTCCTCGGCCGCGCAGCCCGCTACACCACCAGCAATAGCCTCGCGCTCCGCGCCTTCCTCGACGACGTTCGCATTCCGCCGGACAACAACCGCTCTGAGAATTCGATCCGAATCGTGGCCCTCGGCAGGAAGAACTTTCTCTTTGTGCAGAGCGAGGACGCCGGCAACAACATCGCGATCGTCTACTCGCTCATCGCGTCGTGCGAGCGCGCGAGCGTGAACCCGATCGCCTACCTGACCGACGTGCTCGACAGGATCGACGGGGTCGACGACGCAGATCTGCGCGAGCTGCTACCCGATCGGTGGAAGCCGCCGGTGATGGCGGCCCCGCCTGCCGATTTCGACGTCGAGTAGCGCGCTGCGGCCGCACGGCGGCGCGCTACGCGCGTGCCGGTCCATCGCCGTACGGGTAC
>CAIXWQ010000028.1 GCA_903923175.1 uncultured delta proteobacterium | reverse complement strand
CGCGCTGGACGCGCTGGACGCGCTGGACGCGCTGGACGCGTCGCGCACGAAGCCGCCACGCGGCCGCGGGGCGCGCGCGTCACCGACGCGAGCCTCCTCCGCGTCGGCGGCCCCTTCACCCGAAGCGTCCGCGGGGAGCGAGGCGTCGGCGGCGTCGAGATCCGCGACCGCCGCGTCGAGCGTCTCCCCGGCCGCGTCCGCGCCGCCGGGCTCGGGCAGGGGCGGCAGCCAGGCGAAGTCGCGCAGCGCGGCGAGGTCGCCGTTGAAGACATCGAGATCGACGGCCGCGGAGATCCCGCCGACCGCGCCGAGGTCCGAGTGCTGCCAGATCAGCCAGTCGTCCCAGCCGCCCGGGACCGAAGGGCACGGGACGCCCCAGTTCGCGATCCACAGCGGCTGCGCGCCGAACGCCGTGGAGCGGACGCTCCCGTCCCACCACGCGGGCGCCGTGTAGACCAGCGGCTGCCGGCCCGTGCCGGCCGCGACCGCGTCGATCCACGTCTGCAGCGCGGCGGCGATCGCGGCGGCGCTCTGGCCGCGGGTCACCTCTACGTCGGCCACCACGGGCAGGTCCCCGGGGCCGAGCGCGCCGACCTCGTCGATCACCAGGTTGGCCTGCTCGATCGGATCCTGATCCGGCTCGAAGAACAGGTACGCGCCGCGCACCAGGCCGGCCCCCTGGATCCCGGCCCAATTCGCCTCGAAATAGGGATCGAGCGCGGTGCCCCGCGCGACGCGCGCGTACGCGAACTCCACCCCCGACGCGCGGACGGCCGGCCAGTCGACGTCGGCCTGGAACATCGAGACGTCGACCCCGCGCAGCGTCGCGCCGCCCGCGCACACCACGACCGGCTCGCGCACGGTCCCGAGCGTGGTCGCGTCCAGCGGGCCGCTCGACGCGCACGAGGCCGCCGCGGCCGCCAAGGCCAGCGTACCGAGCGCGCCGAGCGCGCCGCGCCCGCGCAGCAAGCGCAGCGATCCGCCCACCGTGCCCGAGCGCCTCGACGGTGAGCGACGCGTCATGCGGGGCCCTCCTCTGCAGGCGCTGCGCCAGCGCCCGCGTCGTCGCGCCGCGCACGGAGAATCCGCGGTCGCGTGCGTCGCGCTTGGCCGGCGAGGCGCCGCCCCTCTACCTTGCGCCCGGCGTGGCGAAGCGTGGGCGAGAGCAGGTCGTCGAGATCGTCGTCGGTGCGCTGACCCCGCTCGTCGGCGCGACCATGGCGAGATCCTCGACGCAGGGGCTCTGCGCGAAGCACGGGCTCTCGGGGCCGGCGCTCGACGCGCGCCAGCTCGACGCGCTCGTCGCCGCGCTCGAGCCCGGGCTCAACGTGTTCGTCGGCCGCGATCGCGCGCGCGCCGTGCTCGCTTCGATCCGCCGCGCGGTCGATGGCCTGCCGGAGGGCGCATGAGCAGCGTCGGCCGCCGTCGCCTCGCGTGGTCGCTCGCGCTGCTCCTCGTGGCGCTCTACCTCGGGCAGCTCTGGGCGCGCGAGAGCTGGCTCTACGGGCACGTGCTGACCGAGCGCGTC
Organism: uncultured delta proteobacterium; assembly: GCA_903923175.1. Classification (GTDB taxonomy): domain Bacteria; phylum Myxococcota_A; class Polyangia; order Polyangiales; family JADJMO01; genus CAIXWQ01. Next base: position 9,895 of record CAIXWQ010000028.1, on the reverse strand, counting down.
GTGCGCGCGGCGGGCGCGCTCGCGAAGGTCGCGCCGCTGCTGGTCGGCTGCGTCTTCGCCGCGCGCTGCGTGCGCCGGTACGACGCCGGGACCGCCATCCGTCGCGCGTGGCTCGCGATGAGCGTGTGGCTCGGCGCCTTCGCGCTCGGCCAGGCCATCCTCTCGGCGTACACGTTCGTGCTCCGGCGCGAGGCCCCGATCCCGTCGATCGCCGATCTGGCCTACCTCGTGGGCTACGTCGCCGTCACCGCGGCGCTGCTGCTGTTCATCGCGGCCTACCGCGCCTCCGGCTTCCCGGTCGGGCGGCTGCGCGAGCACCTCGCGATCGGGCTCGTCGCCTGCGCGGTGTTCGGCGCGATCGGCGAGCGCCTGCTGCTGCCGGTCGCCCTCTCGGCGACCCCGCTCGCCGAGCGGCTCGTGAACGTCGGCTACCCGCTGCTCGATCTCGTGCTGCTCGTCCCGACGCTGGTGCTGCTCCGGATCACGCTGCATTTCCGCGGCGGGCGGGTCTGGACGGTCTGGGCCGCGATCCTCGCGGGGATCGTCTTCTTCACCTTCGGCGACATCCTCTTCGCCGACGTCTCGCCCGCGGCGCAGGCCCGCCTCGGGCCGCTCGTCGATCTCTGCTTCGCGCTGGGCTTCCTCTTCTCCGGCTACGGCGCGGTGCTCCAGCACGAGCTGTTGACCGAGGCCTGAAGCGCCGCTCGCCGCGCCGACGCGCCGCGGATCGGCCGATCAGCCGATCAGCCGGCGGTAGAGCGCCAGGTAGCGGTCGGCCATGTGCTCGACCGTGAAGCGCGCGGCGACGGAGGCGCGACAGGCCGCGCGATCGATCTCGCCGAGCCGCGCGACCGCCTCGACCGCGCCTTGCACGTCGTCGACGAGGAACCCGGTGACGCCGTGCTCGATCAGCTCCGGCATCGAGCCGCGATTGCGGGCGATCACCGGCGTGCCGCACGCCAGCGCCTCGATGACGGAGAGGCCGAACGGCTCGTCGAAGTTCACCAGGTGCAGCAGCGCGCGCGCCGCGCCGAGCGCCTCCACGCGCGCCGCGCCCCCCAGCGGCCCGCCGTACACCACGCGATCGCCGTCGACCGCCGGCGCGATCTCCCGCTCGTAGTAGCCCTGATCCTGGACGATCCCCGCCATGCGCAGGCGGCGGCCGACGCGCCGCGCGACGTCGATCGCCTCCGCGGCCCCCTTGTCGGGGTGGATGCGGCCGAAGAACAGCAAGTCCTCGCTGCCGGCGGGGTCGTACGGGAACTCGCCGAGCGCGAGGCCGTGGTGGATGGTCGCGGCGTAGCGCAGATCCGGGCGCCGATCGGCGGCGCTGATCGCGACGTACGCGACGCGATCCTGGTAGCGCTCGTACGCAGGCAGGATGCGCGCGGAGGAGAAGCCGTGGATGGTCGTGACGATCGGCGTCTCGACCAGCCGCGAGAAGGCGAGCGGCACGAAGTCGGCCTGGTTGTGGATGAGATCGAACTCGCCCGCGCGCTCGAAGACGTGCGCGACGTGGAGCAGCTCCCACACCTTGGCGTCGATCGTCGGATCCTCCGAGTACGGCCGCGGGCAGACCGCCGCGAGCGTGCCGGCCGTGCGCGAGTCGGCGGTCGCGAAGAGCGTGACCGCGACGCCCCGCGCGACGAGCGCCTCGGTGAGCAGGCTGGTGACGAGCTCCCAAGGGCCGTAGTGGCGAGGCGGGGTGCGCCACGAGATCGGGGCGAGCATGGCGATGCGCAGCGGGTCGCTCTTCAAGGTCGGCTCGATTCGGCGGGCGTGGGGGAGAGGGGCGCCGCGAGGATGACCCCCTCGTTCGGGCGGAGCGCGAGGCGCGGGAGCGTGGGCGCGCCGGCGCCTTCGAGCGCGGCGTCGTGCGTCGAGAGCAGCACGCGGGCGCCGCGCGCCCAGGCGGGCAGCGTCAGCGCTCGCGGAGCGTCGCCGAGGTTCAAGGCGATGAGCAGCCGCTCCCCGTCGCCGCGGCGCTCGTAGGCGAGCACGTCACCGTCGTCGTCGATCTCGCGCGGCAGCGGCGCACTCGGCGCACTCGGCGCACTCGGCGCACTCGGCGAGAAGAGCGCGAGGTCGCCGACCGCGAGCGCGGGGTGCGCGCGCCGGAGCGCGAGCAGCCGCCGGTAGAGCGCGAGCAGCGAGCCCGGCTCCGCCGAGAGGCGCTCGACGTTGCGCGTCCGCCAGTCGGCGTGGAGCGGCAGCCAGGGTGTCGCCGCGGAGAAGCCTCCGTTCGGCGTCGCGTCCCACGCCATCGGCGTGCGCACGGGATCGCGCCCGCGACCGAGCCCCGGCTCGCGCAGCTCGAGGGGATCCCGCACCTGGTCCGCCGGCACGTCGACGCGCCCGATCCCGAGCTCGTCGCCGTAGTACATCGTGGGCGTCCCGCGCAGCGTCAGCAGCAGCATCGCCGCGATCCGCGCCTGCGCGTCGCCGAGCCGCGCCGCGACGCGCGGCCGATCGTGGTTGCCGAGCACCCAGTTCGGCCAGGCTCCTTGCGGCAGCGCCGCCTCGTAGGCGCCGATGCGCGCGGCGAGCTCACGCGCGCTCCAGGGCGCGTCGATCAGCTGGAAATTGAAGGGGAGCTGCACCCCCTCGCCGTGCGCGCCGTAGTACGCGACGAGCCGCTCGAGCGGCAGGTAGATCTCGCCGATCAGCACGCGCGCGCCGTACCCGTCGACGAGGCGGCGAAGCTCGGCGGCGATCGCGTGGACCTCGGGCTGGTCGGTCGAGCGCGTCTGCAGCACGCGGTGCATCTCGCCCTGCCCCGCGCGGTACGCGGGGTTCGGCGGGTTGTCGGGGAACCCCTCCGCCTTGATCAGGTGCCAGAGCACGTCGAGGCGAAAGCCGTCGACGCCGCGGTCGAGCCAGAAGCGCAGGGCGGCGTACATCGCCGAGCGCACCTCCGGATGGCGCCAGTTCAGGTCGGGCTGCTCCTTCAGGAACGCGTGGTAGTAGTACTGCCCGGTCGCCTCCTCGAGCGTCCAGGCCGAGCCGCCGAAGTCGCTGATCCAGTTGTTCGGCGGGCCGCCGCCGGGCGCGGGATCTCGCCAGAGGTACCAGTCGCGCTTGGGGCTCACTCGCGAGGCGCGGCTCTCGACGAACCACGGGTGCTGGTCCGAGCTGTGATTGGGGACGAAATCGAGGATGACGGCGAGGCCGCGCGCGTGCGCCGCCGCGAGCAGCGCGTCGAACTCCGCGAGCGTGCCGAAGCGCGGATCGACGTCGACGTAGTCGGAGACGTCGTAGCCGAAGTCGACCATCGGCGAAGGGTAGAAGGGCGAGATCCAGAGCGCGTCGACGCCGAGCTCGACGAGGTAGTCGAGCCGCTCCCGAATCCCCCGTAGGTCGCCGACGCCGTCGCCGTCGGCGTCGCGGAACGAGCGCGGGTAGACCTGATACAGCACGCCGCGCTGCCACCAGGCGGCCGTCACGCGAACCGCGCCTTCGGCAGGTGCGTGAGGCGGCAGGCGAGGTCGCCCTCGCCCGAGGCGACGACGTAGTGGTCGCCGCCGTCGACGAGGCCGGTCGTGAAGACCACGGGGGTCTGCAGGTACAGCTGCTCCGCGATCGGCCGGGTGAGCGCCGGGTTCGCCTCGAGCAGCGGCGACTCGTCCTCGAGGCGCAGGATGCGGCTCGGCTCCTCGGGATCGAGCAGCGCCCAGAACGTGCGGTAGATCCCGACCGCGCCGCGCGGCTCGACGCCGTGATAGAGCAGCAGCCAGCCGCGCTCGGTGCGGATCGGCGGGCTCCCGCCGCCGATCTTCAGGCACGCCGAAGCGCGCTTGCGCGGTCGTATCCCCGGGAGATCGCTGGGCTTCCAGTGGAGCGCGTCGGGCGACGACGCGAGGTGGATGGCCGGGCCGCCGACGTAGGGGCTCTCGGCGGGATACGCGAGGTACACCTCGCCGAGGGGGCGCGTGAGCGCGACGAACTTCGCGCCGACCTTCCCCTCGAACAGGACCATGTCCTTGTTCTGGTGATCGAGGACGATCCCTCGCAGGGCGTAGCGCAGGCCGTCGTCCGAGACGTGGAGCGTGGTGCAGTGACGCTCGGCGCTCACCGAGCAGGTGGTCATGTACCAGCGCCCGTCGATCCGGCTGATCCGCGCGTCCTCGAGGCCATACTCCTGGTACGAAGCGGCGGGCTCGATCGCGAGCTCGTAGTGCACGGCGACGACGCGATCGCCGTCGGGCGTGAGCTCGACCGGGAGCAGCCACGAGAGCGACGTGAGCCCGAGCACGCGGTGCGCGCCGCCGAGGAGCGAGAACTGGCGCGGATCGCTCATCGCCACCGAGCTCAGCGGGTGGCGGTCGAGCACGTAGCCCTCTCGCGTCCAGCGGATCGCGCGCACGTGGCCGTCGACGATCGGCTCCGCGAGCGCCTCGGCGACGCGGACCATGAGCAGCAGGTTGCCGCTCGGCAGGCGGGTGAGGCCCGGGTTGAAGGCGCCGAGCACGCGCGTCTCGGCCGCGAGCGAGCGTCGGAGGGGCGAGCGCGTCAGATCGACGTCGCTCGGCCGGAAGATCAGGCGATCGTGCACCCGCCGTTGGTAACCACGATCTTCGCGAGCGTGCGCGAGCGCGCTGACGACGCGGCCTTCGCCCGCGTATCCTGTCGACATGTCGCCCGCGCCTCGCGCCACCTCCTGGCTCGCCTTGCTGCGCGGCGTGAACGTCGGCGGCAAGAACAAGCTCCCGATGCGCGAGCTCGTCGGCCTCTTCGAGGCCGAGGGGTGCACCGACGTCTCGCACTACATCCAGAGCGGCAACGTGGTCTTCCGCGCGCCGCCGGCGCTCGCGTCGCGCGTCGGCCGCGCGATCGGCGCGGCGATCGAGGCGCGCTACGGCTTCGCGGTGCCGGTCGTCACGCGCTCGGCGGTGGAGCTGCGACGCGCGGTCGAGGGCAACCCGTTCCTCGCCGCGGGCGCCGACGTCGCGACGCTCCACGTCGGCTTCCTCGCCAGCGAGCCGAAGGCCGAGCCGGTGGCCGCGCTCGATCCCGCGCGCTCGCCGCCCGACCGCTTCGAGGTCCGCGGCCGCGAGATCTTCCTCTGCCTCCCCGACGGCGTCGCGCGCTCGAAGCTCACCAACGCGTATTTCGATTCGAAGCTCGCGACCACCTCGACCTTCCGCAACTGGCGCACGGTGCTGACGCTGCTCGAGCGAGTCGAGCGATGAGCCCGCGTCGGCGCCTCCGCGCGCTCTCGCTGCTCGCCACGCTCACGAGCGCGACGGGCGCGACGGGCGCGTTCACCGCCTGTCACGGCCGCGACGCCGAGGCACCGCGCACGCCGGCGGGCGGCACGCAGGGCGCTGACGCGGGGCTCGCGAGCGCGTCCGTGAGCGCGTCCGCGAGCACGTCCGCGAGCGCGTCGGCGAGCACGTCCGCGAGCGCGACCGCTCGCTCCAGCGCGAGCGCCGCGCCCTGCCCCGCGCTCCCCGAGGCGGCCGAGCGGCTGACGCGGGGCGCCTGCGTGAAGGGGAACGACTGCGCGCTCGCCTTCCGCGACTGCTGCGTCGGCGGCGCCAAGACGACCCGCTGCGACTACGCCGCGCTGCCGCGCACCTCGATGGAGCCGTTCGCGCGCGCCGTCTGCCCGAGCCCGAAGATGTGCCCGAAGAGCGCCGAAGGGATGCCGCCGGAGATCGTGCCGTTCTGCCGCGCCGGGCGCTGCGAGGTCGTCGACGTGCCGAGCGACGCGATCTCGGCGTGCGAGCGCGACGCCGACTGCCTGGTGCGCGACTGGGCGTGCTGCACGCCGTGCGACGCCTCGCCGGTGATGCCGATCGCCATCCGCCGCGACGCCATGGCGACCTTCGACGAGCAGACCTGCGCCTTCGCCGGGAGCTGCGCGCGCTGCACGACGGGCATGCACGGGTACCGCGCGCGCTGCGACGCGACGACGAGGCACTGCGTGGTGGAGTAGGCGCGGAGCAGGCTCGAAGCAGGGCCGGAGTCGGCGCTGCAGAGCGCCTACTCGCGGACGTTCAGCTCGAGCTTCCAGCGCTCGTTCGAGCCGCCGGCGCCGCCCGCGCCCGCGCCCGCGCCCGCCGAAGCGGGGACCGCCTCGAGCAGCAAGGTGCCGACCTCGGTGACGCTCGACTGCAGGTGCACCGGGACGACGTCGCCTTCGCGGCGCCCTTCGGCGCCCAGCGTCGCCTCGATGGGCGGCAGCTCGTCGAGCTCGCCCTCGCTCCAGCGCTCGAGCGCGTGGCCGGGGCGATCGTCGCGGCGGACGCTGGAGCCGAAGAAGCGGAAGCGCACCGGCTCGCCGACGACGAGGCCGAGCTCCTGCGGCGGCATCTCGGCGCGCGTCCCCTCTTCCATGCCGAACGGCGCCACGCAGATGGCGGTGATGGGGGGCTCGAGCCCCGGCACGGCGGGGACGGAGCCCTCGACGCCGACGTAGTACGCGCGGGCGGTGCCGCCACGCACACGCACGCCGCGGCCGCGCTTCGCGTAGGCGTAGTACGCGGCGCCGCGCGCCACCGCGAGATCCAGGTCGGCGCCCTGCAGCACCTCGGGCGCCTTCGCCCCCTCGGCGGAGAGCCACGACGAGAGCGCGTCGATCAGCCGGTCGCGCAGCGGCGTGGCCTTCATGACGCCGCCGTTGAACAGCAGCTTGGTCGGCCGCAGGAAGCTCGCGCCGCTCGCGTGCGCCGTCGCGTCGACGGCGTCCACCTGGCGCCCGAGGAACGCGGCGAGGTGGCGCGTCACGCTCGGATCGTTCGCGTACGGCAGGCCGAGCTGCGTGAGGCCGACGCGCGCGCGCGATTTCGGGCGATCGCTCGAGGCGACCTGAGGGAAGAAGCCGTCGACCAGGTACTGCACGATCTCGTTGCGCGTGAGCTCGCTACGGATCGCGCCGCCGAGCAGCTTGGAGCCGCGCCCCGCGATCACGACCGGCGCCTCGACGAGATCGTCGCGCCCGAGCAGCTGCTCCTTCGCGCCGCGGACCTGGTGCACCAGCGCCTGCACCTGCCAGGGATCGAGCTCCTTGCCCGCAGCGGAGAGCTTCTGCCGCACCACGTGGGCGAGCGCGAGGTCCATGTTGTCGCCGCCGAGCAGGATGTGATCGCCTACGGCCACGCGCCGCAGCTCGAGGTTGCCGTCCTGCTCCTGGACGACGATCGCGGAGAAGTCGGTGGTGCCGCCGCCCACGTCGACCACGAGGATCACGTCGCCCACGGCGACCTGCTTGCGGAAGCTGCCGTGCGTCTGCTCGATCCACGAGTAGAGCGCCGCCTGCGGCTCTTCGAGCAGCGTGACGTTGGCGAGCCCGGCGAGACGCGCGGCCTCGGCGGTGAGCTCGCGCGCGCCGGCGTCGAACGACGCGGGGACGGTGAGCACGACCGCCTGCAGCGCGAGCGCGCACTCGGGATCCCCGCCTGGCCCGTCGACGAAGCGCGCGTCCCAGGCCTCGCGCAGGTGCTCGAGGTAGCGACGCGACGCCTCGACCGGCGACACCTTGGCGAGCTCCGCCTCGATGGGCGCGCCGGCCGGCGTCGGCGGGAGGATCGGCGCGCGCCGATCGACCCCCGGGTGGCAGAGCCAGGACTTGGCCGAGGATACGAGCCGCGCGGGGGCCTCGGCGCCGCGGGCGCGCGCGTGCTCGCCGACGACGAACGCGCGCGCGGCGTCCCAGGGGAGCGGCTGCGCCCCTTCGCTCGCGTGCGGCAGGTACAGGAACGACGGCAGCAGCGGCCGCGCCTCGATCGCCCCTTGCGCGACGAGCTGCGGGACGCCGAAGACCGCCGGCGGCGCCTCGTCGCCCTCGGCGAGATCGAGATCGACGTACGCGAGCGCGGTGTGGGTGGTGCCGAGATCGATGCCGACGGCGAAACGGGGCGCGCTCACAGCTCCACCTCCGCAGGCGCGACGATGCGCGCGTCGTGACCCTTGACCGCTTGCGGCAGCGAGACCTCGTCGACGCGCCAGCCGCGGTGGACGAGCGTGCCGTGGAACGGCGCCTCGCCGGCCACGTTGCCGACGAGCTTCACCTCGGACGGCGGCGTGCCGGCCTCGACGGTGACGCGCGCCCCCTCCTGCTCGCGTCGCACGGGCGCGAGCTTCGCGTGCTCGCGGATCGCCTTGCGGCAGCCGGCGTGGACGACGCGGGCCGCCGCGCCGACCTCCCCGTCGGGGAAGCTCGTGACGTCCTCTTCGAGGAAGTCGAGGAAGCGCCCCTCGCGCTGCAGCAGGGCGAGCAGCTGCAGCGCGGCGTCGTTCGAGGGCGCGGGCGCGGGCGCGGGCGGTACGGGAAGGCCCGGCTCGCGGACGCTCGCGGCTTGCGGAGGCGCGGCTTCGGGAGGCGCGGCGGGCGGGAGCGCGGGGGGCGCGCCGGTGTGCACGCGCCAGACGGCGTTCGCGAAGACCGCGTCGAAGAGGATCTTGAAGAACGCCAGGTACGCGAGCCAGATGCGCGTGCCGAAGGAGATTCCGGGGGCTTGCTCCGTCACGCGGCGACTCTACACCGGCGCGGCCCCGGCGTGCTTTCCGGCGCTCGCGGCGCGATTTCGGGCGGCCCGAGGGCGTCGTAGCCTCCCGCGATGCGCCCGACTCCCCAAGGCTGGCCCCGGATCTCCGCCTCGGTCTTCTATCAAGACGCCGCCGCGGCCATCGACTGGCTCGTCCGCGCCTTCGGCTTCGAGGTGCGCCTGCGGATCGAGGGCGAGGACGGCGCGATCGCCCACTCCGAGCTCACCTTCGGCGACGGCCTGATCATGGTCGGCCAGGTCGGCGCGAACAAGCGGCCGACCGCGCGCGTCCACGCGAGCCCGCGCGCGCTCCACGGCGCCGTCACCCAGTCGCTCTGCGTCTACGTCGACGACGCCGACGCGCACTGCGCGAGGGCGCGCGCGGCGGGCGCGACGATCGTCAACGAGCCGAGCACCACCGACTACGGCGCCGAGTACTGGGCCGATCGCAGCTACGAGGCCGAGGACCTCGAGGGGCACCGCTGGTGGTTCCTGCAGCGCGTGCGCGGCTAACCCGCGCGCGCTGCCGCCGTCAGCCCGGCGCGCAGGTCGACACGCCGGCCCCGACGATGACCCCGGGCCACGTCGCGACGTCGGCGAGCGAGCCGTCCGAGGGGCGGAAGCGCGTCACCTTGGAAGTCCCCGCGGGGGCGGTGAACATGTAGAAATCGCCGCCCCAGAAGGCGAAGGCCCAGCCGGTCCCCTGCTGCACGCTCGGGAAGTTCGCGCGCCCGGTGATCTGGCCGGTGAGCTTGTCGATCTCGGCGATCGACGAGGAGCCGTCGGTCTTGGTGGCGTCGGCGAAGAAGCCGAAGAGCTGCCCGGCGCCCGTCCCCGTCAGCTCGGCGGCCGAGACGGAGTTGTCGAGCAGCGCGACCGAGGTGAGCGAGAACGCGGGGAGATCGATGCGCGCGAGCGTGGGCGGCGAGCTCGCGCTCGCGACGTAGAGCGTCTCGCCGCTGCCGCTGGGATCGCGCGCGAAGCCCATGCCGAACGTGAGGAACGTGCCGCCAGGGCTCTTGTACGACGTCGCCGCGCAGCTCGCGTCCTTGACGCTGACCTTGAAGATCTCGCCGTCGCTGAAGAGCACGTAGGCGCTGCCGGTGTGATCGACCGCCATCGAGAACGGCGAGCCGCTGCGCGCGGGGCAGTGGATGGTGCCGATGGTGCGGAACGCCGCCGACGGCGGCTCGAACGAGAGCAGATCGTTGGACTCGGTCACCACGTAGACCAGCTGCACGCTCGGATCGGTGCAGAAGGGCGTGACGTCGGGGGGCGGCAGCACGTCGATGGGGGCGATCGAATCGGCCACGTCGGCCACGTCGGCCACGTCGGCCACGTCGGCCACGGGACCTTCAACCGGGCGACCTGTTCTTGACCGATCACAACGAGGTCTTTCAAGCAAT
>CAIXWQ010000027.1 GCA_903923175.1 uncultured delta proteobacterium | reverse complement strand
CTCGCCGAGCCGCGCCTCGAGCTCGCAGAAGAGCCGCCGCTGCCACGCCGCGCCCGGCTCGCCCGCGAGCTGCGCGGGGTGCTCGCCGCGTCGCCAGGCGCCGAGCCAGTCGCGCCGGTAGTGCACGTAGCGATCGACCAGATCGGCGATCTCGCGCGCGAGCCCGTAGGCGCGGCGGTCGATGCCGTCGCGCTGGGGCGTATCGCGCGACGCCGGCGACGCCAGCGATTCCAGGGACGCGGGCCCGCGCGGCGCCGAGTCGCCGAGGTAGCGCCGGACGGGCTCGAACTCCGGCTCGGCCAGCAGCGCTGGGAGCGCGGCGAGCACCGCGAACGCGAGCGCGTCGGGCGACCACGGATCGTCGAGCGACGCCGCGCCATCGGGCGCGTCGCCAGGCTCGCCGCACGACGCCGCCTCGGCGGCGTTCAGCGCCTCGGAGGCCCGCCGCAGGGCGACCGAAGGGAACAGGAACTCGACGTTGGCGCAGATCCCCGAAGCCTGCGCGATGCGGTGGCGGAGCCATCGCTCCATCCCCCGGCTCCCCACGACGACCGTGAGCGGCGCGATCGGATCCGCAGGCGCGCTCCGCGCGAGCTGGATCACCAGCGCGCTCGCGAGCCGATCGAGCCGGTTGCTGCGCTGCACGAAGAGGCCCGCGCTGGCGGAGGAAGGCGAAGGCTCGCGCGGCATGACGGATCGATCCAAGGCGCTCCAGGCTACTCCGTGGGCGCCGCGGGCGCGCCCGTGGCGGACATTGGCTGGCACCTCGCCGACGGCGGGGCGTTCCGTGCGAAAATCCCGGGGCCATGCGCTCTCGCGACGCCGATCCGAGCCACACGACCCCACCGCCGCGCTACCGCGGGTTCGTCCGGACCTCGCGCCACCTCTCGATGCACGACGGCACGCGCATCGCGATCGACGTCTGCCTGCCCCGGGGCGCGACGGCGGCGCCGCTGCCGACCATCGTGCGCTCGACGCGCTATTTCCGCCGATTCCAGCTCGCCGCGCCGCTGCAGGGCCGCGTGCCCGAGGCGGCCTTCGATCCGCTCAACGCGCCGCTGCGCGCGCTCTTCACCTCGCAAGGGTACGCGTGGGTCGACGTCGACGCGCGCGGCTCCGGCGCGTCGTTCGGCTACCGACCGAGCCCCTGGTGGCTCGACGGCGAGGTGCGCGACGGCGGGGAGATCGTCGACTGGATCGTGCGCCAACCCTGGTCCGACGGCCGCGTCGGCGCGACCGGCGTCTCCTACGACGGCACCACCGCGGAGTTCCTCGCGTACACGCGAAACCCGGCGGTGAAGGCCGTCGCGCCACGCTTCTCGCTCTTCGACGCCTACGCCGACATCGCCTTCCCCGGCGGCGTGCACCTCGCGTGGTTCACCGAGAACTGGGCGGCGGCGAACGCGGCGCTCGACCGCAACGAGCCGGAGGCGTTCGTCGGCAAGGTGCTCGGCCTGCGCGCGTCGGGCGCCGGCGATCCGCGCGTGGCGCTGCCCGGGACGCTGCCGCACGCGCTGCTGCGGGCGTTTCGCGCGGAGCCCTCGCAGCGGGCCCTGCGCGCGCTGCTCGG
>CAIXWQ010000026.1 GCA_903923175.1 uncultured delta proteobacterium | reverse complement strand
GCCGCCGCCGGTCGCGCCGACGCAGAACGCGAACCTCGCCGCGTTCGCCGCGACGGCCATCGCCTCGCAGCCGATGCCGGCGCGCATTCCGACGCCGCCGCCGGCGCCGGTGCCGGCCGCGCTCTCGTCCGTCGCGCCGGCCGCCGACACGCCGTCGATGCGTCCGCCCGTCGAGGCCACGCAGCTCATCCAGCCCGCGAAGAAGAGCAGCAGCCTCGGCCTCGTCGTCGGCGCGCTGCTGGTCGCTGCGGCCGCGGGGGTCGGCGCGTTCTTCTGGATGTCGAACCGCCCGGGCAAGGTCGTCGTCAACGTCGACATCAAGACCGAGGGCAAATCGGCGAAGGCGCCGATCTCGATCCTGTTCGACAACGCCGAGAAGTGCACCGAGACGACGTGCACCATCGCCGACGTCAAGCCGGGGACGCACGTCGTGAAGGCCGTGTCCGGCGACTTCGAGCAGAAGGTCGTGGTCAACGTCGAGCCGGGGCGCGACGCGGTCGCGAACCTGACGCTCGAGATCGTCTCCAAGAAGACGGTGCTCAAGATCTCCGGCAAGCAAGACGGCCTCAAGGTCTCGATCGACGGCGGCGACGCGAAGGCGCTGCCGTTCGAGGACGAGGTCAAGCCGGGCAAGCACACGCTCAAGTTCACCGGCGGCGACAAGCTCAAGTCGAAGGAGCAGACCCTCACCATCGACGAGGGCTCGACCCAGAAGCTCGACGACGTGAAGCTCGCGCTCTCGGCCATCCCGGTGAAGTTCACCTTCGACACCAAGGACGCGAAGGCGGTCGTCACCGATGGCAGCAAGAAGATCGACGTCGAGGCGGGCAAGTCGATCGACCTCGATGCGAGCAAGTCGTGGACGGTCACCGCGACCGCGCCGGGGCAGAAGGACCTGACCCAGCCGATCAACTTCGGCGACAACGACTCGCTCACCGTCGACCTCAAGTGGAAGACCGACGTCGCGACCGCGCCGACGACGACCACCACTGCGCCGACGACGACCACGACCGCCCCGACCGCGACGACGACCGCGAAGCCGACCGCGACCGCCACCACCGAGCCCGCGGCGGGCGGCGACGGCACGCTGTTCATCAACACGCTCCCGGGCTCGAACTGCGCCGTGAACGGCGCGCCCAAGGGGCACACGCCGATCACGATGACCGTGCCGGCGGGGACGTACAGCGTGAAGTGCGTCGCGAAGGACGGCGACGACACGCTGATGAAGTCGACCTCCGCGAGCGTGAAGGCCGGCGCGAAGGCGACGGTCGTCCTGAAGCTCCGCGACTGAGCAACGCACGCGGGATCCGGGCGCGCGCCGTGCGTCGCCCGGTGCGCCCCCGCGCGTCGACGATGGCCGCACTCCCCGACGCCGACGCCGACACCGCCCTGGCCCCGCGGCGATTTCGCGCGTGGCTCGCGGGCGTCGTCGTCGTCGCGGTGCTGATCTACGCGCCGTCGCTCGGCTTCCAGCTCACCTGGGACGATCTGCGCACCGTGCAGCGCCACCCGGGCGTGCAGGGCCCGCTCTCGCTCGGCAACCTGTTCGGCCTCGATTACTGGGGCCGCGCGTTCGGCGCGCCCGACGCGATCGGCACCTTCCGCCCGCTCGTGACGGCGAGCTACTGGCTCGACGTGCACCTGTCGCGCTCGCCGGCCGCGCTGCACGCCACCAACCTGCTGCTCTTCGCGCTGGTGCTGCTGGTGGGCGAGCGCGCGCTGCGGCGCTTCGCGCTCGGCGATCGCGCGCGGCTCTTCGCGGTCGCGCTCTTCGCCGCGCTCGCCATCCACGTCGACGTCGTGCCGAGCGTGACCGGGCGCTCGGAGCTCGTCGCCGCGATCTTCGCGCTGCTCGCGCTCGATCTCGGCTTCGCGGCCGTCACGCGCAGCTCGGCGCTCCCGCTCGCGCTCGCGTGCCTCGCCGGCGCGCTCCTCTCGAAGGAGTCGACGCTGCCGTTCGCGCTCGTGATCCCGCTGCTCGCGTGGCGTCGCGCGGCGCGCGAGGACCGCGGGCGCGTCGCGCTCCTCGCCGCCGGCTCGCTCGCGCTGCTCGCGGCGCTGCTCGTGTTCCGCGCCAAGTACCTGCCGTTTCGCGTGCAGGGGATGGGCTGGCGCGTCTCCGATCCGCTGATCGAAGCGCCGACCTCGCTGCGCCTCGCGGGGGTCGGTCAGGCGTTCGCGCACTACCTGGAGCACACGGTCGCTCCGATCGACCTGTGCCCCGACTACGGCTACGCGTCCCTCGTGCCTCGCGTCGGCGCGCGCGCCGCGCTCGGCTGGGGCGTCATCGTCGCTGCGCTCGGCCTCACCGGCTGGAGCTTCCGCCGCGCGCCGCGCGCGTTCGACGCGCTGCTCGCCCTCGGCGGCTCGTACGTCGTCGTCTCGCACCTGCTGCTCGCGAGCTCCGCGTTCGTCGCCGATCGGCAGTTCTTCTTCCCCTCGTTCTTCCTCTGCGCGCTCGCGGCGATGGCGCTCGAGCGCCTGTCGCGCACGGCGCCGCGCGTGCAGCGGCTGCTGCCGATCCCGCTCGCGACGCTGCTGCTCGGCCAGCTCGTGCTCACGGCGGTCGCCATCCCCGCCTGGCGCGACAACGTCGCCCTCACGGCCTACGCGGTGCAGAACTGCCCGTCGTCGATGCGCATGCAGATCTTCCGCTCGGAGGTGCTGCACGAGCGCGGCGCCCACGAGGACGCGGCGTGGGCCACGCTCCTCGCCGGGACGATCTTCGCGGGGTTCCCCGAGCCGCTCGACGAGGAGACGTTCGCCGAGCTCACCGACGCCCCCGCCGATCGCCGCGTCGCGCTCTTCGCCAAGCGCTTCGGCCACGCGCGCGCCGCGCAGCTCCTCGCGTACACGGCCGACGCGCTCGCGCAGAAGGGCTACGCCGAGGCGCTCGCCGTCGTGCGGCGCTGGAGCGTCGAGCTCGCCGCGTCGGGCGCGCCGTAGCCGCGTCGCGCGTGTCTCAGCGCACCGGCGGCGAGCCTGCCGCGCCCGCCTCTCCGGCGAGCCCGCGGAAGTCGATCGCGCACGAGGGCTCGACGGCGACCTTGCCCGCACACGCGCCGACGTCGCGCTTCGGCCCGATCAGCGTGAAGACCGACTCGGTGACGAACGGCGCTTCCACCGCCCACCGGCCGTGGAACGTCTCGTAGTCGCGCGCCAGCGAGTCGGCGACGTTGGCGGCCTGCAGGCGCTCGAGCTTGCGGAGGATCTTCGTGCGCGTCGCCTCGTCGGGCGCGATCGCGTAGCTGCGGCGCAGCTGGGCGATCGCGAGGTCGCGGTAGCCGTTGCGCTCCAGGAACAGCGCGCCGGTGTAGCCGAGCGAGTCGATCCGGTAGCCGAGCTCCACGGCGCGCTGCGCGGCGCCGGCGCCGAGCAGGCGCCAGCGCTTCTTCTGATCGTCGGGGAGCGTCGGGATCGCCTCGAACATCATGAAGCTCGCGTACGCGCCCCACACGTCCGGATCCGAAGGGTGCTCCTCGAGCCCGCGCTCCATGAGCTCGCGGACCTCGACGATCTCGCGGAGCTCGGGCGCCTTGCTCTGCATCGTCACGAAGGTGCTGACGAAGCGGTAGACCTGCCGGAAATTCGGATCGAGGTGGAGGATCGTGCGCGCGTACGCGGTCGCGTACGGGAACGGGCGGTTCTTCCCGACGTGATCGCCGTACTGGTAGAGCAGCGAAACCCAGAGGATCGACGCGATCGCGTCGTCGTAGCCGATCGCCGCGACCTTCAGCTGCTCGGGCGCCGGCAGCGGGTAGACGTCGGCGGTGTCGTGCAGGTGCGCGACGCGCTCGGTGACCCGCGCGCGCAGCCGATCGGCGACGAGCGCGAGGAGCGCGAGCCCCGCGAAGGCCAGCCAGGTCGTGCGCGCGCCGCTCTTCGACACTCGCAAGCCTCCTACTCGAGCTCCGCGCTCGTCACGACCCCCTCGCGCGCCACGGGGCCCGCGGGGGTCCGCTCGACCTCGCGCAGGAAGGTCGAGGTCACGCCGTCGCCGTCGAGATCGCCGTGCGCCACCAGGCGCACCGAGCCGGTCGTCGCGTCCACGTCCACACGATACGCGTACCAGTGCGGCTCCTCGAAGCCGAAATGGAGCGCGCGCCACGTCGCGTGGTTCCACGTCCCGCTCGGATCGAGCTGCTGCTCGCCGCGCGGCACGATCGCTGGCGTGAGCGGCGCGCTGGCGAGCGACCCGCCCGAGGACAGGCTCGCGACGGTCGCGTCGGAGAGCTGCTTGAGCGACTCCGTGGCCTCTGCGGTGCGCGCCAGCCGGACGCTGCGCACGCACGCCGGGCCGATCGCCGCGAGCGCCACGCCGAGCACAGCGAACGCCGCCGCGGCCTCGACGACCGTGAGGCCTCGCTCGCTCGCGCGCTCCGGCTTCCCTCGCCCCATGGGCGTCACCCTAGCAGCGCCGCCGCGAAAGGCCGAACCGGTCGCGGTCGTGCGGGCGCGACCCCCCAGCTTCGCCCCGCGGCCGGTCGCTCGCTACTCGTCGTCGTTGATGGTCATCATCGAGATGCGGACGGCGTCGCCATGCATGCCGCCACGGCCGCTCAGGCGGAACGTCGAGTTCGTGCCGTTGCCATCGAGATCGCCGTACGCGGAGGTGGTGTACACCGCGTCGGTGCCGGTCTGCGTGTTCGACGAGTACTCGTACGAATAGAACGTCGGCCCCGTCAGCATGAACTTCAGGCAGGCCCAGCCCGCCGTGTCCCACTGCCCCGGCGTGAACGGCGCCTTGGAGGCCTTCGGTGCCGCGGGCGGCGTCGGGCCGTCGCTCGGACAGAACGTGTGCACGTAAGACTGAGCGGTCGAGTCCCAGAGGGTCTCGCGCTGGTACTGCTGCCTCGCGCCGTTCTCGATCGCGCCGAGCGAGCGGGTCGCCTCGGCCGTCTTCGCGTGCTTGAGGTAGCGCGCCACGCCATACACGGCGAGCGCAGCGAGCACTCCGATGATCGCGACGACGATCATCAGCTCGACGAGCGTGAATCCGTTTCTACGAATGCGCATGCTGCGCCCCCGCGCCCCTTGTTGCGAAGCAAGAATGGCTCGACGACCGAGTGCCGGCCGCCGAGCCATCGTGCCCTCGGGCCTCGCGGACTACTCGTCCTCGTTCGTGACCTGGAAGCTCTTGCGCTGCGCGTCGCCCGACTGGCCGCCGATGCCGACGAGCTGGAAGGTCGAGTTGGTGCCGTTGCCGTCGAGGTCGCCGTTCGCGACCGCGGTGTAGAACGCGTCGGTGCCGCTCTTCGCGGTGTTGCCCGTGTACGTGTACGCGTAGAACTGCGGCTCGTTGATCGAGAACTTGAGGCAGAGCCACGCCGCGTCGGTCCACGTGCCGTTCTGCTTCGCGGCCTTCGGGGCGCCGCCCGAGGGCTGCACGCTGCCGGTCTGGCAGAAGGTGTGGATGTACGGGCCGGTGCCGCCGCCGCCCGAGTCGAACTCCTGCTGGTAGGCGTTCTTGGAGCCGGTCTCGATGGCCGAGAGGTTACGAGTCGCTTCGGCCGTCTTCGAGTGCTTCAGGTAGCGGCTGACGCCGTAGATCGCGAGCGCCGCGAGGACGCCGATGATCGCGACGACGATCATGAGCTCGACGAGGGTGAAGCCTTCAGAGCGCTTGCGCAGCAGTGCCTTGAGCATGTGATTCTCTCCTGGGTTTCGGTCGGGGGCTGGTCCACGTGGCCCCGACCGAGGCCGGCCACGCGGTAGTTCACTTGCGAGCAGCGCCGTGCGCGCTCGAAATCATTCGTCGGGCTTCAAGCTCCAGACGGTGGAGTCCATCGAGGAGGTCCAGTACTGGCTCTGGACGCCGTCGTTGTTGAGGTCGCCGATCGCCTTCGCCACGAACCACGGATCGTTCGCCGCCGGATAACCGCGGCCATCGAAGGTGAACGTCGCGCCCGTCGCCGCGCCGGCCGTCACGCCGTAGCGGTAGTAGACGCCCGCCGAGGTGTTGTCAGCCGAGATGTTCAGCTTCTGGAAATTCGTGCAGACGGTCGTCCCGGCGCAGGCCGCGGGGTTCCAGGTCGTGCGCTGATCGTTGGGCGCGGAGGTCGGGTAGTACGCCGGCATCGAGCTGCCGCCAGGGGTGCCGCTGACGTCGAGGTACTTGTACGTCTCCGCCTTGAAGCTCTCTTCGGCGCCCTTGATGGCGCTGAGCATCGCGGTCGCCTCGCCCGTCTTCGACGTGCGGATCCAGCGCGCGTACCCGACGCCCGCCAAGATCGCGAGCACCGCGATGATCGCGACCGTGATCATCAGCTCGATGAGCGTGAAGCCACGCTCGCCGTCCGCGGCGTTGCTCAGCTTCGGCGCGGTTCGACCGTTCATGCGTGGACGCCTCCGATGCAGTCCGTGTGCCAGGGCACGTGCTCGACTCATCCTTGGGTGCCCACCTTCGCCGATCCGCGATCGCGCGTGAAATTCACTGCCACGGCTCGATGTCGGCCCGCGACGCACCTCAGGGCACGTGACCAAGAATGTCACCGCCCCCGCCCCTCCGGTGACGAGCTTCGTCCCCCCTCCTCCTCATCCGACTCGCCGTCCACGGCCGCGTCGATGCCGAGCTTCGCGAGGCGATAGCGCAGCGAGCGGAAACTGACGCCGAGGAGCTTGGCGGCCTGGGTGCGCACGCCCCCCATCCGCTCGAGCGCCTGGAGGATGAGCCGGCGCTCTGCCTCGGCCACGACCGCGTCGAGATCGCACCCTTGCTCGGGGAGCAGCAGCAGCGCGGTCGAAGGGGCCGCGGCGGCGCCGACCATCGCCTGCGGCAGGTCGCCGAGGCCGATGATCGGCCCCTGGCTGAGCGCGACGGCGCGCTCCATCGCGTTCTCCAGCTCGCGCACGTTGCCGGGGAAATCGTAGGCGAGCAGCGAGCGCAGCGTGTCCGGCGCGAGTCCACGGATCGACTTGCCGTGCTCGGTCGCGAAGCGCTGAACGAATGTATCGACCAGCAGCGGGATGTCCTCGGTGCGCTGCCTCAGCGGCGGGACCTCGATGCGGATGATGTTGAGCCGGTAGTAGAGGTCGTTGCGGAAGCGGCCCTCGGCGACGTCCTTCTCGACGTTGCGGTTGGTCGCGGCGATCACGCGCACGTCGACGGCGATCTCCTGCGTCGCGCCGACGGGGCGCACGCGCCGCTCCTGCAGCACGCGCAGCAGCTTCACCTGCAGCGCCAGCGGCAGCTCGCCGATCTCGTCGAGCAGCAGCGTGCCGCCGTCGGCCTCTCGGAACAGCCCCGCGTGCCTCCCCGACGCGCCCGTGAACGCGCCCTTCTCGTGGCCGAAGAGCTCGCTCTCCATCAAGTTCTCGGGGAGCGCCCCGCAGTTCACGACCAGGAACGGCTTGTCGGCGCGCTCCGACATCGCGTGGATGGCGCGCGCGATGCGCTCCTTGCCGGTGCCGCTCTCGCCGGTGACGAGGACCGTGGTCCGCGAGGAGGCGATGCGGCGGATCAGCTCGACGATCGCGCGCATCGGCGGGCTCTTGCCGAGCTGATCGAGCGGATCGTCGGGCCGCTCGACGGCGAGGATGGCGCGCAGGCGCGCGTTCTCCCGCACGATCGCGCTCTTCTCGACCGCGCGCAGCACCAGCAGCCGGAGCTCGGCGGTCTGGAACGGCTTGGCGACGAAGTCGTAGGCGCCGCGCTTCATCGCGTCGAGCGCGGCGTCGACGGTCGAGTGGGCCGTCATGACGATCACTTCGGTCGCCGGGTTGCGCTGCTTGGCCGCCGTCAGGATGTCGAGGCCGGAGCCGTCGGGCATCACGAGGTCGGTGAGCACCAGCGCGAAGGGGAACGGCGAGCCGGTGACGAGCTCTTTTGCGCGCGCGAAGCCGGGCGCGGTGGTGACGTCGAACCCCTCGCGGCGCAGGAGGATCGAGATCATCTCGCGCAGGCTCGGCTCGTCGTCGACGACGAGCACTTTGGCCGCGCCGGCGTCGCGGGGAGGGGCCATCGACGCCATGCGAGCAGCATATGCGGCCCTCGCGCGGGCGGCCAAACGCTGCGCGCGTCGCTCACCTCGCGCGTCGGTCGAAGGCGCGAGCTCGGCCGCAGGCCCCTTCCCGGCGCGCCTCGCGTCGGGGAGGATGGCGACATGGGTGACCCCAAGGCCGAGTCGGCCGACGACGCGCCGCTCGCCGAACGCCTCACCGAGGCGCCGGCCGAAGGCGCCGGCGTCGCGCCGACGCGCGAGCCCCGCCCCGCGCTGCTCGCACTCGGCGTCGCCGTCGCTTCGATGCTCGCCTTCGCGCTCTCGATCGGCGGGCGCTGGATCTACGACGATCACACGCTCATCGAGCGCAACGTCTGGGTGCACTCGTTCTCGCACTGGCGCCGCTGGCTCGTCACCGACTTCTGGGACGTGGGCGAGGAGCTGCGGCAGTTCGTGGTGCGGATGATCTACTGGCGGCCCGGGGTCACCGCCACGTACGCGCTCGACTGGAAGCTCGGCGACGGCTCGCCGGTCGTCTTCCACGCGACCAACCTGCTGTGGCACGCGCTCGTCGCGTTCCTCGCCTACCGCGCGCTGCACCGCTGGCTCGGGCGCGCGGTGCCGGCGTTCGTCGCCGCGGCGCTCTTCGCGCTCCACCCGACCAAGGCCGAGAGCGTCGCGTGGATCGCCGGGCGCACGGACGTGCTCTGCACCGCGATGATCCTGCTCGTCGCCGAGGCGTGGGTGGCCCGCGCCAAGGCCTCGTCGCGCCGCGCGATCGCCGGGTTCGCCGCGCTCGAGGCGCTCGCCACGCTGCTCGCCTACTCGACCAAGGAGCAGTCGATCGTGCTGCCGGCGTTCCTCGCCGTCGAGGCGTGGGCGATGCTCGGTCGGCCCGCGCTCGATCTCGCCGTGGCCCGCAAGCTCGTGCGCGCCGGGCTGCCGCAGCTCGGCGTCGCGATCGCCTACCTGCTCGCGCGTCGACGCTGGCTCCCGATCAACCACGGCGACAACAACTTCCTGCCGACCGATCGCGTGCAGATGGTCCTCGAGACCTTCGGCCGCTACGCGAAGTCGATCGTCTGGCCGGCCGGCCTGTCGGTGCAGCAGGGGCTGATGCACACCGTCAAGGGGCACTTCGTCTTCCACCGCCCCTTCGTCGTCGGAGGCGCGCTGTTCCTGCTCGCGATGGCGGCGCTCGCGATCGGGGCGCGCAAGCGGGCGCCCGGCGTCACGCTCGGCCTGCTGCTCTTCGTCGGCAGCGTACTGCCGACCTCGAACGTGATCCCGACGCGCATGATCACGCTGCTGTCGGATCGCTTCCTCTACCTGCCCCTCATCGGCCTCGCGTTCGCGCTCGTCGCGGGGCTCGAGCACCTTGCCGAGCGGCCCCGACGCGCCGGGCTGCTGGTCGCCGGGGCGTGCGCGGCCGTGCTCGGCTGCGTGTCGGTCGCGCGCTCCGACGACTTCGTCGACGAGCCCGAGTTCTGGGCGCGTGAGCTGCGGCTCCACCCCGACAGCCTCGAGGCGCTGCGCTTCCACATCCAGGCCGCCGCCGAGAAGCACGACTTCCGCACCGCGCTCGAGCTCTCCGCGCGCGGCCAGAGCCTCGCGTCCGGTCTGTACGCGCACACCGGCGACGAGGCCGACTTCGTCATCTTCGGCGTGCGCTTCCTCGCGGCGCTCACGCCCGATCGCGACGTCCCGCGGCTGCAGGCCCTCGCGGGCTTCTGCGCCCAGGCCGCCGATCCGAACGCGACCTCGGCGCGCCTCACGCTGTCGGACGTCGACATCGTCGTGCCGGTGGGGCGCGGGCCGGCCGGCGGCCGCCTCTCGCTGCAGCACGTGCGGATGACCATGATCCGCGCGAACATCCTCAGCCGCCTCGACGACGACGCGACCGCGCTCGGGCTGGCCGCGGGGGCGCACGCGGCGTGCCGCACCTGCACCGAGATCGGCACGCTCCGCGCGCTCATCGAGGCGCGCGCCGGCAACTACGAGCGCGCCGACGAGGTGATCGCAGGCCTCGCCGCCGCGAACGGCGAGCCGACCGTGGCCGAGGTGCGCGAGGTCGTGCGCAAGGCGGCCCTGCTGCGCAAGCAGGCGGCGATGGCGCCCGAGGGGCCGCTGCAGCTCGACCTGCGCGCGATGGAGCTCGCCGCGCTCGACGCGTGGGGGCGCGCGTACGCGGTGCTCGCGCCGTTCAAGGATCGCCTCAAGCTCGCCCCCGGGATGGCCTACGGCTTCGCGGAGCTCGCGTTCCGTGCGGGCTACGCCGACGTCGCCACCGAGGTGCTCGGCGCGCTCGTGCCCAAGGAGAAGATCCCCGGGATCGAGCTCGCCTGGGCCCGCAAGATGGGCTGGGTGGCGCCGGATCCCGCCGAGGCGGCCGTCGCGCCCGCGCCCTGACGCGTGCGCCGTGACCTCCGCTACTCGACGCCGGCGCGCAGAGCCCGCGCGAGCTCGACGGCGTCGAGCCAGCCGACGTCGGCCTTCGCGAGCCACGTCCGCTGCCTGCGCGCGAACACGCGCGTCGCGCGCACGATGGCGCCGAGCAGCTCCGCTTCGGGGAGCTCCCCCGCGACGAACGCGCGCACCTCCGCGTAGCCGACGGCGCGCATCGCGCGCACCTCGCCGTGCCCCGCCGCGACGAGCGCGCGCACCTCGTCGATCCAGCCTCCCGCGAGCATCGCTGCGGCGCGCTCGGCGATGCGCGCCTCGAGCTCCTCGCGCGGGCGACGGATCGCGTGCACGCGGGCGCGGTGGCGCTGTTCGCGGAAGCCGTGCGCGGCCTGGATCGACGACATCGTGCGCCCGGTCGCTTCGAAGACCTCGAGCGCGCGCGTGACCCGCAGCGTGTCGTTGGGGTGCAGGCGCGTCGCGGCCTCGGGATCGACCTCTGCGAGCCGGGCATGGAGCGCGGCGGCGCCGCCCTCGTCGACCTCGCGCTGCAAGCGCGCGCGGATCTCCGGCGGGGCCTGCGGGGCGTCGGCCAGCCCGTGCAGCAGCGCGCGCACCCAGAGGTAGGTGCCGCCGCACACGATCGGCACGCGTCCGCGCGCGCGCACGTCGGCGATGGCGGCGTCGGCGAGCGTCACGAAGCGCGCCGCGTCGAAGGGCTCGCCCGGGTCGGCCACGTCGATCAGGTGATGCGGGACGCCGCCGAGCTCGTCGGCCGTCGGCTTTCCGCTCCCGACGTCGAACCCACGGTACACCTGTACGGAGTCCGCGCCGATGAGCTCTCCACCGAGCCGCCGCGAAAGCTCGAGGGCGAGGCCGGTCTTGCCGGAGGCCGTCTCGCCGACGATCACGAGCAGCTCGTCGGCGTCCGGGGCTCCGGGCGACGGCGTCGTGGGCCGCGACGGCCGCGAGAGCAGCGCGTCGGGCGAGGTTCGTGACGCGTTCGGGGCGCGGACCAAGGCGGCGACTCTTTCCCGTGGGGGCCGGCCACGCTACCACCACCCACGCTCGATCGCCGGCCTCGCGCCATCGCGCTGAAGCGAAACGCGGGTGTCGGCGGATACGAGCCGAGCCGTGTCCTCGGCGCCCTGCCTCCGAAGTCGCGCCGATCCGACCCCGCCCAGGCTCCCAGACTCGAAGATCGCCCCGTTTCTGTCAGAGGTGCACTCCATGTCGACCCCGAAGGCTCATCACCGCGTCCTCATCATCGGCTCCGGCCCTGCCGGGCTCACCGCCGCGATCTACGCCGCGCGCGCGAACCTCAAGCCGTTCTGCATCGAGGGGTGGTCCGCCGGCGGCCAGCTGATGATCACGAACGACGTCGAGAACTACCCGGGCTTCCCCGAGGCGGTCACCGGCCCCGAGCTCATGAAGAAGTTCCGCGAGCAGGCCGCGCGCTTCGGCACCGAGTTCGTCACCGCCGACGTGACCAAGATCGACTTCTCGCAGCGCCCGTTCAAGGTCTGGGTCGAAGAGGACATGTACACGGCCGACTCGGTCATCGTGTCGACCGGCGCCTCGGCGCGGTGGCTGGAGATCGAGAGCGAGAAGCCCCTCATGGGCCGCGGCGTCTCGGCCTGCGCGGTGTGCGACGGCGCCTTCTTCAAGGGCGAGGACGTGCTCATCGTCGGCGGCGGCGACACCGCCATGGAGGAGGCCAACTACCTCACCGGCATGTGCAAGTCGGTCACGATCATCCACCGCCGCGACTCGTTCCGCGCGTCGAAGATCATGGCCGATCGCGCGCTGAACAACCCGAAGATCCGCGTGATCTGGGACTCGGCGATCGAGGAGATCAAGGACATCGAGGCCGGCAAGGTGACCGGCGCGGTGGTGAAGAACTTCAAGACCGGCGCGAAGACCTTCGTCGAGGCCGGCGCCGTGTTCGTCGCCATCGGCCACGAGCCGAACACGTCGCTCTTCAAGGGCGTGCTCGACATGCACGACAACGGCTACCTGCGCACCAAGCCGGGCACGCCGCAGACGAACATCGAAGGCGTGTTCGCGTGCGGCGACGTGCAGGACTTCACCTACCGCCAGGCGGTCACGGCGGCCGGCTCGGGCTGCAGCGCGGCGCTCGAGGCCGAGCGCTTCCTCGCCGCGCACGGGCACTGAGACTGACGGCGAGCTCGCCCAGCGCGGCCCTCGCCGCGGAGCCCGGTCGCTGCGCGAGTGGTGACCGGGCTCGCTCGCGAGCGCGGCAGTGACCGCGCCTGGCGGCGGCGGCGGGAGCGCCGGCTCCGACCGCGAATTGGGTCAGGCCGCGCCCGACTGATACACTGCCGACGATGGCCGCCGAGGTGTCGAACGTCGGATCGTCGCTTTCGCGCGAAGAGCAGATCGCGAAGATCCACCTCTTCTCCGGGCTGCGTCACGAGGCGCTGCGGCTCGTCGCGCAGGTCGCGGTCGAAGAGTCGCACCCGATGGGGTCGGTGATCTTCCGGCACGGCGATGCGGGCGAGAAGCTCTACGTCATCGTCGAGGGGCGCGTGCGCATCTGCCGCGAGGTCCAGGGGATGGGCGAGGAGGCGCTCGCCATCGTCGGACCCGGCGAGGTCTTCGGCGAGATGGCGCTGTTCGACGACTCGACGCGCTCGGCCGACGCGCGCGTGCACGAGCGCTGCCGCCTGCTCGCCATCCACCGCGACGCCTTCGAGGACCTGCTCTTCGTGCACAAGGACCTCGCCTACGAGATCCTCTGGAACGTCGTGCGGATGCTCACGAAGCGGCTGCGCGAGACGAACGACCGCTTCGCGATGCTCTCCTTCGCGTCGAAGTTCTGAGCGGCGCGCACGGCGCCGCGATTCGCGTAGAATTCGGCTCTGATGGAGCCGTCGTCCGGGGACCGCGATGCTCGCCCGGCGCCGCGTGCCGGAGGGTGGGCCGAACGCGCCGGCGAGCTCGGCGGGCTGCTGCTGCCCGCCCTGGTGGCCGCGGTCGCGCGGCTCGCCCCGCTCGGCAACGCGGATCTGCTCTGGCAAGCGCGCACGGGCGACGTCGTCCTCGCGACCGGGCACCGCCTCGCCGCCGACGAATTCACGCGCTCCCTCCGCGGCGCGCCGATCCACGATCACGAGCCGGCCTGGGAGGCGCTCGTCGCCCTCATCGACCGCACCCCGTGGCGCTTCCTCCTGCTCTGGTGGGCGAACCTGCTCATCGCCGTCGTCGTCGTCGTGCTCGCCACGCGAGCCGCGCGATCGATGGTCGAAGCGCCTTGGGCCCGCGCGATCGGCGCGAGCGTGCTGGTGTTCGTCGCCTCGATCCGCTTCGAGCTGCGCGCCGACGTCGCGAGCTTCCTCGCGACCGCCACCGCCTTCGCGATCCGACGCGCGGGAGACTCCTGGCCCCGTCGGCTCGCGCCCGTGCTCTGCGGCGCGATCGGGATCCACTTCCACGGCCTCGCCTGGCTCGCCGCCGTCGTGCCGGTCGCGTTCGCGCTCGAGGCCGCGCCGCTGGCGCTCCTCGGCGAGCGCGCCGGCCGCGGCAGTGAGGCTGCGGGCGCT
>CAIXWQ010000025.1 GCA_903923175.1 uncultured delta proteobacterium | reverse complement strand
GGGGCGCGCGGGGCGCGCGGTCTCGCGGCGCGGATCGCCCTCTCGTCCCTCGCCGGCCTGCGGGCCCGCCGGCGCAGGGCCGCGCCGCGCGCGGCGAAGCTCACCTGAGCGTAGAGGCCTCCGCGGCGGCCGCGCTCTCGGCCGCACCGCCCGGCGTCGCGCGCGGCAACACGGCGCGTCCGAGCGCGAGGGCGAAGAGCGCCGCGAGCCCGGAGGCGCAGAGGATCCCGAGCTTCGCCGTGGCGAGCCGAGCCCCCGGGCCGAACGCGAGCTGCGCGATGAACAGCGCCATCGTGAAGCCGATCCCCGCCGCGACCGCGACCACCGCGACGTCGCGCCAGCGCACGCCACGCGGGAGCGCGCAGAGGCCGAGCCGCGTGGTGAGCCACGCGGCGCCGAGCACGCCGATCGGCTTGCCGAGCACGAGGCCGAGCATCACGCCCGCGAGCACCCGGCCGCCCTCGCTCGCCGCGCGCGCGCCGCCGCCGAGCGAGACCCCCGCGTTGCCGAGCGCGAAGAGCGGCATGATGCCGTAGGCGACCCACGGGTGCAGCGCGCGCTGCAGCCGCTCCGCAGTCGACTCCGCCCCGCGCGGCGCGCGCACCGGGGTCAGCAGGCCGAGCACGACCCCGGCGAGCGTCGGGTGCACGCCCGAGACGCACAGGCCGCTCCAGAGCACGATCCCGGGCGCCACGTAGAGCCACGGCGAGCGGAGCCCGAGGCCGCGCAGCGCGAAGAGCAGCGCGACCCCCGCCGCCGCGATCGCGAAGCCGAGCGCGTGGAGACCGGCCGCGTAGAAGACGGCGATCACGACGATCGCGCCGACGTCGTCGATCACCGCGAGCGCGAGCAGCAGCACGCGCAGCGCGGGCGGGACCCGCTTGCCGAGCAGCGCGAGCACCCCGACCGCGAACGCGATGTCGGTGGCGACCGGCACCCCCCAGCCGCTCGCCCCGGGGCCGTGCCGATTGAGCGCGGCGTAGATCGCGGCCGGCGCGAGCATCCCGCCGAGCGCCGCGGCGAACGGGAGCGCGGCGCGGCGCGGCTCGCTCAGCTCACCCGCGTGGAGCTCGCGCCGGATCTCGAGGCCGACCACGAAGAAGAAGACGGTCATCAGCCCGTCGTCGAGCCAGAAGCGCAGCTCGCGCTCGAAGCCGAGCGCGCCGACGTGGAGGCCCAGGCGCGCGCCGAGCAGCGCGTCGTACGAAGCGCGCCACGGCGAGTTCGCCCACGCGAGCGCGGCGAGCGTCGCGCCGAGCAAGAGCAGCCCCGCCGAGGCCTCGACGGCGAGGAAGCGCTCGACCGGAGCGAGCAGCCGACGCGCGGCGCGCCTCGCACGCGGAAAGGCGCGCGGCCGCGAAGGCGAGGCCGGAGCAGCGCGCTCGGAGGTGTCGGGGGACTCGGGCGCGGAGGGCACGGCGGACCTAGAGCGCTCTCGCGCCCGGTTCGGCTGGCGGCCCGACCACCCGAGATCCTGCGGCGACGATCGCCGCACCCACCGCCGAGCATGCGGGATCCGCAGGGCAGGTCAAGCGCGGCGGATCAGGGGCCCTTCAGGATGTCGAGCGAGTGGATCTGAACCTTCGCCCCAGCTGCGTACACGCCGACGTCGCCGGAGGCGATCCAGCGCGACGACGGCGTGGCCGTGAGCCTCATCGCGTGCGTGAGATCGGTGGCGAGCAGCGTCGACGGAGCGCTCGGGTTGAACACCTGGCACTGCACGTCGCCCGGAGCCACGCCGCCGTCGCTGCCTGCGCCGCTCGCCGTCACGGTGATTCGGACGCCGATCTTGTCTCCGATGCCGTGCGGCACGTCGCTGGGGAAGGCCATCTCTGAGGTGTTGCCGGCGCCGCCATCGAGCTGGAACGCATTGACGCCGCAACCGCCCCCATCGCAGCTCGCGCCGACCGAGGAGCGCAGCAGGTAGAAGTAGCCGACGCCGGCGCCGACTCCGCAGGAGAAGAACTGCTTGTCGCCCGCGCCATCGACGCGCGCGAGGAGCCCCGCGTGCGGGAGCGTGCCCGCCTCCGCCTGGACCGACAGCACCGCGGTGACCGCGACGCCGGACGCGCCCGGGCTCGCGCCGCTGGGACCGAACAGGAACCGGACGATGGGAAAGGTGCCAGAGGGGTCGGTCGTGCTGCCGCCGACGATCGAGTCGCCGTCGCCGCCGAGCGCGAACGCGCCATCGACGGGCCCGAGGTAGCTCCACGTGGTGCCGGGCGTGAACGCGCGGAACGGCTCGAACGCGAGCCGGGTCGCGGAGGCGCCGAGGATCGAAGACGCGCAGGCGTTGCCGACGTCCTTGCCCGCGAGGCCGGGGTTGGCGACGTTCGGGCAGTTGTCGCACTCGTCGGGGACGCCGTCCTGGTCCTCGTCGTGGCCGGTGCAGACGCGGCCGTCGCCGAGGACGTACGCGCCCGTGTCGACCGGGCCGGTGTCGATCCGCGCGCTGTCGACCGCCGTGTCGTCGCCGGACGCGCCGTCGTCGGACGGGCTCGCGTCGTCGGTGAAGTCGTAGGCGGGCAGGCCGATGATGGCGTTGCAGCCGTCGAGGGCGGCGAAGATGCCGGGCACGACGAGCAGCCCGAGCGTGATGCCGAGGGCGTCGATCCGGCGCGCGCGCGAGGCCATCTAGAAGGCCCCCCGCACGCCGACCGAGCCGACGCCGACCCAGACGTTCACCGAGGCCGAAGCCGAGGGCTTCGCGGGCTCCGACGAGCCGAGCGCGAGGCCGCCGAGCCCCACGCCGAGCCCGACGAGCCCCACCACGAACGACACCGTGGCGACGTTGCCGAACGTGCGCGACGAGTCGTAGCTGTCGCGCAGCGATGCGCTGCAGGTGTTGTCAGGCAGGCAGCCGTCCTTCAGGGCGGTCGCCTTGTTCATCGCGAGGAGCCCCGTGATCGAGCCGACCACGATCCCCGCGCCGGCGACGACGAAGCCGCCATACACGAGCGGCGAGACGCCCGTCGTCTCGCGCTCCGCCTTGGGCGGCGGCGGCTCCGAAGCGCTCGGAGGCGCCTCGATCGGCGGCGGCGGGACCGGCGCCTTCACGACGGGCGGCGCCTCGACGGGGGGCTCCTTCTTCGGCGGAGCTTGCTTCTCGGTGAACCGGATCGTGGCGACCTTCGCGTCGCGCTCCGACAGCGTGATGGGGACCTCGCGCTCGTCTGCGCCGAGCCGACCGACGACGAAGTGGTCGCCCGGATTGAGCTTGCGAGGCACCGAGAGCGCCGCGGCGGGGACCTCTTCGCCGTCGACGGTCACGCGGACCTTCGCCCCCTTCGGCGCGCCTTCCACGGCGATCGAGAGCGTCGGGATGCGTTCCTGCAGCTCCGCGGCGAGGCGAGCGGCCTCGGACCTCGCCGCCTTCGACTCGTCGCTCTCCTTCGGGTTGGTCGGCAGCGCGACGACCTCGAGCAGCCGCGCGCGCGCCTCGAGGAGCTGGCGGACGGCGATCTCCTCGCGCCCGAGATCGAGGCCGATGATCGGCGTCGGCAGCAGCGCCCAGGCCTCGGCGAACTTGGTCCGCGCGGCGGCGTGGTTCCCCGCGTCGCGCAGCTTGCGCCCTTCGACCACGAGCGACTTCACGGTCGCGATGGTCGAGGACGACGGCTCCGCGAACGCCTGCATCGGGAGCGCCGCCGAGGCGCACCCGACGAGCGCGGCGACCGAGATCGCGCGCAGCCTAGAAGATGGTCGGATCATCGGTCGGAGCCTTGGGGGCGGCGGGGCGGGGGTCGGGAGGCTTGGTCGCCGTGCCGGACGCTGCAGCCGGCTTGCTCGCGTTCGCCCGCGCGGTGGGCGCCAACGCGGCGGGGGGCGGGGCGGCCGGCGTGGGCGCTCGGCCTGGCGCGGCCGCGACCTGCGATGCAGCGGTCGACGGCGCGCTGGAGGGCTCGGTCGAGGCCGCGACGTCGGCG
>CAIXWQ010000024.1 GCA_903923175.1 uncultured delta proteobacterium | reverse complement strand
CGCCTCGGCGGCAGCGGCGCCGATAGTGCGCGATCACACGCAGTTCCTCGTCGTGATCGACGACTCCAGCAGCATGGGCGCAGACACGCCGCACACCGACGAGGATCGATTGGCGATCCTCGCCGCCAAGCTCTTCGTGGAACTGCTCGGTGACAACGACGCCGTCGCGATCGTCGGGATGAACCGGCTGGCGAAGCTGGCGCCCGGGACGAAGCTGACGCCCTCGCCTCCATCGAAGTTCGATGCTGCTCAACTCGATGAGAACGGTGGAAAGCAGGCGCTCGCCGCCTACGACTGGGAGGAGACCCCGTGCGGCGGAGCGCTAAAAGGGGCGCAAACGGTACTCGACGATTGGAGCGTACAGGATCCCAAGGCGCGCCAGGTCTTCCTCTTCATGACGGATGGTGCCTGCACCGACAGGGTGCCACCGTTCTCGAGCTGGAATCCAACCTCCAAGATGGACCGGTCACTTCAGGTCCAGCTCGTCGGCTTCGAGGGGAACGATTTCACGCCCACTCTGAAGCTCTATGCGCCTGACGACTTCCATCTGATTCGCAAGGGTAAGGGCGATCGTCTCAACGACCTCGTGGATACCTTCGCGACGGTCTTCGCTCGCGCACAGGGCTACGCGCCGATCGTAGTCGGACCGGGCATGGCGCCGAAGACGTTCGCGCGAGCGGAACGGCTGCGCGTGCTCGCGGTGCGCGAACGGGACGCAGCGCCGCTGACGATTGAAGTCCTCTCCAAGGACGGCCCCCGGACTCCTGCGACCTTCGCGCCGAAGTCGTTCTTGCGGACCGGCAAGAAGGCCTTCGACTACGGCGTCGCGACCATCAAGCCGAGCGCCGCGCGGATAGCCGTGGACGTGTCGAAGGGCGCGCACGCGTTGCTGGTGCCCGACTACCGAGGCCTGCACGCAGAGCTGCACCTCGTCACTGAGGCTTGCCCCGCCAACAACGCGGCCGTGCTCCCCTTCGAGAAGGACGAGAAGGGGGGGGACTACCCCTTCGCAAAGCCGGCCTGCCTCGAGGCATTCGTCGCGGCCAGCCACGATGGGAAGGTGGCTCCGCTCGATCCGGCCGACGATCTCGCGTTCGAGCCTCCGCAGATCCTCGTCACTCCTTCGGGAAAGTCCGAATGGCAGACCAAGGGCGCGTCTCCCTGTCCAAACGGTGGCGCACTGACGGCGCCGGACACGGTCGGCGCTTACGACGTAAAGACGATCGTGCGCGTGGATGCCAAGACCACGCTCGAATCATTCATGCGGACGATCGAAGCGCGCGCGCCAATGGCCGCTCCGCCGCCTCCCAGCTGGTCCCCAGTGTGGGCCGCCACCAGCTCGACTGCGCCACGGGCGCTCAAGCTCGATGCCGGAGCAGCGGACGCACTCGAAGTCCGAGTCGACGGCCGCAACTTCGCGCAGATGCCGGTCAGCTACACTCGATCGGGGGCGGCCGCGGCCGACAAGTGCATTCGGTACGAGCTCAAGGGGGCAAAGGGTGACGTTCACCCCACCAATCCCGGTGATCTCAAGCGTGTCGACGTCACCGTCGATCGGGATTGCCGAGAGGCCGGCATACGGGAGGGCGTCCTGCGCATTGCCCCGACCGACCCGAACTCGTCGCTGCAGCCGTTCGACCTGAAGTACTCGATCGACGTCGTTCCGACCCCTTGGCTCTGGTATTGGGGACCGTGGGTTCTCAAGGGCGCGGGCGCGTTGTTCGCGCTGATGTCGCTCGGTTGTCTGCTGCGCGGCTTCGGCGCGCCCGCGCGCGAGCCGGGCGATCGGCTGCGCGGGCAGTCGATCTACTTCTCGATCGCCGCGGGCACCCTCGGCGAGCAGAACACCCACTTCGAGTTCCCGACGCACGACGGGTACGGCGCGAAGGCCCTCTCTAGCCTCTTGGAGGGACAGGGCGGCTGGTACCGGAACGCGCGCATCGAGCGGCAGCGCGTGCTGATGAACTCACTGGACCTCGACCTTGAGCTCGTCGACGCGAAGGAGCTGTGGCTGGTCGCGGAACCGAACGCGGCGTTCGTCGTCCGGCAGGTCGACCTCGACCGCCTGAAGGCCAACGACTGGCAGCGCTGGTCGAAGCGCGAGTGGTCCTCGGCGGGGCCCACGCTTCGCACAGTGGGCTTCCCCTGCCGGCTCTACGCGTCGCTCTTCGGCCGCTGGACGGTCAAGCGGCACATCAAGCTCGACATGGACTGGCTAGCGATCTCGCGAAGGGACGACGAAGCGCCCGAGCTGTTCGTCAAGCTCGACATCCGGCCGGACTCGGCCAGCTGACACGCGAAACGGGAGAGGTGAGGAGCATGAGCGCACAGACCAACAAGAGCGTCGGACCGGGCGAGGACGCGCCGCAGCTCTACATCGGAGTCGGCGGGACGGGTTCGAAGGTCCTGCAGCAGATCTCGCGGCTGCTGGCGCGCAAGATGGCGAACGCGCGCGGCTGGGGAAACGAGGAACTCGCCGATCGCCTAAAGGGATTCGCGCGCTTCGTCGTCATCGATACCGATTCGAAGGACCTCGGCGGTCGGCAGGCCGGCGCTGGTGAACAGGGGCTGCAGTTTGACGCAGTGGTGCCAATCTCGAACTTCGACAAGGGCGCGTACGTAGCTCACGCGCGCGGCGACAGCTTCCACGCTGCCGATCCGCACCTCACCCAGTGGCTCTACGACGATTACGAGCCGCGAGGCGCTGGGGGCGCTGGGGCAGGCCAGATTCGGATTGAAAGCCGCCTGTGCGCGTACCACGCGATTGCCGAAGGGCGCCTCGGCGCCGAGCTTCGCACCGCGGCGGCGGCACTGCGCGATATCATGAAGACGGGGCGGCAGAATGACGCCGCGATCGACGTTCACCTCGTCTTCTCCGTGAGCGGCGGGACCGGTGCCGGGAGCTTCCTCCCCCTAGCCTACTACCTCCGCAACGTCGTCTTCGAGAACGTGAAGACGCGAATCTTCGGCTACGCACTGATGCCGCATGCGTTCAGCGAGTCCGTAGGCGTCAACTTCCACCACGTCTGCGCAAATGCATACGCAGCGTTGAAGGAGCTCGACTACTTCAACCGCAT
>CAIXWQ010000023.1 GCA_903923175.1 uncultured delta proteobacterium | reverse complement strand
GCCGCGCGCGGCTGCTGGTCAGCCGCGGCGGCGTTTGCGCAGGGGGAAGTCGCTCGCCTGGCGGACGAGCTCGACCCGCGCCGCGCGCGGCCGCTCGCCGAGCGCCGCCACCAGCGTCGAAGTCAGCGCCTCGAGCCGATCCGCGAAGGTGTCGCTGCGCGCGAAGATCGCCTCGAGCTGCCCTGAAGGCTCGCGAGGAGGCGATCGAGCACCGCTCGACTCCAAGCGTCCGCCGCGGATTCCACTGAGCGACGTCGAGTCCCGCGCTCCCCGCAAAGCGTTGCCCGGTCGCGTTCTGGCCGGCGGCGACGGCGGGGGATCCCTGATCGCCGCCCTTCACGAGGTCGTTGGTGACGGCGCCGATCTCCGTGCCCGTCGCCGTGCCTGTCGCGTCGAACTTCTGCACGCGGATGTCGGCGCCGACGTCGCCCGCACCGTCGCGGAAGGCGACGAGGAATTCGCCCGTCGCGAACGCCGCGACGTCAGGCTGCTCTTGGACACCTGCCGTGTGACCGGCGTTGACGACGCTCGCCGCCCTTCGGCGTCCCGTCGGCGCCGATCCGGCGCATCTGGACGTCGTCGCCGTCGCTCCAGACTCCGACGAAGTCGCCGCCGACCCATGCGACGCGGGGAGATCCCACGACGCCGGTCGGAGCGATGGTCTGCGCTGCGGAAAGCGCCCCGCCCGATCTTCGAAGCACCGATCGGAGCGCCGAGCCCTCGCGGTAGACGATCAACGCGTCGCCGTTGCTCGCCGCGGCGACGCGCGGCGCGGTCGCGCTCGCCGTGCCGCTGATCTGCACGTCCGCCGCGCTCGCCGCGAGGTTCTTCGACTGCAGTGACGCGTAGACGTGCCAGGCGGTGTCGCCCACGGGCTCGCGCTGGAACACGAAGAGCAGGCCCGACGACTCGACCTCCGCCCACGACGGGGAGTCCTGCGGCCCGCTGCGCGTCTTCTGCGCGCTCGTGGAGAAGTTGCCGACGGTCTGGAGACGGAGTTCCTTCTGCAAGACGGCAGTCGGGTCCGTCTGGAGCGTGGCGGATAGGCGTCGAATGGTGATCTCGGCGTCCACGTCGCTTCCGCCCAGGGCCACGCCGTCGGCCCAGGTTGCAACGTAGCGGCCGTCGGCGAGGAAGCCGGTTCGAAGGTTCGTCTTTCGAGTGGGGTTGCCACGCGCGTAGCCGTCGGCCGTAGTCCCGTTCGATAGAATCTGCTCGATCGTCGCGCAGGTCGTCGGGTTGCACGATTCGTCGGCAACGCTCGCCGCGGGGTCGCAGGTCGCCGGCGGCGCGACGACGTGATCGCCGCAGACGGGGCCCGCGGCTCCGTCGGTCGTTCCGTCGCTGGCGAGCGCGTCCGCGTCTTGCGTGGAGGCATCGGGCGCGCTGGCGCTGTCGCTGGAGGTGTCGCCGGGCGGTTGCGTGTCCGCCGCGGCGTCCGTGTGGTCGCCGCAGTCGCAAGCGCCCCACGTCGAGCCGTCGGAGGCGCGCGCTTGCCCGCCGACGCAGGCCGCGGGGCCGGTGCAAACGCGCGTCTCGCCGGCCGTGCAAACGGGTGCGGTAGGGGTTGCGGTGGAGGACGAGCACGCAGCCGCGGCCGAGAGGGCGACGAGGACGGCGAAGCCAGCGATCGCGCGAAGACGCATGGCGGTGAACGTAGCGCACGACAGGCGAGCACCGAAGCGTCGCGCGCCTCACGGACACTCTCGCGCCTCGCGCCGTCGGGCGGTAGCCGCGGGCATTGGCGGCCCGCCTGCTGCCCCGCCGACCGCTCCCGGCCGCGGAATGGTGCACGGTTGCATCGCCGACGTGCGCGAGGACGTCGCGCATCACGTCCGGCTCGGTGAGCGGCGGCGCCTCCGCCCGCGACCGCCCGCTACCGCCCGCCGCGCGCGCGGAGCTCCACGTTGAAGTTCGCGACCGGGCGCGCCGCGGGGAACGGGCGCCCCGTCAGCTCCAGCACGACGCAGCGCCGGAGCGCGTCCGAGGCCGCTCCGCCGGAGGGCGCGGACGGCGCCGTGTACTTGCCGGTCGCGTCGATCGAGCCGCCGATCCAGATCGTGGCGTCGAACTCGCCATTGACCACGACCTCGCGCTCCAAGCATCGCGTCGCGCGGGGGAGGCGGCTCCGGAAGTCCGCTTCGAGCTCCTCGCCGCCGCCGGCGAGCCGCAGCGTGAGCGTCGGCGCGGGCGGGGGTAGGTACGAGTACGCGTCGACGGTGCGGATCGGCGACGAGATGCGGACTGGCTGCGGCTTGTCCGCCCCGAAGCCGCCGGCGCTCCACTCCTCGAGGCAGCTCGCGTCGCCGGAGCGGCGCGCGCGGTTGCGGGCGGCGAGCGAGCCCGCGTCGTCGGCTGGCCCCACGGCGCCGGTGCGCAGCAGCTGCGCCACCTGGCAGCACGCGTGCCCTCGGTCGAGCTCGCACCCTTGCTGGTACGACGCGAGCGCGGCCTTCGCGTCGTGATCCCCCTGCAGGTCGCCGCGGACCTCGCACGCCTCGGCGCTCTTCGCGTCGCAGGCCAAGGTGAGCGACGCGATCGCCTGGGCGCGCGCCGCCGCGGTCGGCGCGAGCATCGTCGCGACGCCCCGGCCGTGGGCCACGCAGCTCGCGAGCTCCTTCGCGCTGCAGGCCGTCCGCAGCTGCTGGAGCAGGGCGTCTCGCTTCGCGCACCCGGTCACGGTCGCCGCTCCCTTGGCGTCGGGCGCGCGGCACGCGTCGTCGAAGTCGTGCGCGGCGCGCAGGGTGGCGCGCGCGCCGGTGGCCGCCGTCGTCGCGAGCTCGCCGGCCGCGACGCACGCCTCGGCCGATTCGGTCACCCAGCGCAGCGACGCCCCTTCGTGCTTCCGACAGGCCGCCTCGCAGGCCGCCAGCCGCGTCGCGGCGTCGAGCGAGGCGTCGACGCACCGGGCCACGTTCGACGGCGCGGCCAGCGCGGGGAGCGCGGAGGAGCTCGCCACCGCCGCGGTCGAAGCGCTCGACGCGCTCGACGTGCTCGACGTGCTCGGCGCGGTCGAAGCGACGCTCGCGGCCGGGGCGGCCACGGCGCCTTCGGAGGCAGGGGTCGGAGACGAGGCCGCGGTGTCGGCCGACGGCGTCGCACCGCCGCAGCTCGCAGCGACGGCGAGGAGCACCGGCGGCAGGAGGGCCGAGCGACGAAGAGCGGCGCCGAGGCGAGTCGAGGACATCGGGCGAGCTTCGCACGAACTCCGGCCGAGTGGTCTGCGGAGCCCGCACGGCGATTGCGCGAGACGTGCTCGGCGATCCGTGTCCCAGTCGCGCCCACGAGCGCCCCGCGCCGGCCCCCCTTCGCGATCGCGCTCGACGCCCGGAGAACGCATGGACCGCTCGACCGCCCACGTCAGCCTCGTCCCGCTCGCGAGCAGGCGGCCTGCGATGCGAACGAGCTCTCCGCCTGCCACTCGCTCGGGCTCGCGCAGATGTCGCGCCCCGACGAGCCCTCCCGCGCGGCTGCGGCGAAGGCGTTCGCGCGCGCGTGCGACGGGGGCTACCTGCCGAGCTGCAACGGCCTCGGGGTGCTCTATCGCCAGGGCCTCGGCGTCGGGCGAGACGACGCGCGCGCGATCGGCCTCTTTCGCCGGGCCTGCCGCGGCGACGTCTCGACCGCCTGCGAGCACCTCTCGTTCGCCCTGGTCGCCGGCCAGATCCCGGTGGGCGAACGCGCCGCGGACGTCGCCCTGCTGAACGACAAGTGCCTCGCGGGCGACGCGATCGTCTGCACCAACCTCGCCGAGCTGCGGCGCGCGCGTCCGTGAGCGGGTCGACGTGTCGATGTGGGTGAGCGGGCACGGGCAGGGCTTCTCCCGGCGGCGGGGCCGAAATCTCCGCAGCCGCCGGCGGCGAAGGTAACCTCCCACCGACATGGACTTCCGCGACAAGGTCGTCGTCATCACCGGCGCCTCCGCCGGCATCGGCAAGCTGCTGGCCGCCGAGCTCTCCAAGCGCGGGGCCAAGCTCGTGCTCGCCTCGCGCGACGAGCAGGCGCTCGCGCTCGTCGCGGCCGAGTGCGGCGGCGCTGCGCGCGCGCTCGTGGTGCCCACCGACGTCGGCGACCCCGCGCAGTGCGAGCGGCTGGTGAAGCGCGCGGTCGAGGCGTTCGGCGGCATCGACGTGCTCGTGAACAACGCCGGCATCTCGATGTGGGCGCGCTTCGACGAGATCACCGACCTGACGGTGTTCGAGCGCCTGATGCGCGTGAACTACCTCGGCGCGGTCTACTGCACGCACTTCGCGCTGCCGTGGATCAAGCAGCGGCGGGGCCTGCTGGTCGCGGTCTCCTCGCTGACCGGCAAGACCGGCGTGCCGACGCGCTCGGCCTACGGCGCGACCAAGCACGCCATGCAGGGCTTCTTCGACGCGCTGCGCGTGGAGCTGCGCGACAGCGGCGTCGACGTGCTCGTCGTGTCGCCGGGGTTCGTCGCGACCGACATCCGCGCCCGGGCGCTCGGCCCGTCGGGGGCGCCGCGTGGCGAGAGCCCGCGCGACGAGAAGCGCGGCACGATGAGCGTGGAGGAGTGCGTGGGCCTCATCGTCGACGCGATGGCGAAGCGCCGCCGCGAGGTCGTGATGACGCTCAAGGCCAGGCTCGGGATGGTGCTGAAGCTCGTCGCGCCGAACGTCGTCGACGCGATCGCCGCGCGCGCGGTGCGCGAGAAGGACGGCGCGTAGGGCGGAGCCGCCTGCTAGAACGGGCAGATGCTCGTCGCGCATCGCTCCCCGCGCTCCCCGCGCTCCCTGCGCTCCCCGCGCTCCCCGCGCTCGGCCGCATCGCTCGCCCTTCGTCTCTGCGTCACGGTCGGCGCAGGCGCGCTCGCCTCGCTGCTCGTCTCGGCGCGCGCCGAGGCCGCGACGCTGCAGGTCGGCCCCGGCAAGGCCTACGCGAAGCCCTGCGCGGCCATCGCGGCGGCCAAGGCGGGCGACGTCATCGAGGTCGACGCGGGCAGCTACCCCGGCGACACGTGCGCCTGGTCGACCGACAACCTGACGGTCCGCGGCGTCGGCGGCCGCGCGAAGATCGATCTGACCGGCGTCACGCCAGCGCAGCAGAAGGGGATCTTCACCATCGCCGCGCCCAGCGCGACCATCGAGAGCTTCGAGCTCTCGGGCGCCGCGATCTCCGCGAGCGCGGGGAACAACGGCGCGGGGATCCGGCACCAGGGGCTGAACCTCACGGTGCGCGACTGCTACTTCCACGACAACCAGAACGGCATCCTCGGCGCGCCTTCGACCGCGGGGATGGGCAACGTGCTGATCGAGCGCTCGGAGTTCGCGCACAACGGCGCGGGCGACGGGTACTCGCACAACATGTACCTCGGCAACTACGCGCAGCTGGTGCTCCAGTACTCGTACTCGCACCGCGGCAACGTCGGCCACCTCGTGAAGTCGCGCGCGCACGTGAGCTTCATCCTCTACAACCGCATCACCGACGAGGACGGCACGGCGAGCTACGAGGTCGATCTCCCGAACGGCGGCACCGGGTACGTGATCGGCAACCTCATCGAGCAGGCCGCCACCACCCAGAACCCCGGCATCGTGACCTTCGCCGAGGAGGGGGTGCCGGCCGGCTACGACGACCATCTCTACGTGGTGAACAACACCATCCTCAACCACAAGGGGAGCGGCACCTTCGTCGTCGATCCGGCGCCGACCCCGGCGGTGCTCGAGAACGACATCTTCTGGAACGGCGGCACGATCACCTCGCAGGCCTCGGCGGTGCAGACGACCAACTTCGACTCCTCGAAGGGCGACCCGAAGTTCGCCGACGTCGCGCACTTCGACGTGCACCTGCTTTCGGGCTCGCCGTGCCTCGACAAGGGGACGGCGCCCGGCGTCGTGAGCGGCCAGGCGCTGGCCCCGGCGTTCGAGTACGTGCACCCGCTCGGCGAGGTCGCGCGCGTGAACGTGGGGTCCGCGATCGATCTGGGCGCCTACGAGTACGGCAACACCGGCACGAGCGACGCGGGGCCGAGCGACGCCGGCGCCACGGACTCCGGCGCCGTGGACTCCGGCGCGGCCGAGGCCGGCGCCGACGCGAGCCTGCCGGTGGACGACGCGGGGAGCGGAGACGCGTCCGACGACGCAGCGGGCGGGGCGGACGCGGGAGATGCTGCGAGCGCGGGCGGCGGCTCGACGTCCTCCGGGTGCAGCTGCCGCGTCGGCGCAGGCTCGGACGACGCCGGGCTCGCCGCGGCGGGCGTCGCGGCGGCGCTGGTCGTGCTCGCGCGACGCCGACGACGATCGGCCTGAGCGGCGCGCGAGAGCTGGACGCCCTCAGCGCGGCGGAGGCGCGATCACCGGCGCGCTGGTGGTCACGCCCGCGCCGTCCCACTTCTCGGTGGCGAAGGTCTTCACGAGGCACGCGGTGCCGTCGTTGTTGTCGATGGTGACCAGATCGCCCGACTTCGAGAAGCCGAAGACCTTGTCGTTCCAGGCGGCGATCCCGAACATGCTGCCGAAGCCCACGCCGCCGCCGCCGCACGAGGCGGCGCGCACGATCTTGCCGCGCACCGACTTGGTGACGACGCCGGGGGTCGCCGCGGCGAGCTTCGAGAGATCGATCTCGAGGAGCGTGTCGGTGAAGCTGCAGCCGGTCGTCGAGGGCGGGCTCGGGCAGTCGCGCACGGTGGCGAAGCCGATCGGCTTGCCCGCGTTCGCGAGGAACACCACGTCGCCCGAGAGCTCCCAGGGCTTGCCGACGTTGGCCGCGTCGTAGGTGTGGCCGTTGCCGTCGTCGGCCGGCACGAGGCCGAAATTGCCGCGCAGCGCCAGGTTGCCGAGGTCGTCGATCGACCAGAGCTCCCCCGCCGTGTTGCCGGCGACGAGCACCTCTTTCGCCGGATCGATCACGCCGGCGGGTGCGAAGGTGAGCGCGTAGAAGATCACGCCGCTGGCGTTGTTGAGCGGGATCTTCTTGGCGCAGTGCGTGACGCCGCCGCTCACCTGGAGCTGCCACACCGCTTTGGCCGAGATCGACCAGAGGTTGAGCGCGGAGTCGACCGCCACGTCGGTCATGGTCGACGTCTGCGAGGGGACGCAGTCGAAATCGCCCACCGACGTCACGTCGAAGGTCACGGGGTTCATCTGGTACAGCGTCGCGTTCGTGTGCGCGTAGACGACGAGCGGCGGGCCGCCGTCGGCGGGCGGAAGGGGCGCGTCGGTGCCCGCCGAGTCGAGCTCGAAGCCAGCGGTGTCGTAGGGCGCGGCGTCGGCGGCGTCGGCGCCGGTGTCGTCGCCGGGCGTGAGATCGCCGCCGCCGACGCCCGAATTCGACGAGCACGCGGAGGACGCGGAGCACGCGAGCATCGCCAGAGGCGCGCTCACGAGGAGGTGTCGGGCGAAGCGCATCCGCCCACGGTAGCGCCTGAGCGCGGCCGCTCGCCGCTCCGATCGCTCGCAGCCGGAGCGCACGAGCGACGCGGCTTCCGTCCCTCGCAGATCGTGGGCTCCGCGGTTCTCGACGAATCAGGGGATTTCGAGATCTTCTCCCGTAGACGCGCACCCTCCCCCACCCCGGATCCGGCGATCACAACGCGAGGAGGGAAGCAAGGACGCAGTGCGAAAGTCGCTTGACGCGACGCGACGCGCCGCTAGTCTTTCCTTCGCGATGACGTGTTCGACGGCCCGCCGCAGCGCAACCGCCCCCGAGTCCGGGGTCGCTGGGTGCGTCGGCCTGCTCGCCTCGAACAGCGTCATCGTCCTTCTTCCCGTCGTCGGCCTTCTTGGGCTCATTCGACTCGTCGATGAATGCGGGCCGCCGTTCTGAATCCCAGATAGCCCCTCCGAGAACGGCCCCCGCACCCGCAAGGTGACGGGGGTTTCGCGTTTTCTGGCCCAGTGCTGCTCGCCGTTCCCCGCCCCCTAAGCCTCTCGCGATTCTCACCGTCTCTCCTCTCGACCCTTCTTCGACGCGAACTTCTCAGCCTTCACGATCCGGTACCAGGAGCGATCCATGTCCAAGTACGACGACCGACCGACCGAGTGGACCCTCGACGACGGCGCGGTCCCGACGATCAAGGCCGACACGCACGACCTCGCCTCGGCCCGGTGTCAGAAGGTCCGCGCGCTCGAGGAGCTGCGCCAGCGCGATCACGACGGCATGTCCAGCGACCTGCAGCGAGCGCTCGGCTGATGGCGCGCGAAGAGCACGCGGATCCGGCGGCGCCCGCCCTGCGCGCGCGGCGGACGGGCGCGCAGATCCTCTGGGAGGTGCTGCGGCAAGAGGGGGTCGAGGTCTGCTTCGGCTACCCCGGCGGCGCGATCATGCCGGCGTACGACGCGCTGCTCGGCTACCCCGAGATCAAGCACGTGCTGGTGCGCCACGAGCAGGGCGGCGCCCACATGGCCGACGGCTACGCGCGCGCCTCCGGCAAGGTCGGCGTCTGCATCGGCACCTCGGGTCCGGGCGCGACCAACCTGGTGACCGGCATCGCGACCGCGATGCTCGACTCGGTGCCGATGGTGGCCATCACCGGCCAGGTCTCCTCGAAGCTGATCGGCAGCGACGCGTTCCAGGAGGTCGACATCGCCGGCATCACGCTGCCGATCACGAAGCACAACTACCTGGTGACCCGCGCGGAGGATCTCGCGCAGACGCTCCGCGAGGCGTTCTACGTCGCGCGCTCGGGGCGCCCCGGGCCGGTGCTCGTCGACATCACCAAGGACGCGCAGCAGGCGTCGATCGACTACGTCCCGCACACGCGCCCGGTGCGGCTGCCTGGCTATCGGCCGAAGCATGCGCTCCACGAGGAGCAGCTCGCGAAGGCGGCGCTGATGATCGCCGAGGCGCACCGGCCGCTCATCCTCGCCGGGCACGGCATCGTGAAGTCGGAAGCGACGCGCGCGCTACTGGCGTTCTGCGAGAAGACCGGGATCCCGGTCGCGTCGACGCTGCTCGGCCTCGGCGGCTTCCCGGCCTCGCACCCGCTGGCGCTCGGGATGATGGGCATGCACGGCGAGGCGTGGGTCAACCACGCCATCCAGGAGAGCGATCTGCTGATCGCGCTCGGCATGCGCTTCGACGACCGCGTGACCGGCAACCTGAAGACGTACGCGGTCAAGGCCAAGAAGATCCACGTCGAGATCGATCCGGCCGAGATCAACAAGAACGTGAAGGTCGACCTCGGCATCGTCGGCGACGTGCGCGAGGCGCTGCAGGCGCTGCTGCCGCGGGTCGAGCCGAAGGCGCGCAAGCCCTGGAGCGCTCGCATCCACGAGCTGCGCGGCGACTCGGCGGTGCGCGACATCCAGAACCTGCCGGACACCGGGCACCTCTACGCGGCGCACGTGATCCACGATCTCTGGCGGCTCACCGAGGGCAAGGCGCTCGTCGTGAGCGACGTCGGCCAGCACCAGATGTGGGAGGCGCAGTACTACCGCCACGACTACGCGCGCAAGCTGATCACCTCGGGCGGCCTCGGCACGATGGGCTTCTCGCTCCCGGCCGCGGTCGGCGCGAAGTTCGCGAAGCCGGGCGAGGAGGTCTGGGTCATCGTCGGCGACGGCGGTTTCCAGATGACGGCGTGCGAGCTCGCGACCTGCGCCCAGGAGGGGATCAAGGTCAACGTCGCGATCATCAACAACGGCTTCCTCGGCATGGTCCGCCAGTGGCAGGAGTTCTTCTACGACGGGCGCTACTCGGCGACGCCGATGAAGAGCCCCGACTTCGTGAAGCTCGCCGACGCGCACGGGCTCGTCGGCCTGCGCGTCACCAAGCGCGACGAGATCGCGGCCGCGGTCGCCAAGGCCCGCGCGACCGAGGGGACGGTCGTGATCGACTTCCGCGTCGAGCAGGAAGACTCGGTCTATCCGATGGTGCCCGCGGGCGCCGATCTCCACGACATGATCCGCAGGCCCTCGCCTCTGGTCGAGAAGGCGGACGATCCGTGACGGCATCGAGCCCTCCCGCCCGTCGCCTCCCTTCGCCCTGGAGTCACTCGTGACCGACCGACCGACCCTCCGCACGTTCATCGCCTACGTCCACGACCGCCCGGGCGTGCTCGCGCGCATCGCGATGCTCTTCCGGCGCCGCGCCTGGAACATCGTCTCGCTCACCGTGGGCGGCACGCACGTGGCCGGGCTGTC
Source organism: uncultured delta proteobacterium (assembly GCA_903923175.1). Classification (GTDB taxonomy): domain Bacteria; phylum Myxococcota_A; class Polyangia; order Polyangiales; family JADJMO01; genus CAIXWQ01. The sequence goes on along the minus strand of CAIXWQ010000023.1, from coordinate 7,213 downwards.
GCGCATGACGATCCAGATCGAGGCCGACGACGACGCCGCGCGGCGCGTCGAGGCGAACCTCTACAAGCTGCTCGAGGTGCTCTGGGTGAAGGACATCACCCGCGAGCCCTCGATCAAGCGCGACCTCGCGCTCATCAAGGTCAAGGCCGACGCGACCACCCGCGCGCAGGTGCTCCAGCTCTGCGAGGTCTTCCGGGCCAAGACGGTCGACGTCAGCCAGGAGGGGCTCGTGCTCGAGATCACCGGCACCGAGGACAAGATCCAGGGGTTCCTGGAGGTGCTCCGGCCGCTCGGCGTGATCGAGATGGTGAGCACCGGCATGATCGCCATCACCCGCGGCGCAGAGGCCCCGCCGATCGAGGCGTGGCTCAACGTCGGCCACGACCGCGACGATGTCGGCGACGACGAAGCGGCCGAGTAGCGTAGCTTCGATCCGACCGCCCCCGACCCGTACCGCGACCGTGAGGGAGCGGTGACCCACGCGCCCCATCGGCGCGCTCGACCCTCGCGCTCCTCGCGCACCCAGGAGAACTCACGGCATGGCGCAGATTTTCTACGACAAAGACGCTGACCTCGCCCTCATCCGCAGCAAGAAGGTCGCGATCGTGGGCTACGGCTCGCAGGGGCACGCCCACGCGCTGAACCTCAAGGAGAGCGGCGTCGACGTCACCGTCGCGCTGCCGACGGGCAGCAAGTCGCGCGCGAAGGCCGAGGCGGCCGGGCTGCGCGTGACGACGCCGGCCGAGGCCGCGAAGTCGTGCGACGTGATCATGATCCTCGCGCCCGACACCTCGCAGGCGAAGATCTACGACGAGCACCTCGCCCCGCACCTCGGCGCGGGCAAGACGCTGATGTTCGCCCACGGGTTCAACATCCGCTACGGCACCATCAAGCCGCCGGCGAGCGTCGACGTCTCGATGATCGCGCCGAAGAGCCCCGGGCATCGCGTGCGCGAGACGTATCAGGCCGGCGGCGGCGTGCCGGCGCTCCTCGCCATCCACCAGGACGCGTCGGGCCAGGCGCAGGCGCTGGCGCTCTCGTACGCGGCGGGCATCGGCTCGACGCGCGCGGGCGTGCTGGTCACGACGTTCACCGAGGAGACCGAGACCGATCTCTTCGGCGAGCAGGCGGTGCTCTGCGGCGGCGTGAGCGAGCTCGTGAAGGCCGGCTTCAAGACGCTGACCGACGCGGGCTACCAGCCGGAGATCGCCTACTTCGAGTGCATGCACGAGCTGAAGCTCATCGTCGATCTCATGTACCGCGGCGGGCTCAACTACATGCGCTACTCGGTCAGCGACACCGCCGAGTGGGGCGACTACGTCTCGGGGCCGCGCGTGGTGAACGACCAGACCCGCGCCGAGATGAAGAAGATCCTGACCGAGATCCAGGACGGCACCTTCGCCAAGGGCTGGATCGGCGAGAACGCCTCGGGGCGCGCGAAGTTCGAGGCCATCCGCGCCGCCGAGCAGAAGCAGCCGATCGAGGAGGTCGGCGCCAAGCTGCGCGCGATGATGCCGTTCCTCGATCCGGTGACGATCAAGCCGGGGGATTGAGCCCCCATCCCCGCCCATTCCCCCGCAAGGCGGGGGAAGGGAGACCGCGTGCTCTCTCTCGCTCCCTTCCCCCGCACCGCGGTGGAAGGGCTGGGGATGGGGGCCAGAGAATCCGAGCCACGGGAGAGCCGCTTTGACCGATTACGTTCGCATCTTCGACACGACGCTGCGCGATGGGGAGCAGAGCCCCGGGGCCACGATGACGAGCGAGGAGAAGCTCGATGTCGCCCTCGCCCTCGCGCGGCTCGGCGTGGACGTCATCGAGGCCGGCTTCCCCGCGGCGAGCCCCGACGATCTCGCGGCCGTCCGCACGATCGCCCAGCGCGTGGGCGCGGACGTCGTGCCCGGCCGCAAGAACCCGAACGCGCCGATCGTCTGCGCGCTGGCGCGGGCCGCGAAGCTCGACATCGATCGCGCGGCGGAGGGGATCGCGCCGGCCAAGCACGGCCGCATCCACACCTTCCTCGCCACCAGCGACATCCACCTCGAGCACAAGCTGCGCATGACGCGCGAGCAGGTGCTCGAGCGGGTGCGGACGATGGTCGCCTACGCGCGCGAGCGTTGCCCGGACGTCGAGTTCAGCCCCGAGGACGCCGGGCGCAGCGATCCGGAGTTCCTCTACCGCGTGCTCGAGATCGCGATCGCCGCCGGCGCGACGACGCTCAACATCCCGGACACCGTCGGCTACACGACGCCGGAGGAGTTCGGCGCGCTCATCGCCGGCATCAAGCGCAACGTCGGCGGCATCTCGAACGCCGTGATCTCGGTGCACTGCCACGACGACCTCGGCATGGCGGTGGCGAACACGCTCGCGGGCATCCGCGCCGGCGCGCGCCAGGCCGAGGTGACCATCAACGGCATCGGCGAGCGCGCCGGCAACGCCTCGCTCGAGGAGGTCGTGATGGCGCTGCACACGCGCCGCGCGCTCTTCGGGCTGCACACCGGCATCGAGACGACGCAGCTCGTGCCGCTCAGCCGCATGGTGAGCAACGTGACCGGCATCGTGGTGCCGCCGAACAAGGCGATCGTGGGGGCGAACGCGTTCGCGCACGAGTCGGGCATCCACCAGGACGGGATGCTCAAGCACCAGACCACGTACGAGATCATGCGGCCCGAGACGGTCGGCGCCTCGCAGACCAACCTCGTGCTCGGCAAGCACTCGGGGCGCGCGGCCCTGCGCGCGCGGCTCGAGACGCTCGGCGTCCCGGTCACCGACGCGGAGCTCGACGTCGTGTTCACGGCGTTCAAGGCGCTCGCCGACAAGAAGAAGACGATCGCCGACGCGGACCTGCTCGCGATCGCGCAGTCGAGCGTGCGCGAGGCGAACGAGCAGTACGTGCTCGACGGCCTGCAGGTCTCGTGCGGCACCATGGGGATGCCGACGGCGACCGTGCGGCTGCGCGACGCCAAGGGGGACATGCACGTGCACGCCGCGGTCGGCACCGGCCCGGTGCACGCGGCCTTCAAGGCGATCGAGGACATCGTGGGCAAGCACGCCACGCTGCAGGAGTTCTTCGTGCACGGCGTCACCGCCGGCATCGACGCGCTCGGCGAGGTGAGCGTGCGCATCCGCAACGACGACGACGTCACCGCCGATGCGGCCGACGCGGCCGCGCGGGCCGCGGCGGGGGGCGCGAGCGAAGACGACAAGCAGCACCCGCAGCACGGGGCGGTGCAGCCGCACGTGTTCCACGGCTACGGCGCCGACACCGACATCGTGGTGGCGAGCGCGAAGGCCTACCTCGCGGCGATCAACCGCTTCCTGCAGTTCGACGAGCGCGCGCGCCCCGAGGGCGCCGGGAGCAGCGCCATCACCGCGGCGACGCGAGGTGACGCGTGACCGCGCCGAGGACGCTCTTCGAGAAGGTGTGGGCCTCGCACGTCGTCAGCGAGGAGCCTGGCTGCCCGGCGGTGCTCTACGTCGACCTGCACCTCGTGCACGAGGTCACCTCGCCGCAGGCCTTCTCGGGCCTGAAGAGCCGCGGGCTGCGGCTGCGTCGCCCCGAGCGCACCGTCGCGACGATGGATCACTCGATCCCGACGCGGCCGGGCGGGCTCGCGATGGTCGACGCGCAGGCGCAGAACCAGCTCCGCCAGCTGGAGGCGAACTGCACCGAATTCGGCGTCGAGCTGCACGCGCTCGGCGCGTCGACGCAGGGGATCGTGCACGTCATCGGCCCGGAGCTCGGGCTCACGCAGCCCGGCATGACCGTCGTCTGCGGCGACAGTCACACGTCGACGCACGGCGCGTTCGGCGCGCTCGCCTTCGGCATCGGCACCAGCGAGGTCGAGCACGTGCTCGCCACGCAGTGCCTGCTGCAGAGCCGACCCAAGACGCTCGAGGTCCGCGTCGACGGCGCGCTCGCGAAGGGGACCACCGCCAAGGACCTGATCCTCGCGCTGATCGCGAAGCTCGGCGTCGGCGGCGCCACCGGCCACGTGATCGAGTACCGCGGCGAGGCCATCCGCGCGCTCGACATGGAGGCGCGGATGACCGTCTGCAACATGTCGATCGAGGCGGGCGCGCGCGCCGGGATGATCGCGCCCGACGACGTGACCATCGACTTCCTGGAGGGGCTCGCGCGAGTGCCGCAGGGTGAGGCGTGGGACCGCGCGGTCGCGCGATGGCGCGCGCTGCCGACGGACGAGGGCGCCGTGTTCGATCGCTCGGTGACGATCGACGCCGACGCGATCGGCCCGATGATCACCTACGGCACCAACCCCGGCATGGGCATGCCGATCGGCGCGCGGCTCCCGCGCCCCGAGGAGCTCTCGGACCCCGCGGCGCGCGCGCAGCTCGAGAAGGCGCTCGCGTACATGGGGCTGCGCGCCGGCCAGCCGCTCCTCGGCAAGGCGATCGACGTCGTGTTCCTCGGCTCGTGCACCAACTCGCGACTCTCCGATCTGCGGCAGGCCGCGGAGATCCTCCGCAAGCGCAAGGTCGCCAAGGGGGTGCGCATGCTCGTCGTCCCCGGCTCGGCGGCGGTGAAGCGCCAGGCCGAGTCCGAGGGGCTCGATCGCGTGTTCCTCGAAGCCGGCGCCGAGTGGCGCGAGCCGGGCTGCTCCATGTGCATCGCCATGAACGGCGACGAGCTGACCCAGGGGCAGTACGCGGTGAGCACGAGCAACCGCAACTTCGAAGGGCGCCAGGGGAAGGGGAGCCGCACCTTCCTCGCGAGCCCGCTCACCGCGGCGGCCAGCGCGATCGCCGGCGCGGTCGCGGATCCTCGTCCTCTCCTCTGATGCTCCGATCGGACCGTCGATGCCCCAATTCACCAGCTTGAAGTCCCGGGTGATCGCGCTGCCGCAGGCGGACGTGGACACCGATCAGATCATCCCCGCGCGCTTCCTCAAGGTCACCGACAAGGAGGGGCTCGGCGCGCTCGCGTTCCACGACTGGCGCTATCACGAGGACGGCACGCCGCGCCCCGACTTCCCGCTCAACCTCGCCGAGAGCCGCGGCGCGCAGATCCTGCTCGCCGGCGACAACTTCGGCTGCGGCTCCTCGCGCGAGCACGCGCCGTGGGCGCTGGTCGGCTTCGGGCTGCGCGCGGTGATCTCCACGAGCTTCGCCGACATCTTCCGCGGCAACGCGCTCAAGAACGGGCTGCTGCCGGTGGTGGTCGACGCGGCCACGCACCGCGCGCTCTTCGAGGAGCGCGGGAGGGACGCGACGCTCGAGCTCTCCGTGGACCTCGCGACGCAGACGCTGTCGTTGCCCTGGGGCGGGAGCGTCACCTTCCCGGTCGACGCGTTCGCCAAGCGCTGCCTGCTCGACGGGGTGGACGAGCTCGGCTACCTGCTCGGGCACGAGGCGGCGATCGCGCGCTTCGAGGCGGAGAGGCCCACGTGAAAGCGACGATCGTCCTGCTGGCCGGCGACGGGATCGGCCCCGAAATCGTGAGCGAGGCGCGCTCCGTGCTCGACCTCGTCGCGGCGAGGCACGGCCACGCCTTCGGCTACGACGCGCGGCTGATCGGCGGTGCGGCCATCGACGCGACCGGCGTGCCGCTCCCCGACGAGACGCTCGCCGCGTGCAAGGCGGCCGACGCGGTGCTGCTCGGCGCGGTCGGCGGGCCCAAGTGGGACGATCCGGCGGCGAAGGTCCGGCCGGAGCAGGGGCTCTTGGCGATCCGCAAGGGGCTCGGGCTGTTCGCCAACCTGCGCCCGGTGAAGGCGATGCCCGCGCTCCTCGACGCCTCGCCGCTCCGTCGCGAGCGGGTCGAGGGGGTCGACCTGCTCGTGGTGCGCGAGCTGACCGGCGGCCTCTACTTCGGCGAGCCGCGCAGCCGGAGCGTCGTCGACGGCAAACGCCGCGCGGTCGACACGCTCGTGTACGACGAGGTCGAGATCGCGCGCGTGGTGCGGCTCGCCTTCGAGCTCGCGCGCGGGCGTCGCAAGCACGTCACCAGCGTCGACAAGGCGAACGTGCTCGAGAGCTCGCGTCTGTGGCGCACGGTCACCGCGGAGGTCGCCCAGGAGTTCGCCAACGTCGCGCTGGAGAACCAGCTCGTCGACTCGTGCGCGATGCGCCTGATCACCGCGGCGCAGAGCTTCGACGTGGTGGTCACCGAGAACATGTTCGGCGACATCCTGACCGACGAGGCCTCCGTGCTCGCCGGCTCGCTCGGCGTGCTGCCGAGCGCGTCGCTCGGCGCGGGCAAGCTCGGCCTCTACGAGCCGATCCACGGCAGCGCCCCCGACATCGCCGGCAAGGGGGTCGCGAACCCGGTCGGCACCATCCTGAGCGCGGCGATGCTCCTGCGGCACTCGCTGGGGCTCGAGCCGGAGGCCGCGGCGATCGAGCGCGCGGTCGAGGCGGCCATCGAGGGCGGCGCGCGCACGCGCGATCTCGGCGGCGCGCTCTCCACGAGCGAGATGGGCGCCGCGATCCGCGCGCGGCTCTGACTCCGAGGGCGCCGGGCGACGCGGGGCCGCGCACAGGGCGGCGACGCGCCGCTTCCCGCGCTAAGCTAGGCGCTGGGCGGGGAAGGCTCGGACCAACCCGGAGGCACGCTGCGTGGGTGACGAGAAGCCTCTGACGCGCTCGATCATGAGCTCCCCGGTCGAGACCATCGTTCGCACCGCGAGCGCGCTCGCGGCGGCCGAGAAGATGGCGGAGCGACGCGTGCTGCACCTCGTCGTCCTCGACGCCAGAGGGCGCGTCGCGGGGGTCGTGAGCGATCGCGATCTGCGCTCGGCGCAGCCTTCGCAGCTGCTCGTGCCCGATCCGGAGATGCGCAAGAAGGGGCTCGCGACCATCCGGGTCGAAGACGTCATGACCGCGCACCCGAGCACGGTGAGAGACGATCTGCCCGTCGAGGAGGCGCTCGCGGACATGCTCCGGCGGCGGGTGGGCTGCCTCCCCGTGGTGGATCGCCAGGGGGCGCTCGTCGGGATCGTGACCGGGGGCGACGTGACCAAGCTCGCCATCCAGCTGGTGCGCGAGCGCGGACGCTAGCCGGAGTTCGGGCGGCGAGCGCGAACGCCGACGCAGCCGCGCGCACCGGAGTCGCCATGCCCGCGCCGCGCGCCCCCTCGCACGCCGCGTCCACCCGCGCCGGCTCGGCGTTGCTCGCGCTCCTGCTCGCGGGCTGCCCGGCGCCCATCGCGCCCATCACGCCGAGCGCGCCCATCGCGCCTGAGGCCGGGACGCTGCG
>CAIXWQ010000022.1 GCA_903923175.1 uncultured delta proteobacterium | reverse complement strand
GCTCCGCGCGCCGCCCCCGACGCGCCGCCCGCGCGCGCGCCGCGCGCCGAACGCCTCGAGGAGGCCGTCACGCTCGACGCGACGTCGCGCCCGAGCACGGGCTCCGTGGCCCCCACGCTGGTGCGCGACGCGCTCGCGCGAACCGAGGTCGCCGCGGCGATCTCCGAGCCGCGCCCGGTCGACGCGGCCCCCTCGCCGCTCGAGGAGCACGGCTTCGACGAGCGCTACGACGTCAAGAGCGTGCTCGGCGCCGGCGGCATGGGCGAGGTGCGGCTGATCCGCGACCAGCGCATCGGGCGCGAGGTCGCGATGAAGGTCATGCACCCGGGCTACGGCTCGCGCTCCGACGCGCGCGCGCGCTTCGAGCGCGAGGCGCGCGTGCAGGGCCAGCTCGAGCACCCCGCGATCGTGCCGGTGTACGACCTCGGCGTCGCGCCCGACGGCGCGGCCTACTTCACGATGAAGCGGCTGCGCGGACACACGTTCGCCTCGATCGTCGACGGCCTGCGGGTGGGCGACGCGCGCGTCGTCGAGCAGTTCTCGCTTCGCAAGCTGCTCGGCGCGTTCCAGCAGCTCTCGCTCGCCGTCGCCTTCGCCCACGCGCGCGGCGTGCTCCACCGCGATCTCAAGCCCGCGAACCTGATGCTCGGCGATTTCGGCGAGGTCTACGTCCTCGACTGGGGGCTCGCGAAGATCGCGGGCGAGTCCGAAGCGCCGGAGCTGCCCGCGTCCGCCGAGGCGGTCGAGGCGAGCGGAGGCTCGGCGCCCGTGGCCGGCGCGAGCGAGCCCGCGCGCATCGCGCTCGACGGGCCCGCCGGCGCGCAGACGGCGGTCGGCGCCATCATGGGTACGCCGGGGTACATGCCGCCCGAGCAGGTGCGCGGCGAGCCTCTCGACGCGCGCGCCGACGTCTACGCGCTCGGCGCGATCCTGTTCGAGCTGCTCACGCTGAAGCCCCTGCACGATCGGCCGACCATCGAGGGGACGATGATGGCGACGCTGCTCGGCGCCGACGCGCGGGCGAGCGCGCTCGCGCCCGAGCGCGCCATCGCCCCCGAGCTCGAGGCCCTCTGCGTGCGCGCCACCGCGACCGAGCGCGAGGCGCGCTACCCGAGCGTGCGCGCGATGATCGACGACCTCGAGCGCTTCCTCGACGGCGATCGCGATCTGCAGCGACGCCGCGAGCTCGCCCGCGCCCACGTCGAGTCGGCCGAGGCGGCGGCGACCCGGGCCCGGACGGCGAGCGGCAGCGCCGGCGCGACCGCGCGTGCCGAGGCGATGCGCGAGGTCAACCGCGCGCTCGCGCTCGACGCGGGCAACGGCGAGGCGGTCGCGCTGGTCGCGCGGCTGCTGCTCGATCCCCCGAAAGAGGCCCCGGCGGAGGTCGACGGCGAGGTCCGCGGCGCGCTCGACTCCGAGCGGCGCAACGGCCAGCGCATCGGCGCGTGGGCCTACCTCTCGTGGTTCCTGGTCGTGCCGATCCTGCTCCACATGGGCGTGCGCAGCTGGCCGATGTGGGCGGTGACGGCGACCGCGATCGCGAGCTCGGCGGCGCTCTCGTTCTATGCCGGCTGGCGGCGAGAGGCCGGCACCGTCGTGATCGGCACCGTCATCCTCGTGCTGAGCATGGTCGGCCTCGCGGCGTCGGCGATGCTCTTCGGTCCCTTCCTGCTCGTCCCGGGCATGGTCGCGACCAACACGCTCGTCTTCGCGATGCACACCGATCGCGGCCCGATGCGCGCGTGGACCATCGCCCTCGGCGCCTTCGCCATCCTGATCCCGTTCGCGCTCGAGCTCGTCGGCGTGCTCCCGCCGTCGATGGAGTTCCGCGACGGCGCGCTCGCGATCTTGCCGCGGCTCACCGCGTTCAAGCCCGGCCCGACGATGCTCTTCCTGCTCCTGTCGAACGTCGCGCTCGTGATCATCCCCGCGATACTCGTCGCTCGGCTGCGCGACGACGCGCGCCGCGCCGAGCGGCGATTGCTCACGCACCTCTGGCACCTGCGCCAGATGATGCCGGACGCCGCGCAAGACGCCGCGCGCGTCCCCGACGCGCCGCTCCTCGACGCGTGCGAGCACTCGACCGCGGTGGCGGCGACCGTCCGCAGCGC
>CAIXWQ010000021.1 GCA_903923175.1 uncultured delta proteobacterium | reverse complement strand
GGCCGGCTCGCGCCCGGGCGCGGGGGGAGAAGATCTACGCGACGGCGCCGCCGAGCCGCAGCAGCGCGCTCGGCACGCCGAGGCGGCGCGCGGCCACGCCGAGCAACATGAGCGCGAGCGCCGCCGGCAGCAGGAAGGGCGCGAGCGGCAGGGCAGTCGGCCGCATCCCGGTGCGCCGCGCGAAGACGTCGGCGAGCGAGGCGACCGCGAGCCCGCCGGAGAGCTCGGCGACGCGCTCGAGCGCGCGGCGATCGCTACCCATCGTGCGCAGCTCGTCGGCGCGCGAGAAGACCGTCGCCGCGAGCCCGACCGGCGTCGCCTCGGTGCCGCTCGCGCCGCCGTCGAGCGCGCGCACGACGTACGCGCCGGGCGCAGTGATCGGCACGTCGATGGCGTAGCCGCCGCCCGGCGCGGGGAGCAGCTCCACGTCGCGCGCGAGCTCGCCCGGACCCTCGACGTGCGCGCGCAGGCGCATCAGCCCCGAGGAGCCCGCGAGGCCGGTCGGCTCCGCGGCGACGTGGAGCACGCCGTCCTCCGCGGTCGCCTCCAGGCGCACGCGCGCCTCGTCGGCCTTGCGACCGATCTCGCGCGCGAGCTGCGTCGCGAGCTGCGCCGCGCCGCCCCACTTGAGGAACGGGCCCGCCCATTGATCGGTGAAGTCGCTCGTCCACGTCGCGACGTGCCCGAGCCCGAGGGGCCACAGCGAGAGCAGCGGATCGCCCTCGAGGCCGTCGAGCACGACCTGCGCGCGCGGCTTCGCCTGCGTCACCACGTAGCCGCGCAGCGAGGGCGCGCCCTTCCAGTCGATGCCGCGGATCGCGCCCGAGTCGGAGCGGACGTGCGGCACGAACTCCTGCTCGCGGAGCGACGACTGCGCGGCGAGGACGGTCTCCTGCGCGAAGACGGCGGGGAGCTTGCGCGCGTCGGTGATCAGGTAGAAGCGGCCGCCGCCGAGCTTCGCCATCTCGGCGAGCGCGTTGGCGTCGGGGCCGTCGCCGAGCGAGATCACGCTCGTCGTGATCTTGAGCGCAGCCGCCTTGCGCACGAGCGTGGGGGCCTCGTTGCGCTCCTCGGCGTCGGCGCCGTCGGAGAAGAGGATCAGGTGGCGGAGGTTCTGATCGGGCTCCTTGGCGAGCGCCTTGTACCCCTCGCGCAAGCTCAGATCGATGTAGATGCCGCCGCCGCCGGGGCCGACGCCGCGGATCTTGCGCGCGGTCTCCTTCGCGTCGCCGATCGGCCCCATCGGGATGGTCTCGGTGATGTTGGTGTCGACGTGCCAGACGCCGAGGCGATCGCCCGGACCGAGCAGCGTCGCGGCGCGCGCCGCGGCCTCGTTGGCGAGGTCGATCTTCATCACGTTGCCCTCGACCGTCGCGGCCATCGAGCCGGAGTAGTCGATGACGATGAGCTCGCTCAGCTGCGAGCGTCGCCGCTGCTTGAGCAGGTCGAAGGTGACCGGCGAGATCTCCTCGATCGGCGTTCGCGCGTAGCCTCCCGGGCCGAGCGTCTGATCGCTGCCGAGCAGGAGCAGGCCGCCGCCGAAGTCCTTCACGTAGCGCGCGAGGTTCGTCATCTGCGCGGGGACGAGCTCGCGAGCGGGGATGTCGGCGAGGACGATGAGATCGAACGCGGCGAACTCGGCGAGGTCGAACGGCATGCCGAACTTGCCGCGCACGACGACGCGGTAGCCCTCGGCCTCGAGCGCCTGCTTCAGCGGGCCCGCCTTCGCCTCCTCCGACTGCAGCACGAGCACCGTCGAAGGCCCACGCACGCGCACGAAGGTGCTCGCCTCGTTGTCGTCGGCGCTCGCGTCGGCGGTGGCATCGAGCGGGCGGACGTGGACGTCGTAGCGGTGCAGGCCGGGGAGCGGCGCGCGATCCTTCCAGCGGATCACGTCCTCGCCGCCGCTCAGCTTCGTCTTGAACGTGGCGACGAGCTGGCCGTCGCGCGTGACCTTCACCTCCGCGTCGATCGCCGAAGCGGGCGGCTCGCGCACGGGCGAGTGCACCACCGTGCGGACCTCGATCGTCTCCCCTTCGTCGGCGAGCGACGGACCGCGCGTGGTCACCACGCGCACGTCGGGGAGCGTCTGCTGCTCGAGGACGACGACGTCGACCGGCACCCCGAGCGCGCGGGCCCGCGCGGCGGCGACGAGCGGATCGCCCCGCGTCGAGACGCCGTCGCTGACGAGGACCACGCGACCGCCGCCGGCCGCGAGGACCTCGTCGACCGAGCGGCGGATCGCCACCTCGAGGTCGGTCGCGTCGCGACCGATCGAAGGATCGGCGCGCACGCCGCCCTCCCCCTTGGTGTGCATCGGCTCGGCGAGCGCCGCCGTCGCGCCGAACCGCACCACGGCGAGGCGATCGTCCTTGCGCATCTGCAGCTCGGCCGCGGCGAGCTCGTCGCGCGACTTGCCCTCGGCCCCCGCGACGCGATCGATCGAGCGCGAGCGATCGAGCGCCACCACCACCGACATGCGATCGGCCGGGCGCACCAGCTCGACCTCGCCGGCGGCGAGCACCGCGAGCAGCAGCGCGAGCCACGCGAGCAGCGACGACACGACGCGCCGCCCGCGACCGAGGGCGACGTCGGCGCGCGCGAGGCGGATCGCCACCAGCACGGCGACGACGCCGAGGACCGCGAGGACGATCGGGTGCTGCGCGACGAGACCCCAGCCGCGATAGGTCACGGCGGACCTCCCGGCTGCGCGAGCGCGCCCGGCTTCATGGGCGTGCGCGCGAGGCGCGCGGTCACGCGGCGCGACTTGTGGGTGAGCCAGAGCGCGTCGAGCGCGAGGAACGCGGCCGCCACGAGCGCGACCATCCAGCGCAGATCGCGCCGCGCGCGCGCGCTCTCGGGCCTCGCGGCGAGGGGCGCGTTGGAGATCTGCTGGCGCAGCGGCTCCACCGCGCGCTCGACGTCGCTCTCGGACTCCGAGGCGATCGAGACGGTGAGCGGCGCGATCGTGGCGCTGCCTTCGAGCGCGTACGGTCCCGGCCGATCGACCCCCTCG
>CAIXWQ010000020.1 GCA_903923175.1 uncultured delta proteobacterium | reverse complement strand
TGGCATGCGGATGCCGTCGGCTCGGTCTTCGAATATGCGGCCGCCCATGGCCCGGCGCACCTAATTGCGTGCGGGCGGCTTCACGACGCGCGTGCGCGCCTGCTCGACGTGGCCTTCATGGCGCGCCACGCCGCGGCCCACGAGACCGCCGTCGTGCCGCTCGCGGCATGGCGGATCATCGGCCTCGAGCACGCGTCGCGCGGCTACGCCGACGCCCGGGCGCGCTTACCTCTACCCGAGGCTGCGCCCGAGGCGGTGGTCGACGACGTCTCGCGCGTCGCATCCTTCCTTAGCGAAGCTGGCCTCCACGCGGCCGGGTTGGACCTCGACGTCTGGATCATGGCGAGTTGCGGAGATCGCCCGTCCGAGCACGCAGTGGGCTCGCTGATGCGGATGGCCTCGGCGCACGAACAGCTGGGAAACGAAACCAGCGCTTTGCGGGCGGCTACCGACGCGGTGGGGCTGGCGGACGCTCTCGAGTACGATGAACGACAGCGGGCTACGGTATGGAACAACCTCGGCCGTGCGCGCCAGGCTGCGGGCGATCTTGCTGGCGCAGAGGAGGCGTATCGAAGCTCGCTAGCGCTCGATAGTGTCGAACGTTGGCGCACACGCGATAACCTAGGCCTGGTACTTCGCGAGCGAGGCCAACCGGAGGAGGCGGTCGTGGAGCTAGAGCGCGCTCACGCCGAGGCGTGCAAGTGCCTCGGCCGCAGCTCCCTCGACGCTCTCGTCATTCTTGGCGACGTGGCGTGCATTCGCTCAGACCTGGATCCTGGACAGGAGAGTTTGGCGCTGGCCATGGAGGCGCGAGCTGGACTGCTCTCGATGCTCGGCGTCGCGCACCCACGGGTCCTGGGGCTCGACGTCAATGTGGCGTCGGGGCTCGACAAGCTGGACCGCCGCGTGGAGGCCCTCGCAGCGCTCGAAGAGATCGACCCGTTAGTCGCGAGCCTCGGGCGGCAACACCCCGTGTGGGAGTCGATGCGAGAGCTTCGTGCCCGCCTTGTGCTGTCACAGGGCGCCTTCGCCGATGCCGAGGCGATCGCGCACGAGCTCGCGGAGGAGCTCCATGGTCGAGTCGGACGCCGTGACGGCGAGGGGCGCGCCCGCGTGACGCGTGCCCGTGCGCTCGCCGGGCTAGGGCGCGTGGAACTGGCCGTTGAGGAGGCCGCGCGTGCCGTGGCTTGTCTCGGCGAGGCCTTGGGCGAGGAGCACACGACGACTCTCTCTTGGCGGTTCCGGTTGGCCGAGATCGTTGGGCGTGTCGACCCACTCAGGATGCTGCAAGAGCTCCTCCTTGCAGGAACGCCTCTTCGCGCCCGCTGGGGACCAGAGCACCCAAAGCGGCTACGCATGGAATCGACGCGTCACGGAATGCTCCTCAACACGGCGGCCCGTCTCCTCGATGCAGGCGATTGGGCCCGTGTGCGTATTCCGCTCCACCTGACCACCCAATCCGCGTGACCTGGGCGCTCGCTCTCGGGATCGGAGCGGAGCGACGGAC
>CAIXWQ010000019.1 GCA_903923175.1 uncultured delta proteobacterium | reverse complement strand
GGCCTCGGCGGGCGGCGCGCCCACGGCCGGCGCTGCGGGGGCGCCGCGATCGCGCTTGTCGCCGCGATCGCGCCCTCGTCCACGTCGCTCGCCGCGGTCACCCCGCTCGCCACGTTCGCCGCTCGCCGCCGCAGGCGCGGCGACGCCGGCGCCCTGGCGGGCCTCTGGGGTCGCGGCGGTCTCGTCGTCGGCCTCGCGCCGCTTCGAGCCGGCGAGGTACGCCTCGAAGTCGGCCGGGCGGATGAGGTCCTCGACGTGGAGGAACGCCGCGCGCTCCTCGCCGATGTCGATGAACGCAGCCTGCATGCCCGGCAGCACCCTCGACACCTTGCCGAGGTAGATGTTGCCGACCAGCCCGCGCTGCGACTTTCGCTCGACGTGCAGCTCCGCGAGGATGCCGTTCTCGATCAGCGCGACGCGCGTCTCGCCGATGTCGCAGTTGATGACCAGCGTGTTCTTGGCCATGGGGCCGTCCCGTCTTCGTCCCGGCGTGCCTCGTTCAACGTGCGGCCTCGAGCCCCTCGGGGGCCGCGTGAGCAATCGCTTCCGGAGCACCGTCCCCCGACGCGGCCGGGGTGCGCGTCGGTGGGGTGGCGTCCGAGGGCCCGCGATCGGCGCGGGCCCCAGCATCCGTGCGAGCGCGCTCCCCACCCGGCGCCGAGGGCGCCTTCGTCGAGCCGGACGCCTGCGGCGCCTCGACTCGAATTGCGGGAGCCGGCGACTCGAGCCACATGGTGACCGGGCCGTCGTTGACGCTCTCGACCTGCATGTCCGCGCGGAAGCGGCCGGTCGCGACCGGAATGCCGCGATCTGCCACCGCACGGACGAACATCTCGTACAGACGCTCGGCGCCTTCGGGCGCCATCGCGTCGGTGAAGCTCGGGCGGCGACCCTTCTTGACGTCGCCGTAGAGCGTGAACTGACTCACGACGAGCACCGAGCCACCGACGTCGCGCACGTCGCGCGCCATCTTGCCGGTGTCGTCGTAGAAGATCCGTAGGCCGACGAGCTTGTCCGCCAGCCACGCGAGGTCGGCCTCGGCGTCGCCCTGACCCACGCCGAGGTAGACGAGCAGCCCGTGCGCGATCGCGCCCGTCTCCTCGCCGGCGACCTCGACGCGCGCCCGCGCGACCCGCTGCACGACCGCGCGCATCAGGCCCTCGCCTGCTTGGCTGCGGCGCCGGCCTTCGCCGGGGCGAGCTTCTCGAGCATCGCGAAGTACGCGCTGCGATCGTAGGGCTCGTTCAGGATGTGGAAGTCCTTGCCGACGAGCCCGACGCACCCGAAGCAGTACGTGCAGTCGCTGCAGCCCGTGCACTGCACGAGGTAGGCGCCGCGCAGGCACTTCTTCGCGTCGACGCAGTGCTGGCAGTCGGTGCACTCGACGCAGCCGGAGCACTGGGTGCAGCCGACGCACGCCTCGCACTTGGTGCAGTAGCGACACCGCCGCGACGACTTGCAGGCGACGCAGAAGGTGCACTCGAGGCAGCGCTCGCACCCCTGACACTGGATGCAGCCGACGTTGTCGCGGGACGACTCGTGGACGCGCGTCAGCTCGGCGAGCCGACGCTCGAAGGTCGCGCGGTCCATCTCAGCGGAGGTTTCGCCGGAGCGACGCCGCCGCGGCCCGCGTCGCGGGATCGTCGGCGGAGTCCTCGACGCGGTGGAGGCGCTGCTCGAGGAGCGGACGGCGCCGGGCGGGCTCGCGCCCGAGGAGCGACGCGAGCGCCTCGATGGCGGCGCGCACGCACCCGTCGTCGGCGTGCTCGAGGAGCTGGAGGTGGTACTCCTGCTCCTCCGGCACCGGATGCCCGGCCGCGAAGATCGCGTCGGCCGCCGCGGTGATGGCGCTCGGGCTCTGCGCCGCGAGCAGCCCCGAGAGCAGCCGCTCCTTGTGCAGCGTCGCCGCGTCGGTCGCCGGCGGCTTCGGCGTGATGATCTTCGTCGCGAAGAGCTTGGTGAGCTTCGGCGCCACGGCGGCCAGCTCGGGCCCCCGCCCGAGCGCTCTCTCGCCGGGCCGCGCGACGCGCCCGCGGCCGACGCGCGGCGCGGGGTTCGACATGGTTTCCTTCATCGATCCGGTCCTCGAGCCCGCCTCGTCGCCGGGGCTCCCCGGAGGGAGGCGGCCGGTCGGGCTCGCGCAGTGAACGTTGATTCCGAGCCGGGTCGGCCGCGGCGGGCCCGAGTTGGTCGGGAAACCGCACGCCGTCGAGCCCGTGAAGACTTGCCGATGCTCGCTGCCGGAGACGCGCGCTCCCTCGAGGTGAGGGGGGCGCGATTTCGGCCCCGCGGACGAGCCACGGGTTGCACCGTCCTTCGATGCATAGCACATCGAAGAGGGCAAGGCTTGCGCGAATGTACAGCGCTTCGCCGGGCGCTCCCGCCGCCCGATTTACATAGTCAGACTATCCACATCGCCGCTCGGCCTCACGCCGGCGTGACGCGCGCGCGCCTTCGCCGCACGCTTCGAGCCGGGGCATGGGGACCACGGCCGCGGTCGGACTCGGCGCGCTCGACGCGCTCGCGCGCGCGCACCCGCTCGACGGGCCGCCGGGCGCGCAGGAGGAGGTCGTGCGCGCGATGACGCTGCGCGCGCTCTGGGTCGCGCCGGCCGCGTTCGTCGCGGTGCTGCTCGCGACGGCCCTGCTCGCCGCGCTGGTGGTCCGCGACGTCGACGACGCGTGGACGGAGCGCGCGCGGCGCACCTTCCCGATGCGGCGGATCATCGCGGCGTACTCGACGGTCCTGGCGCTGCTGCCGCCGTGCCTCGTCTTCTTCGCGCTCCAGCGGACGCTCCCCGCCGCCGAGCGGCGCTTCGTCGCGCTGGTGGTGCTCGGCGCGGCCCTGCTCGCGATGGAGCTCGTGCGCGCGCGCGTGGAGTCGCGCGTGCACCGGCGGCGGATCGGCCTGCTCCGCTGGCTCGCGTACAAGACCACCTGGCTGCCGATCCTGGCGCCGCACCTGGTCGTCGCCTTCGCGAGCGCCGCGCTGCTCCCGCACGCGTTCACGAAGGCTTCGTGCGCGGCCGCGGCGCTCGCGCTGGTCGCGCTGCTCGCCTCGGCGACCGGCGTCGCGTGGCTGCCGCTGCGCGCGTTGGGGATCATCCGACCCGCGCCGGCGCGCGTGCTCGCCGCGGTCGAGGTCGCGTCGGCGCGGGTCGGCGTGCGGCCGCGCGCGGTACACGTCGTGCCGACCTTCGGGGTGCCGATCGCCAACGCGTTCGCGCTGCCGATCCTCCGCCACGTCGCGTTCACCGACGAGGCCGTCGCGCTGCTCTCGGATGAGGAGCTCGCCGCGATCGCCACCCACGAGCTCGGCCACGTCGGGGAGCCGCGCGCCGTGGCGGGGGGGCGCAGCGTGCTCGCGTTCATGCTGGCGCCGATCGCGATCGCGCCGGTGGTGCACGCGGCGCTCGGGCTGCCGGGGATGGTTTGCGCGTTCGTGGTCTCGCTGCTCGCCACGCGGGCCTACCGCCGGTGGTCGCAGCGCCTGGAGACGCGCGCCGACGACGTCGCGCACGACCACGCGCGGAGCGCCGACGCGGGCGTGTACGCGCGCGCGCTCGAGCGGCTCTACGAGCGCAACCTCGCGCCGGCAGTCATGCCGGGGAAGAGCGGCACGCACCCGCACCTGTACGATCGCCTCCTGGCGGCCGGCGTGACCCCCGCCTACCCGCGCCCGGCGCCGCCCCAGCAGCGGCGCGAGCTCGCCCTGGGCACGCTGGTGCTGGTGAGCGTCGCGGGCGCGCTGACCCTCGCGCTGGTGCACGGCGAGGGCGCGTTCGAGCGCGAGGCCGCGCGGGCCTACGCGGCGAAGGCCGAGCAAGGGGTCGCGGACGGCGGCCGCGTCTGGGGCGCCGTGCTGCTGTACGACCAGGCGACGCGCCTCTCGCACCGCGACCCGGCGATCTACGCGCGCGCCGCGGAGCTGCTGGTCGCGGTCGGCGAGTGCACCCGCGCGCAGGACGATCTCTCCGTCGCCGTGCGCGCGCCGGGGGCGGCCGCCGCGAGGCCGGAGATCGCCGCGGCGATGCACGCCCTGCGCGCCTGCGAGAGCCCGCTCCCTCGACGCGTGGACTTCGGCGGCGGCGTCCCGCGGGACGACACGGGCGGCGACCCGGCCCGCCGCACCGCACCACCCTGAGTCGGCGACGCGCGTAGACGCACCGCACCGACGCACCACCCGCCTCGAAGTGGTAGAGGCCGATCCCATGGCGCAGACTCCCTCGGGGCTCCCCTCCAAGATCGCGATCCTGCCGGGCGACGGCATCGGCAACGAGGTGGTGGCCGTCGGCCGCCGCGTGCTCGATCTCTACCGCGAGAAGAAGGGGCTGCCGCTGGAGCTCTGGGACCTCGATCTCGGCGCCGATCGCTACCTGCGCGACGGCACCACCATGCCGAAGGAGATCTTCGAGGAGGTGCGCGACCACTGCGGCGCCATCCTGCTCGGCGCGCTCGGCGATCCACGCGTCCCCGGCCTCGAGCACGCGCGCGACATCCTGTTCGGCTTCCGCTTCGGGCTCGATCTCTTCGCCAACGTGCGCCCTTGCAAGGCGCTCGACGATCGCCTGGTGCCGCTCAAAGGGCGGAGCGCGAAGGACGTGAACTTCGTCGTGTTCCGCGAGAACACCGAAGGGGTCTACGTCGGCATGGGGGGCAACTTCAAGAAGGGGACCCCCGACGAGGTCGCCATCAACGAGGACCTCAACACGCGCAAGGGCGTGGAGCGGATCCTCCGCGCGGCGTTCCAGCACGCGAAGGCGCACGGCAATCGCACCGTGCACATGGCCGACAAGTCCAACGCCATGCGCGCGTCGGGCGATCTCTGGCAGCGCTCGTTCAAAGAGGTCGCGCGCGAGTACCCGGGGATCGAGGCCAAGCACGTCTACGTCGACGCGCTCTGCCTCTACCTGATCCAGGACCCGTCGAAGTTCGAGGTGATCGTCACCAACAACCTGTTCGGCGACATCGTGACCGACCTCGCGGCCGCGCTGCACGGCGGCCTCGGCATGGCCTGCAGCGGCAGCGTGCACGTGAAGCCCGACGGCTCGAAGATCGTCGGCCTGTTCGAGCCCGTCCACGGCTCGGCCCCCGACATCCAGGGCAAGGACCTGGCGAACCCGCTCGCGTGCGTGCTCACGTGCGGCCAGCTCCTCGCGCACCTCGGGTGGACCGAGGAGGAGGCGCGCATCGAGCGCGTGGTGCAGCTCGCGATCCGCGAGGGCAAGTGCACGCGCGACGTCGGCGGCGCGCTCGGCACCAAGGCGGTCGGCGACTTCGTGATCGAGCGGCTCGCCGCGGAGCTCTAGAGGCGTCGGCGCGCGCGGCCCCTGCGCGGCCCTCGCGAAGGCGACGCGCGGCGCGGTGCTACGCTCGGGGGTCGATGCTCCTTCGATCCCGCGCGCGCGCCGCGGTCACGGCGGCCATCGCGGTCCTCGCGAGCACCGCGCTCGCCGCGTGCGGACCGAGCTCCGCGCACCCGCCGCTCCTCGGCGATCTGCCGCCCGACGACGCGGGCGGCCTTGATGACGGCGGCGCGCACGACGCGGACGCGGCGGAGCCGGACGGCGCGATCGGCGCGATCGTGAGCACGACCTCGGCGAATCTCTGGGAGTACGAGACCGAGGTCACCGTCGCGCCCGACGGCCAGCACGCGTTCGCCATCTGGATGATCGAGTCGCTCGGCTACCACTACGACCTCGGCTACGCGATCTCGGGCGACGGCGGCGCGACCTGGTCGACGCCGCGACGCGTGCCTGCCAGCCCGTACGTGGGCGTGAACGCGTGCGTGACCGTGGACGCCGAGGGGACGTTCCATCTGACGTGGCTCGAGACCGCGCCGCGACGGCGCGTGATGGCCGCGACGTACTACGCGAGCGGCGACTCGTTCTCGATCCCGCAGGAGATCTCCGACGCGAGCTCCTCGGCCGCGTTCGACAAGCCGTGGATCGTCACGCTCGCCGACGACAGCCTGCTCGTCGCGTTCGGCACCGACTCGGGCACCACGCTCACCGTCGCCAAGAGCGGCGACCACGGCGTCACCTGGACCCGCACGACCGTCGCGCCCGACGGGAACCTGCGCAACGTCGTCTTCCCGTGCGCGACCGGCGCGCGGGTCCACCTCGCGTACCTGATCCCCGACGGCGTCGAGCTCGTGACGAGCGAGGACTACGGCGCGACGTTCGGTGCGCCGGTGCGCGTCGACGTCCCCGGCGCGACGGCGTTCGAGCCCCCCTCGTGCGTCGTGGATCACGACGACGTCTGGGTCGCGTACGGCGTCGGCGGCGGCATGGGCTCGACGTGGCAGATGGCGCTGCTCGACGCGGTCTGGGTCGCCCACTCGAGCGACGGCGGGCGCACGATCGCGCGCCGCGTGCGCGCCTCGGAGCCGACCGAAGGGGCGCACTACCTGCTGCCGCGCCTCGGCCGCACCGACGGCGGCAGCCTCGCGCTCGGCTACTACGTCGGCGACACCGCCGGCGCGCCGGGGCGCTTTCGCGTGGCGTTCTCCGACGCGCCGAGCCGCGGCGACGCGTGGACCTCGCGCGCGACGGTCGCGAAGCCCGCAGGGCTGCAGCCCGCGCGCGGGCAGTACGACACGCTCGGCGACTACGTCGGCATGCACGCGAGCGGCGACGGCGTGCTCGTCTCGTTCGCCGACAACGCCAGCGTGCCGGGCACCGCGATGAGCCACGTGCGCATCGCACGCGTCCCCCATCCCTGACCGCCCGAACGTCGCGTCGCGCGCGTCAGAGCACCTTGCGCGGCGGCAGCAGCGCGTTCGCCAGCAACACGCCGACCACCAGCGCGCCGCCCACCAGCACCATCGCGAAGCCGCGCGTCGCGCCGCCGACGAGATCGCCGCGCAGGAACGCGCCGAGGGCCACGAAGCCGAAGCTGCCGGGGACCAGCAGGAGCATGCCGGGGAGCTGGAAGAGCTGCGCCGGGCGGTGGGTCACGCGCGCGAGGACGTTCGCGAGCATGCAGACGACGAACGCGCCGAGGAACGCGCCGAGGTGCGCGGGGAGCCGGTGGGCGGCGAGCGCGGTGACGAGATAGGCGGCGGCGCCCGACACGATGGCCGACCACAGGTAGCGACGCGGCACCGAGAGCACGACGCCGAAGCCGACCGCCGAGACGACGAGCGCCGCGCCTTGCCACACGAGCGGCAGCCCGGGCGGCGGCGTCGTGACCGTCGGCACGACCACCTGCGCCATCTGCCGCACGCCGATCACGAGCGCGACGCCGAGCACGAGGTGCAGCAGCGTCATGAACGCCTCCATCAGACGCGCGCCGCCCGACACGAGGTTCTTCTGCGCGAGCTCGGCGAGGCCGGTCGTGAAGGTCATGCCGGGGAAGAACGTGATGGTCGCCGCGAGCACGACGATCTCGGGGTGAGCGTCGGGGCGCACGAGCAACGCCGCGCTGGCGCCCGCGGCGGCGAGCACGCCCGCGGAGAACTCGAGCAGCAGCTGACGCGAAGGCGCGCGGCCGAGCCACGCGAGCGCGAGGCCGAGCAGCGCGCCGACGGCGAGCGCGACCACCACGTCGACGCGCGTGCCGCCGAAGAAGACCGCCGCGGCGCCCGACACGAGCGAGTTCGCGAGCCACACGAGCGACGCGGGGTAGGTCGGTGGGCGCGTGGGGAGCGCGCGGATGGCGGCGCGCGCGTCCTCGATGCTCATGCGGCGCTCGGCGACGTCGTTGAAGATCTCGTCGACGGCCACCAGATCGGCGAGGTCGAGGCTCCACGCGTGCACGCGCACCATGCGCTGCGCGTCCAGCTCGACGCGCGCGGGATCGCCGGGATCGCCGACCGCGGCCGAGTCGCCGGCGTCGCCGTGCACGCGCAGGAACAGGCCGGTGGGCAGCACGAACGCTTGGGCGCGCCGGTGCTCCGCCGCCGCCACGACCTGGATGGCCTCCTCGACGCGGTAGCTCGGGCAGCCGCACCCCGCGAGCGCGGCGCCGATCTCGACGAGGTAATCGGCGAGCTCCTCGGCCGATCTCCTGCGGCTCGGCGGCGCGGGGTCCACGCGCGCTGCATACGCGCGGCGGGGCGCTGGGGCGAGCGCAGGTGGGGCGTCGCGCCGATCAGGGCTGCGCACGTCGACGGGCCGCGAGCTCGCGCGCCGCCGCGGGCCAGTCGGCGTGCTCGAAGGTGAAGCCGGCGTCGAGCAGCCGCGTCGGCACGACCCGCCGGCTCTTGAGCAGCAGCTCGGTGTCGGTGCGCAGGAAGAACGCGCCGATCTCCAGCATCCACTTGGCCGCCGGCAGCCCGACGCGCACGCCCATCGCCTCGCGGATGGCCCGCGCGAACTCGGCCTGCGGGAGCGGCCGCGGCGAGGCGAGGTTCACCGCGCCCGCGAGATCCTCGCGCGCGATCAGCAGGTCGATCGCGCGCACGAAGTCTTCGTCGCGGATCCACGAGACGTACTGCGCGCCGTCGCCCGCGGTGCCGCCGAGCCCCTTGCTCGCGAGCCCGGACATCACGTCGAAGACCCCGCCGCGATCGGGGCTCGTCATCATCGCCGTGCGCAGGGCGACCTTGCGCGTCGAGGGGGTCTCCGCGTCCTCGAGCGCGCGCTCCCAGGCCTGCGCGATCGCCACGCTGCGCGCCCAGTACGCGGGCACCCCGGGCTCGGCGCCGCCGATCAGCCCCGTCGCCTCGTCGTTCGGCGCGTCGAGGCGGTGCGCGTAGATCGTCGCGGTGCTCATCTGCAGCCACACGCGCGGCGGCGTGCGCGCCCGCGCGATCGCCGCGCCCACGGCCTGCGTCGACTCGACCCGCGAGTCGAGCATCTGGCGCAGGTTCACCTCGTCGTAGCGGCAGTTCACCGTGCGGCCGGCGAGGTTCACGACGACGTCCGCCCCGTCGAGCTCCGCCGCCCACGCGCCGACGGTGCGGCCGTCCCAGGCGACGACGCGTCCGCACGCCGACGGGAGCGCCGCGGCGCGCCCGAGCACCACGACCTCGTCGCCGCGCGCGAGGAACGAACGGGCGAGCACCTGGCCGATCTGTCCGCTGCCGCCGGGGATCACGATCTTCACGCGAGAGGACGTAGGGGCGCGGCAGCTCGACGGCGAGGGGCAATGCGCCCTCCGGCCTGGCCGCACCGCAATCGCACGGTGCCGCACCGCCCGCGCTAGTCTCCCCCGCCCGATGCCCGTCTCCCCTCGCCTCCGCAAGCTCGGCATCGGCCTCGTCGGGGCGCTCTTCGCGCTCTCGCTCGCGCGCTTCGGCTGCATCGCCGCGAGCACCATCGAGCCGCCGCCCGGCGTGTCGATCCCGCACGATCCGATCGCCCACGCCGGCACCATCGATCGGCTGCCGAACGCCTACCTGCGACGCCGCGGCGCGATCTGGGAGGTAGGGCTCTCGGGCGACGCGCCCGCCCGCGGCGCCGCCGTCTCGCGGCTGATGCGCGGCCCGATGGTCGAGGACGAGAGCGAGCTCTACGGCGCGTTCGAGAAGGCGGTGCCGATCGCGCCGGCGCGCTGGGCGATCACCGGCATCTCGCGCTGGCACTTCCGCAAGGTCGACCTCGGCATCCCGGAGGACTACCGCCGCGAGCTCGCCGGGATCGCGCAGGGATTCCAGCCCGATCCGTTCGAGTCGGTCTTCCCGAGCTACCACCGCTTCGTCTTCCTGTACGCCGTCTACGACATCGCGCTGTCGTTCGAGCGCTCGCCGCTGATCGGCTGCACCACGTTCACGGTCGGGCCGAAGGCGAACGTCGCCGACGCCGCGCCGAGCGGCCTCGACGCCGATCCCATCGCGAGCACGCGCGGCCACGCGTTCCTCGCCCGCAACTTCGACTTCGAGGCCGGCGATGTCTTCGATCGCGACAAGGTCGTCTACCTGGTGCGCGAGCCCGGCCGCATCCCGTTCGCGTCGGTCGGCTGGCCCGGCTTCGTCGGCGTGGTCTCCGGCATGAACCGCGAGGGGGTCGCGCTGGTGGTGCACGGCGGGCGCGGCTCGACGCCGAAGGCCGAGGGGATGCCGGTGGTCTTCTCGCTGCGCGAGACGCTCGCCACCGCGCGCAACACCGAGGAGGCGGTGAAGACGCTCTCGTCGCACGCCGTGATGGTCTCGCACATCGTGATCGTGACCGACGCCTCCGGCGACACGGCGGTGGTCGAGCGCGCCCCCGGCGTGCCTCCGTACGTGCGCCGCTCGCGCGCGCCGCTCGCCACCACCAACCACTTCGAAGGCCCGCTCGCCGGCGATCCGCACAACCAGGAGGTGCGGGCGAAGACCTCGACGCTGGCCCGGCGCGCGCGCGGCGACGCGCTGATGGCCGCCGTGACGAGCTCGGCCGCCCCGCCGACCGTGGCCGATCTGGTCGCCATGCTCCGCGATCGCCGCGCCCCCGACGGCGGCGCGCTGCCGCTCGGGGATCGACGCGCGATCGACGCGCTCATCGCGACCCACGGCGTGGTGTTCGACACGACCGCGCGCACGCTCTGGGTCAGCGAGTGGCCGCACGTGCTCGGGCGCTTCGTGCGCTTCGATCTCGCGCAGCTCCTCGCCGACGGCTACGCGCCGAGCGACGAGGCGCCGGAGATCGTCGCCGTCCCCGCCGACGCGCTGCTCACCAGCGGCGCGTGGGACCTCGCCCGCGTCTCGCGCTGAGCCTCACGCGCGCAGCAGCCGCGCGAGCCCCGCGGCGACCAGCGCGCACGCGAGCATCGCGAAGCCGTGGCCGACGAGCACGTGCACCACGCCGTCGTACGGGCAGTGCGCGTGCAGCGCCGCCGCCGCGAGCGCCCCGCAGGCGAGGCCCACCAGCGACGCGCGCAGGCGGCTCACCCCGGGGAACGCCCCGCGCAGCGCCGCGACGGCGAG
>CAIXWQ010000018.1 GCA_903923175.1 uncultured delta proteobacterium | reverse complement strand
GTGCAGTCGGCCGCGACGCGGCAGCTCGCGAGCGTGCAGGCGTTCCCCGACGCGCTCGCGAGGCAGAGGTAGCCCGCGCCGTACGCGCTCACGCAGGCGCCGTCGCCGGTCGCGTCGGCGCTGGGGCACGCGACGCAGGCGCTGCCGTCCGACTTGCAGACGCCGTTCGCGCCGCTGAGCGAGCAGGCCGCGCCGGGCGTACAGACCGTGGCCGTATCGCCAGAGGCCGTGTCGCCAGAGGCCGTATCGCCAGAGGCCGTGTCGCCAGAGGCTGAATCGCCAGAGGCCGCGTCGAAGCCCGTGCCGGTGTCGCTCGTCGAATCGCCGCTCGCTGCATCCGCGCCGTCCCCTGCGCTCGAGTCGCTCGCCGGGCCGGAGTCCGCGGCGCCGGAGTCGCTCGTCGCCGAGTCGTCGCCCGACGAATCGGTCGCGGTGTCGGCGGTCGTCGAGTCGTCACCGGCGGAGTCCGGCGCGGAGTCCTGCGCCGAGTCCTGGACCGAGCCGTCGTCGCCGCCGCCGGTGTCCTGATCGCTCCCCATCCCGATGTCGTTCCCGCCGCAGCCAGCTGCGAAGCAGCCGCAGAAGGCCAACCACACGACGCTGCTCACGAACGTTCGGCTCTTGCGCATTCGGCGCCCTCCAGAGAAGCAAGGTGTCACTGCAGGTGGTCCAGGCGTGGACCGCGTGAGTGTGCCTCTCCGGGCGCAGCCTGGGGCGCCTGCGCGCGTCAGGTTCGCGTACGTGACGCCCGTGCGTCGTCAGCGCGGCATCAACGGCCTCCCGCTCGCGCCCTGCAACCCTCGGTTCCAATGCTAGAACCGTGCGGAGGATGCCGGACACACCGAAGGCAGCGGCCGACTCGACGGCGGTACGGGTCGCGCTGTGGCGCGCCATGCACGTCGCGCTCGATGCGCCGCCGCACGTGCTCGTCGACGAGATCGGGCTGCAGCTCGCCGCCCCCGACGACGGCTGGCGCGAGCGTCCGGACATGCACCCGCTCGGCACGCGGCCGTTCCGCGCGTCGATCGTGGCGCGCGCGCGCTTCCTCGAGGACCTGGTGGTGGAGCAGGCCCGCCTCGGCGTCGACCAGTACGTCATCCTCGGCGCCGGCCTCGACACGTTCGCGCAGCGCCGGCCGTCGAGCGCCTCCGCCCTGCGCGTGTTCGAGGTCGATCGCCCCGGCCCGCAAGCGTGGAAGCAGCAGCGCCTGCGCGAGCTCGGCTTCGGCCTCCCGGATTCGCTGCGCTTCGTGCCGGTCGACTTCGAGGCCGACGGCTCGTGGCGGCCGGCGCTCGCCGCCGCGGGGTTCGATCCGACGCGGCCCGCGGTCCTCTCGTCGACCGGCGTCAGCATGTACCTGACCCGCGACGCGAACGCGGCGACGCTGCGCGAGGTCGCGGCCTTCGCCCCGGGCTCCACGCTCGTGATGTCGTTCCTGCTGCCGCTCGAGCTCGCGAGCGCGGAGGTGCGTCCCGGCCTCGAGCGCGCGGTGCAGGGGGCACGCGCGAGCGGGACGCCGTTCGTCAGCTTCTTCACGCCGACCGAGATGCTCGCGCTGGCCCGCGAGGCCGGCTTCCGAGAGGCGCGGCACGTGTCGGCGGCGACGCTCGCCGAGCGCTACTTCGCCGACCGGACGGACGGCCTGCGCCCGCCGGAGAACGCGGAGGAGCTGTTGGTGGCGGTCACGTAGCTCGTGCGCTCGTGCGCTCGTGCGCTCGTGTGATTGCGCGCGAGGTCGCGTCGCACGGCCGCTGCCTCGTCCAGGAAGCGTGGCATCCTTCCGGACCGATGCGCAGCCAAGCCCGCCTGTTCGCCCTCCGCGCGGCCGCGAAGGTCGTCCTGGTGCTGCCGCTCTCTGCGTGCGGCGAGCACGCCGATGCGCCCGGGAGCGACGGCGCCTCGGTCGATGGGCCCGTCGATGGGACCTCCGACGGGGCGCTCGCCTGTGGCCTCTCCGGTTCGGGCTTCGAGCACGGCGACGCCCAGGCGGAGGTCTCCCTCGCCGATGCGCCCGTTCGAGACGGCGCGACCGACGCGACCGACGCGACCGACGCGGATGGGTTCGCGCCCCCGAGCGATGCGGACGCAGCCGCGGACGTCTTCGCCGACGTCGGCGTCGACGCGGCCCGCGCAGACGCGGGAGTCGCCGCGGAGGTCGGCACGCCCGAGGTCATCTCGCGGGCGACGTTCGCGTGCTGCGCCGACCTGCTGAACGCCGCGCTACCTGCCGACGCGTCGTTCGCGAGCTTCTTCACGCCGGCGCACGCCGACGATCCCTCCATCGACGCGTGCTGCCGCGCGGTGATCGCGCAGCTCGACGCGGAGCACGACCCCGACCCCGGGCGCGAGTACGACGACTACACGCTCGCCGGCTCGCGCGGCGGCGTCGAAGCCTGCTGCCTGCGCCTGCACGCGTCGTGGAGCGAGACGTGCAACCCGACCATCAGCGGAGGGCCGCTCGCGCCTGCACCGATGCCGCCCGCCGTCGCGCGCCACGCGGCCGTCACGCCGCTGGATCTGCGCGCCGAAGGGCGTCGCACCGCGCGCTCGCTGGTGCTGACGCCGGCGATCGAGGGGCACGCCATCGAGGACTGGCAGCGACGCATGGTGGAGGAGCACACCTCGGCCCGCGTGTTCGACGCCCTCGCCGCGCAGCTCCTCGAGGCCGGCTTCGACGCGGGTGACGCCGAGGCCAGCCGTCGCTTCGCCGTCGAGGAGCGTCGACACGGAGTGCTCTGCGCCGCGGTCGTCGAGGCGCTCGGTGGCGTGGCGTACGCCGCGCCGGAGCCTCTGCCGGAGGTGCCTCGCCACGAAGACGTCGACGCGCGCGAAGCCGCCCTGCGCAACGTGATCGGCATCTGCTGCGTGAGCGAGACGCTCGCGGTCGCCTCGATCGCGGCCGAACGTCACGCCATGCCCGCCGGCGCGGTGCGCGCGCTCGTCACGTCGATCTGGTCCGACGAGATCGGTCACGCGCGGTTCGGTTGGCGGTTGCTCGCGCGCGCGTTGCCCGGCGTCGGAGCAGAGGCGCGAGGCCGCCTGGCCGCGTACGCGCGCATCGCCATCGCGCACGCAGTGGCGCACGAAGAGCGGCCACGGCAGCCGGGGAGCGCGTGCGAGCGCCTCGCCGGAGTCGGCCGCGAGGCCACGGCGCGCACGCTCACGCGCGACGTCGTCGAGCAGGTGCTGGCCCCGGCGTTCGCGGCGCTGGGCCTCGGCGCCGACACGCGAGCCTTGCGTGCGCTGCGCCCGCCGACACGGTGCGCGCCACGCGCACGCCGCGCCCGCCGAGACCCGCCCGGCTCGTCCGGCGGTGGGAGCGGTCCCGAGTCGACGTAGCAGAAGCAGCTGCTCGTCGTCGGATCGCCGCAGGCGCACAGCCAGCCGCACGCGATCGCGCCGCAGGGCTTGTTCACGCCGGAGTCGAGCACGCCGCAGTGCATCGAGCCGTAGGTCTGATCGACGTAGCAGACCGAGCCCGCCGCGCAGCTCGTCGCGTATTCGTCCTCGGCGCAGCTCGGCTGCGTGCCGGCCTCCGACGACGCGCCGATGTCGTCGGTCTCGGCCAGCGCGCCGGCGTCCGTCGGAACCAGCGAGGCGTCGCTCGGCTCGCCGTCCGTCGGCAGCCTCGCGACGTCCGGCGCGGAGGCGTCGGCCCGCGCGATCGCGGCTTCGTCCGCAGCTGCGTCCCTCGACGCTTCCGCGTCTTGCGCGCCACTCGGGCCGGGCTCGCCGTTCGAGCCCGAGCCCCCCGCGCACCCGAGCGCGCCGCTCGACACGAGCGCGAGCGCGCGCACGAAGCGGATGGCCCGCGCAGCTTCCGGCGTCCCTCGCACCCCTTCTCGGATGCGGGGCGAGCGGACCGATCGCGCGGGCTCGAGCCGCGCCGAGGGGCCGCGGGCCTCCTCGTCCAGCGGCACGTCGAACGAGCCAAACGCGAAGTGCTTGCGCCCGAGGGCGAAACCTGAGAAACGCTTGTTGATAATGAAAACGATTTTCATTTGCATCAAGGGAGCGTTGGGCCTGGCGGCACTGGCGGTCGCGGGGTGCAGCAGCTCCGGCTCGCCCGCCAGCCAGGGCGCGGCCGATTCCGGCGCCGACACCGAGCCGCAGACGCTCATCCACGCGGCCGACGTGCCGATCGACGGGCTCCCCGCGGCGGACACGAAGGGCTTCGACGACGGCGACGGCCTCTTCGACCTCCCGTTCCGCCCCGCCGATGGGCTCGGCCCGCTCTACGTCCGGACGTCCTGCGGCGCGTGCCACGACAAGGCCGCCCGCGGGCCGGGGCTCGTGCAGAAGATGGCGGTCGTCGGCGCCGACGAAGTCACGGCGTCGGCCGATCAGTCGCTGCTCGCGTACGGCCACACCGTGCGCCAGGGGCTCGCCGCGGGGGCCACCACGCCGATCGTCCCGCCGATCGATCCGAGCGTGAAGATCACCACGCGGCTCGGCCCGCCGGTCCTCGGACGCGGGTACCTGGAGGCGATCGCGGACGCCGAGATCGAGCGCGTGGCCGCCGAGCAGGCGACGCGGACCGACGGCATCCGCGGCCGCATCAACCGCGTCACCTACGCCTCGCAGCCGAACTCCGACACCAGCTTCCACCAGCACCAGCCCGGCGACGCGAACCTGATCGGCCGCTTCGGGCTCAAGGCGCGCGTGGTGTCGCTCGACGACTTCACCGCCGACGCGTTCCAGGGCGACATGGGGATGACGACCCCGATGCGCCCGTCCGAGCCGCCCAATCCCGACGGGCTCACCGACGATCTACGCGCCGGCGTCGATCTCGGCCTCGACCACGTAAACCGGGTGGCCTTCTACCTGCGGCGCATCGCCATCCCGCGGCGCGTGGGGCTGACCGATCAGGGCCGCGCGCTCTTCGAGCAGGCCGAGTGCTCGGTCTGTCACGTCCCGTCGCTACGCACGCGCAAGGACTACCCGATCGCCGTGCTGGCCGACGTCGACGCGCCGGTGTTCACCGATCTGCTGCTCCACGATCTCGGTCCGGCGATCGCCGACGGGATGACCGACGGCAGCGCGCTCTCGACCGAGTGGCGCACGGCGCCGCTGATCGGCCTGCGCTTCATGAAGACGTTCCTGCACGACGGGCGCGCCTCGACGCTGCTCGACGCGGTGCTCGCGCACGAGGGGTCGGCGAGGGCGTCGATCGATCTGTTCCGCGCCCTCTCCGACGCCGACCGCAGCGCGCTGCTCGCCTACGTGGGCGCGCTCTAGCCCGACTTTCGCAAAACGGCGCCGCCTCGCGAGGCTGGCTGCGACTGGCGCAGCTCATTTCGTAGCGCGAATCTCACCTTGCTTCCTGGATTCGTGCTAGTGTAATGAAGTGCACTTCACCGAGAAGACCGTCGGAGGCCGCCGTTACCGCATCGCTGCGCAGGCCGTCTGGGATTCCAGCATCGGGCGGGCGTACTCACGCCAGGTCGTGCTCGGCCCCGCCGATCCCCCGCCGCGGGTCGATCTCGCCGCGACGCGTACGGTCGGCCGGCGTCGGGTGGGCGACGTCGGCGCGCTGGTGTGGGTCGCCGAGCAGCTCGACGTCGTGGGGGTCCTCAACCGCGCGAGCGGATGGACGGGCGGACCGCAGAGCGTGTCGTTCGGCGAGATGGTGCTCGCGGTCGCCGTGCAGCGTGCCTGCGCTCCGGCAGCCAAGCGCCACCTGAGCACGTTCCTCGGCGACTCGATGCCGCGCGTGTCGTGCCTGCCGGTCGAGAAGTTCACCGGGCAGGAGTTCCATCGCCTCGCAGCCACGGTGACGGATGCGCAGATTGAGACCGCGCAGATCGAGCTGGCTCGTGCGGCGGTCGGGCGCTTCGAGCTGAGCGCGGACGTGCTCGCGTTCGACACGACCAACTTCGACACGCACATCGCGACGACGACGCCCGGCGAGCTCGCGCGCCGCGGCCACGCGAAGAGCAAGCGCGCCGACCTTCGCGTCGTCGGGCTCGGCGTGCTGGTGAGCGAGACCGGGCACGTGCCGCTGCTGCACCGCACGTACGCGGGCAATGCCTCGGACCACAAGGTC
>CAIXWQ010000017.1 GCA_903923175.1 uncultured delta proteobacterium | reverse complement strand
GCCGGCGGCCAACAGCTCTTGGATTCACCCGTGCGCTGTCCGTGAGCCCGCGCGCGAAGTGTCACTCAAATGGGAGGGGACGGACGATGACGAAGATGGTTCTGGTCGGCTCGATGGCGGTGTGGCTCCTCGCGGGGTGTGGCTCCAGCGGATCCACGGAGTCGGCGAGCGACGCCAGCGTCGTCCCCGACGGCGACGACGCGGAGACGCAGGGCGACGACGTCACGGTCACGCCGACCGACGGCCAGCCCTCCGAGGCGGGTGGTTGCACCGCGGACAGCGACTGCGGGAGCCTGCTCGCCAGCGTGACTCCCACCCCCGCCGGGTGCGCCGAGGCTTACTGCAACAAGGCGACGAGCGCGTGCGGGCTGCGCGCGGTCGACAAGGATGGCGACGGCTATCGCACCGCGATGTGCGACGTCCCTGGCTTCTCGGCCTTCGAGAAGGGGAACGACTGCGACGACGGCGACAAGAGCTTCTTCCCTGGCAAGAGTCGGAACTGCAGCGCCCTTGCCGATGGCACCAAGATCACCTGGCCGACGGGAGCTCCAGTCGGCCTGTGCCAGTATGGTCAGGAAGTGTGCGGCGCCGACGGCAAGGCGGGCTCGTGCACGGGCGCGGTCGCGCCAGCGGCGAAACCGAACTGCATGAGCAGCGATGACTCCACCTGCGTTGGCAAGAGCGACGCTTCGCTTTGCGGCTGCAAGGTCGGCGACACCCAAGACTGCTACGACGGCGCGGTGGGCACGAAGGGGAAGGGCTTGTGCGTCGGGGGGAAGCAGACCTGCATCCAGGACTCGGCCGACCCCACGAAGTCACACTGGGACACGTGCGTCGGCGAGGTCACGCCCAAGACCAAGGACGGGTGCGTCGCGGGCAATGACGACAACTGCAACGGCACGCCGAACGAAGGGTGCGCGTGCACGCATGACGTGACCAACGACGCGACCAATTGCCCCGGAGGCTGCACCAACGGCACCCACACTTGCGACACGACGACGGGCACCTTCACTGGATGCAGCGGCGTCGTCAACAAGCTGAGCAACTCGACCAGTTGCGGGAGTTGCCAGTACTGCCCAGGGAGCTCATGCACGGCGCCGCAGCCCATACCGTTGAGCAACATGTGCGGCTCGTGCCAGTACTGTCCGGGCTCACCGCCCTGCAGCCTGCCGACGCCGCAAACCGCGACAGGCGCACACTGCGGTGCGACCTGCCAGTACTGCCCTGGCTCGTCGTGCTCGCCCCCCGACGGCACGCAATGCTTCACTGCCGGCGACCCGGCGTGCGCAGGGTGGAACTGCGGGGCCTGCTCGGCCCCGACCAGCAAGGGCTGCGGCGCCTGTCCGGCCGTAGGCTGCGGCGCGACGTGCAAGGCGAACTGCCCACCGGGCGCCTGGACGAGCTACACCGGCTACTGCGAGAACATACCGACTCTGATCCAGGGAACCTTCGGCGTGACGACCGCGATTGGAACGCTGTGGTCGGGAACGATGCCGACTCAGGCCGGATGGTCGGACGCGGGCAGCGACTTCACGCTGTGGGGCTCGCAGGTT
>CAIXWQ010000016.1 GCA_903923175.1 uncultured delta proteobacterium | reverse complement strand
CCGCAGGTGAGCGCCGGCGACGTGCAGCTGCAGACGCCGCCCGTGCAGGTGCCGCCGGTGCCGCACGAGTGACCGCAGGTGCCGCAGTTGGCCGGATCGGTCTGCGTGTTGGTGCAGACCGCGCCGCCGCCCGTGCCGCAGACGCTGTTCGGCGCCGTGCAGGTGCACACGCCGCTGACGCAGGTGTCACCAGCGGCGCAGACGCGGCCGCAGGTGCCGCAGTTCTTCACGTCGGTCGACGTGGCCGCGCAGTAGGGCGCGGGGCCGCCGGCGCCGCAGAGGTTCTGACCGCTGGGGCACTGACAGACGCTCGCCGAGCACGTCCCCGTGCCGCACGAATGGCCGCAGGTGCCGCAGTTGGCCGCGCTGGCCGTCAGATCGACGCAGGTGCCGTTGCAGTCGACCTGACCGGTCGGGCACTTGCAGGCGCCGCTGACGCACATGCCGCCGGTGGGGCACTTGAGCCCGCAGCCGCCGCAGTTGTTCACGTCGGACGAGACGTCCGAGCACGTCGATGCGCAGTTGACCTGGCCGGTCGGGCACACGCAGGTGCCGCTCGTGCAGGTGCCGGTCGTCGGACAGTTCGCGCCGCACGCGCCGCAGTTCGCCTTGTCGGTCGTGAGGTTCGCGCAGTAGCCCTTCGAGCCGCCCGTCGCGCCGCAGACCGTCGGGGTCGACATGGGGCACGCCTGACACGCGCCGCTGACGCAGGCCGCGCCGGCGGTGCACTTGGTGCCGCAGCCGCCGCAGTTGTTCGGGTCGCTCGCGAGATCGGCGCAGCTGCTGCCGCAGGTGCTCTGCCCGCTCGGACACGCGCAGACGCCGAGCGTGCAGACCTGGCCGGTCGCGCACGCGTGGCCGCAGGTGCCGCAGTTCGCGTTGTCACCCTGCGTGTCGACGCACGCGGCCGCGCTGCCGGTGCCGCAGCTCGTCTTGCCGGTGGGACATGTGCATGCCCCCGCCGTGCAGATCTGGCCCGTGCCGCACGCGTTGCCGCAGGTGTTGCAGTTGTTCGTGTCGGTCTGGGTGTCGACGCAGCTCGCGCCGCAGATGGTGAGCGGCGAGACGCACGGCGCGGTCTCGCTGATCGCGTCGCCGGTCGCCGTGTCACCAGCCGCGTCGCCGGTCGCCGTGTCGCCCGTGGCGGTGTCGTCACCGGTCGCGGTGTCGGTGACCGTGGAGTCGTCACCGCTCTCGGTCGTCGCGGTGTCGGCGCCGGGGTTCGTGTCCGACGTCGACGTGTCGAGCGTGCTGCCGTCGTCGCCGGGCGTGCCGGTGTCGTTGTCCGCAGGGACCGTCGTCGAGCTACCGCATCCCGCCGCCGCGAGGCCGAAGGCCCCGAGTGCGAGCGGGAGCCACCATCGAGTGCTCCGCATGCAACCTCCTAAAGCTCCCCTCGACGCTGCAGGCGAAGGGCGATGTTTGCCGTTACCACTGGCAGGTTAGCCGGTGCGTTCGGACTGACAAACATTCGCTGGCGCGGAATTGCGGAATTGACGGCAGCTTGCGGCGGAGGCTTCCGGCGAAATCAGCGAACCAGAATTCACGAATTCGCCGGGCATTTCACGCGCGGGGAACGTCCTTATCCATCCTTGACGCGGTTGCCGTCACATTCCGAGGAGGCCGCGGTACTGAGTCGGATCGACCCCTGCTTCCTGTAGGTATCGACGCGCCCCGCGCAGCACGAGCGCACGGAGCTCCTCGAGGTTCCACGGCTTTCCGACGTACTGCCAGACGAGCCCCTCGTTGAGGGCTTGCACCACCGTCTGCAGATCGCTGTAGCCCGTGATCAGGATGCGCACGGTCGACGGGTCGATGTCCTTGATCTGCCGGAGCAGCTCGAGGCCGGTCATCTCCGGCATCCGCTGATCGGTGATCACGAGCTTCGGGCCGTGCGCGCGGAACGCCTCGAGCGCGGCCTTCGCCGACGTCGCGTGGTGGATGTCGAAGTGCGTCGCGAAGACCTCGCGCAGCGTCTCGACGATCTCCTTCTCGTCGTCGACCACGAGCAGCCCGAGCTTGCGGATCTGCGCCTCCTGCGGGTCCCGTGACCGAGCGCCCTGCTTGTCGAATTCCTTCCAGCTCATCGGGGCCCCCTCACAGGTAACGGAACGTGGACGAGAAATGGCGGATGCCCGGCGCCTCGTGGAGCAGCGCGAGGCCGCGCGTGCGCCCCTTCTGCTCCTCGTGCACCGTCGCGACGACGTCGACGACGTAGTCGAGGTGCTCCTGGAAGTACGCGCGCCGCGGGATGGCGAGGCGAGTGAGATCGAGCGCCGGGCGGATGTTCTCGCCCGTGTCCGGATCGCGGCCGATCAGGTTGGCGCCGATCTCGCACGTACGCACGCCGCCCTCTTTGTACATCTCGACGCACAGCAGCTGCGCCGGGAACTCGTCTTCGGGCACGCCGGGGTAGAAGCGGCGGCCGTCGATGAACACCGCGTGCCCGCCGACCGGCTCGACGATCGGCACGCCCGCCGCGCGCAGCCCGGCGCCGAGGCGCGCGACCTGGCCGATGCGGTGGCGCAGGTAGTCCTCCTGCATCACGTCCTCGAGCCCTTGCGCGAGCGCCTCCATCATCATGCCGCTCATGCCGCCGTACGTGTAAAACCCCTCGAAGAGGATCGTCGGCGTCTTGAGCTGCTCGAACAGCCCGGCATCGCGCACGGCGATGAGGCCGCCCATCGGCACGATCGCGTCCTTCTTGGAGCTCATCGTGCAGCCGTCGACGTACGAGAACATCTCGCGCACGATCTCGCGCACGTGCTTGTCGGCGTAGCCGGCCTCGCGCTCCTTGATGAACCAGGCGTTCTCGGCGAAGCGCGCGGCGTCGAAGAACACGGCGATCCCCTGCTCGCGGCAGTGCGCCGAGACCTCGCGGATGTTCTCCATCGAGACCGGCTGGCCGCCGCCCGAGTTGCACGTGATCGTGATGAGCACGTACGCGACGTTGCGCGGGCCGAAGTGCGCGATCGTCTCGCGCAGCTTGCCCACGTCGAGGTTGCCCTTGAAGGGGTGCGCGGCGCCCGAGTCCAAGCCGGCCGAGATGGTGCAGTCGACGCAGCGCCCGCCGGCGAACTCGATGTGCGCCTTGGTGGTGTCGAAGTGCGAGTTGCCAGGCACCACCGAGTGCTTGCGCACGAGCACGGAGTTGAGCACCTTCTCGGCGCCGCGCCCCTGGTGGGAGGGGATCACGTACGGCAGCCCGGAGAGCGCCGTGAAGTTCCCGGCCATCTTGTCGAAGCTGCGCGAGCCCGCGTACGACTCGTCGCCCATCATCATGGCGCCGAGCTGCTGCGTGCTCAGGCTGCCCGTGCCGCTGTCGGTCAGCAGGTCGACGTAGACGTCGTCCCCCTTGAGCGCGAAGAGGCACAGCCCCGCGGCCTCCATGCGGCTCCGGCGCTCCTCGCGCGAGAGCAGCCGGATCGGCTCCACCACCTTCGCCCGGAACGGCACCACCGTCCGCGCACGCTCACGCTCGCTCATCGAGATCCCTCCGGTTCACGCGCCCACGCTCTTCGCGGCAGCCTCACCGAGAAGCAAGTGCCAACGCCCTCGCGGCTCTCGACGTCGATCCGGCCGCCGTGCTCCTCGACGATCCGATACGTGATCGACAGCCCGAGCCCCACGCCCTGCCCCACCGGCTTGGTGGTGAAGAACGGGTCGAAGATCCGCGGCAGGAGCGCGCTCGCGATACCCCTGCCGGTGTCGCGCACCGCGATGGTGACGCCGGCCTCTTCGTCGCGCGTCTCGATGGTGACCGCGCCGTCGGCGTCGGTCGCCTGCAGCGCGTTGGTCACGAGGTTGAGCACGACCTGCCCGAGCCGCGCGGGGTAGCACGCGTACGGCGCGCGCATGCCCCGCAGCTGCTCGACGCGCACGCGGCGCTCCTTGGCGAGGTGGGTCAGGATGGCGAGCGTGCGCTCGATCTCCTCGTCGAGGTCGACCGCCTGCTCCTGCGCCGCGTCGAGGCGCGAGAAGGCGCGCAGGTCGAGGACGATCTTGGTCACCCGCGCGAGGCCGTCCTCGGCGCGCGCGAGCAGCGCGTCGATGGCTGGGATCGCCGAGGCGCGGTCGCCGTCGCCGAGCTCGCGACCGAAGTGGCCGGCCATGTAGTCCATGAAGCGGCGGGCGAGCCTCGCGGCGTCCGGCTCGGAGAGCCCGGTCAGGTCGGCGCGGAACGCCGCTCCATCCTCGCGGAAGCGCGGCCGCGTGGAGAGCTCGGCGACGTACGCGAGCACGTCCGCGAGCACCTGCGCGTCGCTCCCGCGCTCGCACGCCGCGAACGCGCGCGCCGCGCGCTCGCTCGCGTACAGGGCGTCGAGCCGCTCGCGCCCGAGCGCGACGTTGGAGATCGCGTACGCGAGCGGGTTGTTGATCTCGTGCGCGATGCCGGCCGTCAGCTGGCCGAGGCTCGCCATCTTCTCGCGCTCGAGCAGCCCCGCCTGCGTGTGCTTCAGCTCCTCGAGCGCCACCTCGAGCTCGCGCGTCCTTCGCCGCACGTTCTCCTCGAGCTGCTCGTTGAGCCGCTGGATCTGCGCGTAGAGCCAGGCGTTGTCGATCGCGCTGGCGATCGTCCCCGCGAGCACCTCGAGCAGCAGGCGATCCTCGCGCGTGGGGCGCTCGGCGCCCGGCGGCCACGCGAGCGAGAGCACCCCCTTCACCTTGCGCTCGGCGATCAGCGGCACCGCGGCGGCGTCGGGGAGCGTCGCGAGCGCGCGCCGCCCGAGCGCGTCGACCGCGAGCGCGCGCAGCTCGGCGACGCGGCGCTCGCTCCCCTGCCCGCGCTTGTCGACCAGGCCGCCGGTCGTGTCGTCGAGGAAGTCGAGGCGCAGCGCTTCGACGCCGAAGACGCTCCCGAGGCGCGCGACGACGAGATCGCAGAGCGGCTCGAGCTGCAGCTCCGCCGAGACCGCTTGCCCGAGCGCGAACGACAGCTCGAGCACGCGGCTGCGCACGTCGAGCCGCTGGCGCAGGTCCTCGGAGGACGCGTCGTCCTCGGGCGGGGTCGAGAGGAGCGTCGCGAGGAGCGTCGGGGTGGGCGGCTGCGAGGCCATGCGGGGGGCGCGCGCCGCGCGCCGGAGCGCGGCGTCGGGCGGCGAGGAGGCTACCACCAGCGCGCACACCGGCGGCCGTCCGCGACGCGTCGATCCGCTCGAATTCGGCGTTGTCCGGAACGACGCGACCCGTCACGATGGATACCCCCATGTCCCTGCCCGCTCGGCGCCTCGCGCTCTCGCTCGCTCTCGCCTCGCTCGCCTTCGCCGCGGGCGCGTGCGCCACCGGCGACGACTCGGGCCCCTCCGGCGCGGCTGGCGATGGCGGCACGGGCGGGCACGACACCGGCGCGCACGACGCCTCGACGGGGTGCAAGCCCGGAGCGGCGGACGTCCCCGACCTCGACGACGTCGATCGCAACTGCGACGGCATCGTGGGCGACGCGAGCCACGCCATCTTCGTGGCCCCCACCGGCAGCGACGCGAACCCGGGCACCCAGGCGGCGCCGAAGAAGACGTTGAAGGCCGCGCTCGACGCCGCGAAGGCGGCCGGCAAGGACGTCTACGCCGGCGCGGGGTCGTACGCGGAGTCGTTGACGCTGATCGACGGCGTGAGCGTCTTCGGCGGCTACGACGCCACCGCGGGCTGGTCGCGCGCCGCCGCGAACGCGACGACGCTGCAGAGCCCCTCGGCCACGGCGGTGGTCGCCGTCGAT
>CAIXWQ010000015.1 GCA_903923175.1 uncultured delta proteobacterium | reverse complement strand
GCCGCTGCCAGGCGAGGCGGTGGACGGGGCCGCGCCGAACGTCGCGCTGCCCCTCGCCGACGCCGCCGGCGCGAGAGGCTCGGCCGCGCCGTCCCACGTGGGGCCCATTCGGGTCTACGCCGCCGACGCCCCCTCCAGCTCGGGAAAGACGGTGCTCGACGGCGCGATACCCGGCGACGCCGAGGCTCTCGCGCCGCTCGTCCAGCCGCCGCCGTGAGCGTGAGGCCATGCGCCCTCGAGAGCGTGCGCGCACGTCGCGCGGCGCCGAACCGTCGAGTGCGCTCCGCCGGCCCGCACGAGCGCGCAGGCTCGCGCAGGAGCGCGCAAGATGGCTTCGCTTTCGTGCATGGCGCGGGGGCGTGGCCGCCGTCCTGCGCGGGTACGTGGTTCGCTCCGGGTCCACGCCGGAGGCCCGTAGACATGCACAAAATCATCATTCCGATCGCCGCGGCCAGCGTCCTGAGCCTTGGGGCCGCGGGGGTGGCCTACACGGCGAGCTCGACCGACCGGCGCGCAGGCCCGGGTGCCTACGACACGAGCACCTCGGGCGCGAACACGTCCGGCACCACGGGCACGTACGGCACGAGCACGTACGGCACGAGCACGTCCGGCACGACGGGCACGTACGGCACGAGCACGTCCGGCACGACGGGCACGTACGGCACCAGCGGCGCGTACGGCGCGAGCACGAGCACGTCGGGGGCGAACGGCGGCACGACGAGCGGCACGTCCACGACGTCGACCACGCCGAGCGCGAAGGGGGGCGGCCCGGCGGCGGCGTCCGCGAGTGCCGGGATGACCGGGATGGCCGGGACGGCCGGGATGACCGGGATGACCGGGCAGAGCTGCGCGATGGACGACGCCCACAAGACCGCCGCCGTCCTGCAGTTCCTCCACGAGACGAACCTCGCGGAGATCAAGGAGGGGAACCTCGCGCCGACCCGCGCGTCCTCCGCGGACGTGAAGACGTACGCGGCCGACCTCGTCAAGGCGCACACCGACGCGGACACCAAGCTCACCGACCTCGCGAAGAAGAAGGGGATCGACCTCGCGCGCGGCACCATCGGCGATCCGATCCACTCGGCCGTGCTCTCGGCGAGCGACGCGAACGTCGCGATGCTGGGCGCCAAGACGGGCAAGACCTTCGACACCGCGTTCGTGGCGCCGGAGGTCCACGAGCACACGCTCGCGATCAAGGTCGTCGACGAAGGGCTGAAGGTGGTCAAGGACGCCGAGGTGAAGGTCCTCCTCACGGACGTGCGCGTCGCGCTCGTGAAGCACCAGCTGCACGCGTCGAAGCTCCAGGATCAGCTCGCGATGGGCGCGAGCGCGCCCGGTACCGGGACGGGCACGGGGATCGGCGGCGGCCCCAAGAGCGACGACACGACGATGCCGGGGACCAAAGGCACGGTCCCGGGCAAGGCCCCGAAGTCGGGCGACCCCATGGGCAAGTAGGCCCCGAGCGTGGGCGGGCGTGGGGTGGCGGCGGCGTCGATGCCATCGCCACGCCCGCCACCTCGGCGCCCTCCGCGCCGCGGGCGCCGCGAGCGCAGGGCCGAGGCCGCGCGCGACGGCGGAGCGCGACGCGGCCTTCGACGCCTCGGAGAGGAGCCTCGAAGCACAGGGGACGCCCCGGCGGGACACTGCCCGAGCTCGGCGAGCTCGGCGAACGCGCCACGAGCGCCTCGCGAGAACGACGCCGCGGCTGCAACGTCATCGCACCGGAGATGCTGTCGGAGCCCTCGCCGCGACGACTCCCCATCGGCGCCGAGCCCGTGGGAGGCGGGGTCCACTTCCGCGTCTTCGCGCCGAAGCGCCGGCGCGTCGCGGTCGTGCTCGTCGACTCGATCGAACGCGAGCGCGAGAGCGAGTTGCAGCGCGAGCCGACGGGGCACTTCTCCGGCTTCGTCCCGGGGCTCGCTGCCGGCGCGCGCTACCGGTTGCGACTCGACGGCGAGCGCGCCACCTACCCCGATCCGGCCAGCCGCTTCCAGCCCGACGGTCCGCACGGCGCTTCGGAGATCGTCGACCCCGCCGCGTTCCGCTGGACCGACGGGACGCACGCGGGGGTCTCCCTCGCGGGCGGCGCGATCTACGAGCTCCACGTCGGCACGTTCACGCGCGAAGGGACGTGGGCCGCCGCCGCGCGGGAGCTCGAGTGGCTCGCGCGGCTCGGCGTCAGCGTCGTCGAGATGATGCCGGTGGCCGACTTCCCCGGTCGATTCGGCTGGGGCTACGACGGCGTGTCGCTCTTCGCGCCGTGCCGGCTCTACGGCGCACCCGACGACCTGCGGCGCTTCGTCGACCGCGCGCACGCGCTCGGGCTCTCGGTGATCCTCGACGTCGTCTACAACCACCTCGGTCCGAGCGGGAACTACCTCCACGCCTTCTCCGACGCGTATTTCACCGACCGCTACGCGAACGAGTGGGGCGAGGCGCTCGACTTCGACGGGCCCGAGAGCGCCGGGACGCGCGAGCTGTTCCTCTCGAACGCGCGCTACTGGATCGACGAGTTCCACCTCGACGGCCTGCGGCTCGACGCGACGCAGAGCATCTTCGATCGGAGCGCGCGACACCTGCTCCTCGAGGTCGGCGCGGCGGTGCGCGCGGCGGCGCGAGGGCGCGAAACGCTGGTGGTCGCCGAGAACGAGCCCCAGGACGCGCGGCTCGTGCGTCCCGAGCCGGCGGGGTACGCGCTCGACGCGCTCTGGAACGACGACTTCCACCACGCCGCGCGCGTCGCGCTGACGGGGCGCACGGAGGCGTACTACTCGGACTACCGCGGCACGCCGCAGGAGCTCGTCGCGTCGATCGTGCGCGGCTTCCTCTACCAAGGCCAGCACTACTCCTGGCAGCGCAAGCGGCGCGGCACCCCCTCGCTCGATCTGCTCCCCCGCCAGCTCGTGCACTACCTGGAGAACCACGACCAGGTGGCGAACTCCGCGCGCGGCGCGCGGCTCGCGAGCCTCTCGTGCGACGGGCGCCTGCGCGCGATGACCGCGCTGCTGCTCCTCGGGCCCGCCACGCCGATGTTGTTCCAGGGGCAGGAATTCGCGTCGAGCGCCCCGTTCCTCTTCTTCGCGGACCATGAGCCCGCCACGGCCTCGCTGGTCCGCTCCGGCCGCGGCGAGTTCCTCGCGCAGTTCCCGAGCCTCGCGACGCAAGAGGGGCACGCGCTGCTCGCCGACCCCGGCAGCGCGGAGACGTTCGAGCGCTGCAAGCTCGATCCGTCGGAGCGCGTCACGAACGCGGAGGCGGTCGCGCTGCACCGGGAGCTGCTCGCGCTTCGTCGGCGCGACCCCGTCTTCGCCGGCGGCGCGATCGGTCGCGACGGCGCGGTGCTCGCGGAGGAGGCGTTCGCGATCCGCCTGTTCGGTGGCGCCGGGGACGATCGTCTGCTCCTGGTGAACCTCGGCCGCGAGCGGACGCTCGAGGTCGTCCCCGAGCCGCTGCTGGCGCCGCCTGCGCGCGGGCCATGGGAGCTCGTGTGGTCGAGCGAGGAGCCGCGCTACGGAGGGAGCGGGACGCCCGCCGTCGAGCGCGCCGGCGAGGCCGGCGGCTTCCACCTCCCTGCGACCGCCGCGCTGGTGCTGGCGCCCGCCGCGATCGGGGAGAGCGCATGAGCGACGCGCACCCCGAGCCTCACGTCCGTCGCGTCATCCCCTGCGGGCAGAGCGACGACGAAGCGCTGCTCACTCGCGAGTGGCTCGTGGCGAACGGCCTCGGCGGCTACGCCTCGGGGACGCTCGGCGGCGTGCCCACGCGCCGCTACCACGGCCTGCTCATCGCGGCCCTGCCGTACCCGCGCGGCCGCGTCGTGATGCTGAACCACCTCGCAGAGCAGGTGCGCCTCGCCGACCGCACCACGATCGTCGGGCTCGGCGGCGAGGAGCGCGGCGGCGCGCTCGAGATCCTCGGCGCGAGGCACCTCGCGGAGTTCCGGCTCGAGTCGGGGCTCCCGACGTGGCGCTTTCAGATTGGCGATCTCGTGCTCGAGAAGCGGCTCTTCCTGCCGTATCGCCAGAACACCGTCCACGTGCGCTATCGGCTGCTCGCGGGGGCCGGGCCGCTGCGCCTGAAGCTGCGCCCGTCGATGCACTTCCGCCCGCACGACGCGCCGGTGAGCGCGCCGATCTCGTCGGAGTTCCAGGTGCTCGCGCGCGGGCGCAGGTACGAGATCTCGGCCGGCGACGACTTCCCCACGCTGCGGCTCGTGGTCGCGGGGGTGCGCACCTCGTTCACCCTCGAAGAGCAGCGACTCCCCGAGTTCCTCTACCGGGTCGAGCGCCACCGGGGGTACGAGGCGCAGGGCGACCTGTGGAGCCCGGGGCACTTCCGCCTCGATCTCGACGTCGGCCAAGAGGCGACGCTCGTCGCCTCGACGGAGACCTGGGCCACGCTCGAGACGCTCTCCTCGGACGAGGCCGAGGCGGCGGAGCTCGATCGGCGCCGCGCGCTCGTCGCGCGGGCGGACGGGGAGCTGCGCGCCGGGTTCGCTGC
Source organism: uncultured delta proteobacterium (assembly GCA_903923175.1). GTDB lineage: Bacteria > Myxococcota_A > Polyangia > Polyangiales > JADJMO01 > CAIXWQ01. The sequence continues at coordinate 983 of CAIXWQ010000015.1, read as the reverse complement.
CGAGCTCGTGCTCGCGGCCGACGCGTTCCTCGTGACCCCTGCCGGGAGATACGAGGACGCGACCCGCGCCCACGCCGCGGGCGACGAGGCGCGCACGGTCATCGCCGGCTATCACTGGTTCACCGACTGGGGCCGCGACACGATGATCTCGCTCGAAGGGCTCGCGCTCGCGACGGGGCGCGAGGTCGAGGCGGGGTACATCCTCCGCACGTTCGCGCACTACGTGCGTGACGGACTGATCCCGAACCTGTTCCCCGAGGGGCAGCACGAGGGGCTCTATCACACGGCCGACGCGACCCTGTGGTTCTTCCACGCGCTCCACCGCTACCTCGCCCGCACCGGCGATTTCTCCACGCTCGATCGCCTGCTGCCGACGCTCAAGGAGATCTACGAAGCGCACGTCCGCGGCACGCGCTTCGGCATCGGCGTCGACCCGAGGGACGGGCTGCTGCGCCAAGGGGCCGAGGGCTACCAGCTGACCTGGATGGACGCGAAGGTCGACGGGTGGGTCGTGACGCCGCGGCGCGGGAAGGCGGTCGAGATCAACGCGCTCTGGTACAACGCGCTCCGACTGTTGGGTCGCTGGCTCGGCGAGCGGGGAGACGCGCTCGCGCCCTCGGTCGAGGACCTCGCCGCGCGCGCCAGGAGGTCGTTCAACGAGCGCTTCTGGCACGCGCCGGGCGCGTACCTGTTCGACGTGGTCGACGGCGAGCAAGGAGACGACGCCTCGCTGCGACCGAATCAGCTCCTCGCGATCTCCCTCGATCACCCCGTGCTCGACGACGCCAGGTGGCCGGCGGTGCTCGAGGCGGTCGAGCGTGAGCTGGTGACGCCCTACGGGCTGCGCACGCTCGCCCGCGGGCACGTCGACTACAAGCCGCGGTACTTCGGCGATCTGCGCGCCCGCGACGCCGCGTACCACCAGGGGACCGTCTGGGCCTGGCTGATGGGGCCCTTCCTCGACGCGTGGCTCAAGGTCCATC
>CAIXWQ010000014.1 GCA_903923175.1 uncultured delta proteobacterium | reverse complement strand
GGCAGCACGTCGGCCGCGTCAGCCGCGCAGCTCGTCGGCGAGCGCGACGCGGGGGTGCTCGATGACCTCGCGGAAGCGCTTGGCGAGGACGCCGGCCTGGTAGCCGTCGAGCAGCCGGTGATCGAAGGTGATGCCGAGCGGGAGGATCGGCCGGGCCGCGATCTCGCCCTCGAACATCGCGGGGCGCGTCTGCACCTCGCCCACCAGGATCAGCAGCGGGCAGCGCGAGAACGGCAGGATCGGAGGGAAGCCGCTGGTCAGGCCGAAGCCGCCGACGTTGGTGACCATCACGCTGCCGAAGCCGTCGAACGGCACGCCGAACCGCGAGAGATCCACGCCGAGGTCGTACGTGAGCGCCGTGGATGCGCGCAGCGCGACGCCGATCAGCGGCGCGGGGATCAGCCTGAACATCGAGGCGGCCTTGACGGTCTCGCCCTCCTGCTTGCGGACCCTCCCCGCCCCCGCGACGAGCTCGCGCGCGGTGTCGACCAGCGACTTCTCGTCGGCTCGCGCGACCTTGTGGCCGGCGAGGTTCTCGCCCCCCTCGAACGCCACCTGGAAGAAGACGTCGATGGTCTCGCGCTGGTAGACGCGCCCGAAGCGCACGATCGCGTTCACCTCGGGGCGCTCGCGGATCGCCAGCGCGATCGCGCGGCCGACCAGGTGGGTCACGGTGAGCTTGAGGCCCGAGCGAGCGCGCAGCTCGCGCAGCACCTCGAGCGCCTCGCCGACGTCGAGCTCCAGCGAGCCGTGGACGGTCGGGTCGTCGGGCGCGCGCCAGGCATGCAAGGCGAGCCGGCGCCACGAGGACATTCGCTCGATACGGTGAAAGCCGCGCATCCTTCGAGCAATACCAGTCCGGAGGGGCGCGTCGACGGCCTCGCGCGGCGCCGCGCGATCACTCGATCAGCTGCGCCGGGGCGCGCCGCGCGGGCGCGAGCCTCAGGAATCGAGGCGTCTGCGCAAGGCCTGCAGCAGCTCGAAATCCTTGTTCAGCGCGTGCTGGAGCGAGGGCGCATCCGTTCGGACGAGCTCGCGCTCGACGTCGTGCAGCGTGCGATCGAGCGTCTTCTTGAGCAGGACGAGCTCGTCGGGATCGAGGAGCAGTTCCATCGAGACCTCCTTGCGAGCTTGCGATCGGTGGGCGCGAGCTCAGCCCGAGAGCGGCCGCCGCGGACCGGGCGGCTTCCCCGCCGACAGCGACTCGTGCTCGCGCTCTTGCGTCAGCCCGCGCGCGCTCGACAGCTTCGAGTCGGCGTGCGGCGCGGCCGAGCGGGCCACCGAGTGCGTGTGCGCGGCCTCCGGGCGCGCCTCCGCGACGGGGTGTTGGCTGCCGGGGCGTCCGGTCGCGAGCGTCCCTTGCGGGGTGCGCGGAGCCTCGGGCTGGAAGTGCCGCTCGGGGGTCTCCGGCGCCGGCTCGTCGGGGCGCGGCGCGAGCGCGAGCGCGACCTCCGGGTGGAGCTGCTTGCGCACGCGCACCACGAGCTCCTCGGGGAGCGCCTCGCCGAGCGCGGCCAGGGCGACCTGCGCCCCCTCGACCGCCGCCGGGAACGGGATCGACGCGAGCACGGCCACGCGCGCCGCGAACGCGCGCGCGTCGTGCGTGGCTCCCTGGATCGAGCGCGCGAGCGGGGTCGCATCGGCGGCCGGGAGCGCGGCGGCGAGGGCCTGCGCGTCGCGCACGTCGATCTGCTCGCGCAACACGGTGAGCACCGCCTCGACGAGCCGCTCGGCGTCCTCCTCGAGCGGCACGCCCCAGCGCTTGCGCACGTCGGCGATCAACGCTTCATGGCGCATGACCTGGAGGCGCTGCATTCGGCGGGCCGACGCGCGCCCGGCGCGGCTGCGCGGATCGTGCTCGCTCCTCGCCGGATCGACGCAACCGTGGCGTGGCTACGCCACCGCTGCGCCGCGAGCCGGCTCGGGCGCGTGCTCGGCCGCGGGCTCGTACGCGTAGATGTGCGAGCCCGAGAGGCACGGCGCGTCGACCCCGCCCGCGCTCGGCTGCAGCCTCTCGACGTCGACGAGCTTCACGCCGCCGAGCCGGCTCCCCGCCACCACGAACGACCGCCGATCGCGGGTGATCTCGAGCCCGCGCGGGCCGGCGAGGTCGAACGAGCCGAGCAGCCCGCGCGTCGCGAGGCTCCAGAACGTGACCAGATCGCCGCTCGGGTTCGACACCGCGAAGACGCCGCGCTCGTCGTGGATGCGCACGCTCAGCGACTCGCCGACGACGCGCGCGTCGAGGGCCCCCGGCGCGCGCAGGCGCTCGGCCACGCCGCCGGGCGCGCGCACGTGGATGCCGCCGGCCGAGGTCTCGGGCGGCAGCCCGTCGCGCGGCGCCGAGACCACCACGAGCGTCCCGTCACGCGCGAGCGCGGCGTGCCCCGCGTTCAGCTCGGGCGTGCTCATCGTCACGCGCTCGAGCAGCGTGCGCGACGAAGCCTCGACGTACGTCACGCACGGGATCCCGCCCCCCTCGAGCTGCCCGCCGCCGTTGGTGAAGACGAGCACGCGCCCTCCGTCGATCGGCACGCAGTCGTGCGGGCGATCGCCGAAGGTCGGGAAGGTGTCGATCTCCTTGTAGCTCGTCGTCTCGCGCACGCTCACGACCCCCGCGCCGCTCGCGAGGTCGCTCTCGACCACCAGCAGGTGCGCGCCGTCGGGGGTGTAGACGCCGTGGCCGTAGTACGCGCGCGTCTGCCGGCAGCGCACGTTGCCGACCAGCTTCATCGCCCGCAGATCGAGCACCGCGGCGCCCGGACCGCGCTTCTCGAACACCGCGACCTGGTGCGGCGCGCGCGGGTTCACGCTGAAGCCGTGCGCGAGGAAATCGAGCGGGATGCGCTGCACCGCGCCGCGATCGAGATCGACGACGTCGAAGCAGAACGCGGGCTTCTGCGTCGCGGGATCGACGTACGCGGTGCCACCGACGAAGGTTCCGAGCATCCCCGGATCCTACGCCCGAACGCTCAGGCGATGCGCCGCTCGATCTCGCCGATCAGCGCGTGCCGGTCGAAGAGCTGGGTCACGTAGTCGAGCTCGCTGGTGTCGAGGATGAGCGTCGGCGAGAGGTCGTAGCGCGCGAACCAGCCCTCGTAGAGGCGGTCGAGGGCCTTGAGGTACGTGGTGGGAATCGCCGCCTCGTACGAACGCCCACGCAGCTTGATGCGCTTCTTGAGCGCGGGCATCGGGCAGCGCAGGTAGATCATGAGATCCGGCGGCGCGAGCTCGTCGCGCAGCGAGCCGTACAGATCCGAGTAGGTGCGCCAGTCGCGGTCGTCGATGTTGCCGACCTCGTGGTGGTGGGCCGCGAAGATCTCCGCGTCCTCGAAGATGGTGCGGTCCTGGACGACGCCTCGGAGCGTGCTGTCGGGCGCGAGCAGCCCTCGCTCCATCTCGCGGTGCATGCGGAAGCGCTGCACGAGGAAGAACAGCTGAGACGAGTACGCCCAGCGCTTCATGTCGCCGTAGAAGTCGGCGAGGTACGGGTTCTCGTCCTGCGGCTCGAAGAACGGCGTGAGCCCGAAGGTCTGGTGCAGCCACTTCACGAGCGAGGACTTGCCCGCACCGATGTTGCCGGCGACGGCGACGAAGCGAGGGCGCGGCACCGAGCGAGCGTAGCGAAGGATCGGCGGCGCGTCGCCGCACAGTCGCTCCCCGCTACTTCCCGCACTCCTTCACGGTCATCACGACCTTGCCACCCGCGAACGAGAGCGTGGCCTTGTTGTCGCCACACATGTTCTGCCCGACCGCCTCGACGGTGTTCGCCTTGGTGTGGGCGACCTTCGGCGGCTCCTCGCCGAGCTTCTTGCTCGCGACGAGCGAGAGCTTCCAGCTCGCATCGCGCTGGAAGACCGCGATCGCGCCGTAGGCGACGTTCAGGTCCCCCTTCGGCTTGCCCACCATCGCCGGATCGTCGGTGAGCTGCGCGACGAGGAACTCGTGGTCCGCGTCGGGGCGCCAGGTCCAGAGATCGAGCAGCGCGGGCTTGTACGTCCACTTCTCCTCGGTCGCGGGGTGCGTGGTCGTGAGGAAGTCCTTCGGCAGCAGCTTCACCGCCTCCTTGCTCGTCTCGCTCTCGCGCCTCGGGCCGACCCACGCGCCGTCCGACATCTTCACGGCGGCCTTGAAGTCGGCCTCGCCGCGCACGCTCTCGAGGTCCGCGTCGCTCTTGGCCTTCTCGAGGAAGTTGGCCGCCGACTCGTCGCCGTCCTTGGCCTGCAGCCCGAGCTGCTGGAGCGCCCAGACGGCGTCGTCCTTCTTGCCGTCCTTGGCGAGGCCGCACGCGAGGTTGTAGCGGCTGATGGCGTTGGCGGGGCGGATGGTCAGCGCCGCGCGCCACCAGCGGTTCGCCTCCTCCATCTTCCCCTTGGCGTAGTGCTTCATGCCGCCGTCGTTGAGCGCGCTCGCGAGCGCCTTCGGAGCGGTCAGGCGGCAGCTGCCGGCGACGTCCGCGTCGAGCTTCGCGAGGTCGGCCGTGCCGTCGGTGATCGAGGCGTCGTCGCCCTTCTCGTACGCCTTGATCTTGGTCGCGATCGGCGAAGGCGTGGTGCACTTGTCGGTGACGGTCGCGTCCTTCGCGTACGCCGGGATCTTGCCGACCCCGGCCACGTCGCGCGTGCCGTCGTCGGCCGGCTGCTTCTTCGGCGCGTCCTTCGCCTTGTCGTCGTCGCTCGCCTCCGAGGGGTCCGCCTTCGGCTTCTTCTTCTTGGGCTTCGCGCCGTCGTCGTCGTCGGCCTTCGCCTTGTTCTTGTCGCCCTTCTCCTCGCCCGCCTTCGCCTTGTCGTCGGCCTTCTTGTCGTCGGACTTGGGACAACCCACGAGCGAGAGCGCGGCGAGCAGGACGAGCAGCGGAGAGTGGCGCATCGCTGCACGATGCGACGAAGCGTCGTTGCGGATCAACCCGCGACTCGGAGCGAGGGGCGAGCGCCGGACGCTTGGCGAAGCCGGCGCTTGCTCCCCCGACCGCACGCGGGCGTTCGCGCGCGCTCCGCCCGCTCGCCGCCGCGCGCCAGCGCCCTCGAGGGCTCGCGCTACGGAATCGCCGCGCCGCTGCGCGGAGGCCGGCTCCCGTTGACGCCGCCCGGGTTCTCCATGGGCGGCCGATTGCCCATCGGATCGGCAGGCGCCACCGGGTCGACCGGCCGGACCGCGTTCGGGTCGGGCGGCGGCGGCCGCACCTGCCAGGCAGGGATCTGCTCGGGCGGCGCGGGCGGCGAATTCGTGCTCGTCGCCGCCCACGGCTGCGGCTCGACCAGCGGCGGCGCCCGCTCGTCGGGGAGGCGCGGCTGAGGCGCGTGCGTCAGCGCGAGCACCGCGTCGGGCACGCGGACGTGGAGCGCGCGCTCCCCCGCCCGCGGCTCGCGCAGGAGCCAGGCGACGATACCCGCGAGCGTCAACGCGGCGAGAAGCGGCCCGAGGCGCGCCCAGGCCCGACGCTCGGGGGGGCGCGCGCTCGATCGTTTCTTGGCGTCGTGACTCCGCATCGGTCGGTTCGCTCGAGTCTACCTCGCCGGCGCGGCCTGCATGGTCGCGGAGCCGAGGAAGCTCGCGCCGCTGGTGCCTGCCGAGGCGTGCTCGGCGTCGGCCGGTCGCGTCTCGGTGCCGATGAAGAGGTACTCGGCGATCGTCCCCTGCGCCTCGGCCGCGGCGTAGAAGAGCTCGTAGGGGCCGAAGTTCGTCAGCACCGTGAGCGCGCCGTCCGCCGCGCCGCCGACCAGCGGCACCTTGCCGAGCAGGTCGTCGAACAGCGTGCGGCAGAAGCCGTCGTGCGAGGTCGCGTAGCCGATCTTGTCGAGGAAGCG
>CAIXWQ010000013.1 GCA_903923175.1 uncultured delta proteobacterium | reverse complement strand
GCCGCCGGGCTGCTCGCGCTCCTCGTGCTCGGCGCCGGCGCGCTGCTCGGCGCGCGCACGGTGCGGCCGGTGCAGGCGCTGGTGCGCCTCGCGCAGCGCTACGGCCGGCGCGAGCTCGACGCGCGCTCCGACGTGAAGACGGGCGACGAGCTCGAGCAGCTCGGCGACGCGATGACCGACATGGCCTCGCACATCGCCGCGGGCGAGCGCGAGATCACGCGACGCACGCTGGTCGAGGCGAACCTCTCGCGCTACCTGCCGCTCGAGGTCGCCGAGTCGATCGCGAAGGGCGAAGGCACGATCGCCCTCGGCGGCGAGCGGCGCTCGGTCACCGTGCTGTTCGCCGACGTCGTCTCGTTCACGCCGTTCGCCGAGTCCGCCCCGCCCGAGAAGGTCGTCGCGTTCCTCAACGAGCTGTTCGACGTGCTCACCGAGGTGGTCTTCCGCCACGGCGGCACCGTCGACAAGTTCATGGGCGACTGCATCATGGCGGTCTTCGGCGCGCCGAGCGCGCTCGACGGCCACGCGGCCAAGGCGCTCGCCGCCGCCGAGGACATGCACCGCTTCGTCGAGACGAGCGCGCCGGAGTGGCAGGCGAAGTACGGCTTCGACGTGAAGCTCGCGATCGGCGTCTCGACCGGTGAGGTGCTGGTCGGCAACCTCGGGAGCGAGACGCGCATGGAGTACACCGCGATCGGCGACGTCGTGAACGTCGCGGCGCGCCTCGAGGCGATCGCGCGCCCGGCGCAGACGCTGGTGACCGCGGAGGTCGCCGCCGCCGCCAAGGGCGAGGGGTTCGAGTTCGCCTCGCTCGGCGAGCACCCGCTGCGGGGCAAGCAGCGCGCGGTGGAGATCCTCGAGGTCGCATGAGCGCCACCTCGCGCGTCGGAAGGTGCCCGCGCTGCGGCGCCATCGTGAACGGCGGCGGCACCTGCTCGGCGTGCCGCGAGCAGCTGCTCGACGCGCGCATCGGCCACACCGTCGACGGCCGCTACGAGCTGCTCGAGATCATCGGCAGCGGCGGCTTCGGCGCCGTCTACCGCGCGCGCCACCTCGCGCTCGGCGGCGAGGTCGCGGTGAAGTTCCTGCTGGAGGGCGGCGCGCGCACGAGCGAGGTGCGCGCGCGCTTCCGGCGCGAGGCCGAGGTCCTCGCGCGCCTGCGCCACCCGGGGATCGTCTCCGCGTTCGACTTCGGCGAGGACGCGGGCGACCCGTACCTCGTGATGGAGCTGGTGCAGGGGACGCCGCTCTCCAAGCTCATCGTGCGCAACGACACCGGCGCGCCGCGGCTCATGCCCAAGGAGCGCGTGATCGATCTGCTCGTGCAGCTGCTCGAGGTGCTCGAGGCGGCGCACTTCGCGGGCGTGGTGCACCGCGACCTCAAGCCCGACAACGTGATGGTCCTCTCGACCGAGCCGGAGCACGTCAAGGTGCTCGATTTCGGCCTCGCGCTGATCGAGTCGGCGCCGGGGCAGGAGCGGCTGACCGCCACGCACGCCATCCAGGGGACGGCTTGCTACATGTCTCCCGAACAGTGCCGCGGGCGCGACGTCGGGCCGCCCGCGGACGTCTACGCCGTCGGCGCCATCCTCTACGAGTGCCTCACCGGCGATCCTCCGTTCGTGCACGGCGGCTTCGCGGAGATCCTGGCGCAGCACCTCTTCGTCGACGTGCCACCCGCCATCGAGCGCGGCCTCAAGCAGCCGGTCGACCCCGCGCTGGAGGCGCTCGCGCACCGCGCGCTCGCCAAGAGCGCCGACGCGCGCCCCTCGGCGCGCGATTTTCGCGAGGCGCTGCTCGCCGCGCGGGTCGGGCGCGACTCGCAGACCCTCGCCGCCGCCGCCGCCTCGCAGCGCGTG
>CAIXWQ010000012.1 GCA_903923175.1 uncultured delta proteobacterium | reverse complement strand
GGTGTGGCGGTGGAGCTGCTGCCCGGCGCGCGCGCCGAGATCGCGACGGCGTGCGCGACGCTCTCGCCGATCGGCCACGTGAGCCTGGCGCTCTGGGCGGTCGGCGCGGCGGTCGCGTTCGGGCTGCTGCGGGCGGTGCGGGCGCGCGCTGCGCGTGAAGCAGGTGAAGCGCCCCGGTTCGAGCGCGAGGCGTCGACGTGGGGGTGCGGCTACGCGGCGCCGACCCCGCGGATGCAGTACACGGCCCGCTCGTTCGCGCAGCTCTTCGGCGAGCTGCTCCCGCGCTCGCTGCGGCCGAGGCTCGCGGTCGCCGCGCCGGAGGGGCTCTTCCCGCGGCCGGGGAGCTTCCAGTCCAGCGCGGTCGATCCGCTCACGCGCGGCGTCTACGAGCCCTCGCTCGCGCGGGTGGCCGACTGGTTCTCCCGGCTGCGCTGGGTCCAGCAGGGCGCGGTGCAGCTGTACGTCTTCTACGTGCTCGTGGCGCTCGGCGGCGCGCTCGCGTGGGCCGCGACGCAAGGGCTGGGGGAGCCATGACCGAGCTGCTGGTCTGGCTCGCCATCGCCCTGACCGCCGCGAGCGGCCTGCTCGGCGCCCCGTTCGCGCGCGGCACCGCGACGGCGCAGCGCGCGCCGGTCTGGTCGATGGTCGCCGGCAGCGCGGCGGGGCTCGCCGCGGGCGTGCGCGTGCTCGTCGGCAGTGCGCTCCGCGTCGCGCATCCGTGGCCCGTGCCGGGCGGCGCGCTCTCGCTCCGCGTCGACCCGCTCGCGGCGATGTTCCTGATCCAGATCTTCCTGATCGCGGCGCTCGGCTCGATCTACGGGCTCGGCTACTGGCGCGACGACGAGCACGGCGGCACCGGGCGCAAGCTGCGCGCCTTCTACGGGCTCGTCACGGCGGGGATGGCGCTGCTCGTCGTCGCCGGCAACGCCGTACTGTTCCTGGTCGGCTGGGAGGTGATGGCCCTCTCGGCCTTCTTCCTGGTGAGCACCGAGGACGAGGAGCCCGCCGTCCGCGCGGCGGGGCTCGTCTACCTCGTCGCGACGCGCCTCGGCACGCTGTGTCTCTTCGCCTACTTCGCCGTGCTCCGCTCGATCAACGGCAGCTTCGAGCTGCGCGCCCCCGAGCTCGCCGCCGCGGACCCGCGCGCCACGGCGCTCTTCGTGCTCGCGCTGGTCGGCTTCGGCCTGAAGGCCGGCGCGATGCCGCTGCACGTGTGGCTCCCCGGCGCGCACGCCAACGCCCCCTCGCACGTCTCCGCGCTCATGTCCGGCGTGCTCATCAAGATGGGCATCTACGGGCTCGCGCGCTTCCTCACGTGGTTCCCCGCGCCGCCCGCGTGGTGGGGCGCGGTGATCCTGGGCGCGGGCGCGGTGTCGGGGGTGCTGGGCGTCGTCTTCGCGCTCGCGCAGCACGACCTCAAGCGGCTGCTCGCCTACCACAGCGTCGAGAACATCGGGATCATCCTGCTCGGCCTCGGCGTCGGGCTCCTCGGCCGCGCGTACGGCGACGAGGCGATCTTCGCGCTCGGCGACGGCGGCGCGCTGCTGCACGTGTGTAACCACGGCCTCTTCAAGGCGCTGCGCTTCCTCGGCGCGGGCTCGGTCGTGCACGCCACGGGCACGCGCGAGATCGACGTGCTGGGCGGGCTCTCGAGGCGCATGCCCTACACGGCGGGCGGGTTCGTCGCCGGCGCGGTCGCGATCTGCGGGCTGCCGCCGCTCAACGGCTTCGTCAGCGAGCTCTTGATCTACCTCGCGCTCGTGCGCGCCTGCAGCCACGCCGCGAGCGGCCTCTTCGCCGCGGGGGCCGTCGGCGCGCCGACCCTCGCCATGATCGGCGCGCTCGCGGTGGCGTGCTTCGTCAAGGTGATCGGGGTCGCCTTCCTCGGCGAGCCGCGCAGCGAGCGCGCCGCCCGCGCGCACGAGAGCGGCCCGGCGATGCTCGCGCCGATGGCCGTGCTGGTCGGCTGCTGCGCCGCGATCGGCTTGGTGCCGCAGCTCTTCGCGCCGGTGCTCGACGCGGCGTTGACGGCCTTCGCGCGCCCCGCGAGCGCGGGCGGCGTCGTGCGCGCGCTCTCGTCGCCCTCGTCGCCCTCGTCGCCCTCGTCGCCCTCGTCGCCCTCCGCGCTCTCCTCGCTCTCGGCGCTCGCGCCGCTCTCGACGCTGTCGGTGGTCTCCTTCGCGCTCGTGCTCGCGCTCGCCGCAGGGCTCGCGTGGGCGCGCCGCGTGCGCGCGGTGGCCCCCGCGCCGGTGCCGACCTGGGACTGCGGCTACGCCGCGCCGTCGGCGCGCATGCAATACACCTCGTCGTCCTTCGCCGCGACGCTCGTCGACCTGTTCTCGTCGGTGCTCCGCCCGACGCGGCACGCCCCCTCGGTGCGCGGGCCGTTCCCTTCGCCGACCGCGCTGCGCACCCACGTCCCGGAGGTCGTCCTCGATCATGCGGTCACCCCCTCGTTCCGGCTCGTCGCGCGTGGCCTGGTCTGGTTTCGCTGGGTGCAGCGCGGGGCCATCCAGCTCTACGTGCTCTACGTCCTCGCGGCGCTCGTCGTGGCGCTGCTGGTCTGGCGATAGGGGGGCCGAGCCGTGTCGATCGTAGACGTCGCGCTGCACGTGCTGGTCACCCTGGTCGCGCCGCCGCTGCTGCTCGGCGTGATCAACAAGACCAAGGCCGCCTTCGCGGGGCGCGTCGGCCCTCCGCTCTTGCAGGCGTACTTCGATCTCGCGCGCCTCTTCCGCAAGGGGTCGGTGTTCAGCGCGACCACGACGTGGGTCTTTCGCGCGGGGCCGATCGTCGCGCTCGTCGCCGCGGCCTTCGCCGCGATGATCGTCCCCTACGGCGCGCGCGGCGCCGCGCTCTCGTTCGCCGGCGACATGATCCTCTTCGCGTACCTCTTCGCGCTCGGCCGCTTCTTCACCGTCGCCGCCGCGCTCGACACCGGCTCGGCCTTCGAAGGGATGGGCGGCGCGCGCGAGGCGACGTTCTCGGTCCTCGCGGAGCCCGCGCTCTTCCTCGGCATGATGGTGCTCGTGCGGCTCACCGGCTCGTCGTCGCTCGCGACCATGCTCGGCGGGGGGCTCGGCGGGCTGTGGGCCCGCTCCGGCGCCTCGCTCGTGATGGTGGTCGCGAGCCTGCTCGTCGTGCTCCTCGTCGAGTGCTCCCGCATCCCCTTCGACGACCCCAACACGCACCTCGAGCTGACGATGATCCACGAGGTCATGGTCCTCGATCACAGCGGCCCGCTCTTCGGCGCCGTGCTCTACGGCGCGGCGATCAAGCTGTTCGTGCTCGGCGCGCTGGTGGTGCGCCTCGCGCTGCCGATCGACACCGGCGTCGCGGTCTACGACTGGGGGCTCTTCGCCGCGGGGATGCTCGGCCTCGCGGTCGCGATCGGCGTGACGGAGTCGGTCATGGCGCGCCTGCGCATGCGCCAGATCCCGAGCTTGCTCGTCGGCGCGTGCTTGCTCTCGGCGTTCGGAATCGTCCTGCTGGCGAGGTGAATTCGTGTCCAGAGCCGTCGACCCGGTGCTCGTGCTCGTGATCCTCCTGAACTTCTTCGCGCTCGGCACGAGCCGCGTCCACGCCGTGATCAACGGCGTCGCCCTGCAGGGCGCGGTGCTCGGCGCGCTCGCGATGCTGGTGCACGGCGTCCACGAGCCGCTGCCGGTGTTGCTCGGCGTGGCGACCGTGCTGGTGAAGGGGATCGCGATCCCGATGATGCTGCGCCGCGCGATGCGCGAGGTCGCCATCCGCCGCGAGGTCGAGCCCTACATCGACTACGTCCCGTCGCTGCTCGCCTGCGCGGCCGGCACGGCGATGTCGTTCCTCTTCGCGCAGCGACTCCCGCTCGCGCCGCAGCACGCGGGCTCGATCCTGGTGCCCGCCGCGCTCGCGACGGTGGTGAGCGGCTTCCTCGTCATCTCCACGCGGCGCAAGGCGATCACGCAGGTCGCCGGCTACCTGATGCTGGAGAACGGGGTCTTCATCATGGGGCTCGGCCTGCTCGAGGCGATCCCGTTCCTCGTCGAGGTCGGCGTGCTGCTCGACCTGTTCGTCGCCATCTTCGTGATGGGAATCATCCTGTATCACGTCAACCGCGAGTTCGCATCGCTCGACACGGCCAGGCTCTCCAGCCTGAAGGAGTGAGCGTGGCGTACGCACTCGTCCTCGTTCCGCTCGTCGCCGCGCTGCTGGCGGTGCTGTTCCCGTCGGACCGCGGCCGGCCCTGGCTGGTCGTGCTCGCCGCGCTCGCGCAGACGGCGACCGTGCTGCTCGCGCTGCGCGAGCCGCGCGTCACCGGGCTCGACGGCTGGCTGCTCCTCGACGCGACGGGCAAGCTCGTCCTCGGCGTCACCACGACGGTGTTCCTCGCCTGCGCGCTGTACCTTCCGGGCTACCTGCGGCTGCGCCCCGAGCGCTCCAATCGCATCTTCTGCATGTGCCTGCTCGCGTTCGACGCGATGCTCGCGCTCATCACCGAGGCGCACCACCTCGGGCTCATGTGGGTCGCGGTCGAGGCGGCCACGCTCACCACCGCGCCGCTGATCTACTTCAACCGCAACGCGCGCTCGCTCGAGGCGACCTGGAAATACCTGCTCGTCGGCTCGGTCGGGATCGCGCTCGCGCTGCTCGGCTCGCTCTTCCTCGCCTACTCGCAGCTGCAGGCGTCGCTCGGGGCCTCGCTGCTCCTCGAGGACGTGCTGCGCGACGCGCCGCACCTCTCGAAGCCGTGGCTGCACTCGGCGTTCGTGATCCTGTTCATCGGCTACGGCACCAAGATGGGGCTCGCGCCCATGCACACCTGGAAGCCCGATGCCTACGGCGAGGCCCCGGGCGTGGTCGGCGCGCTGCTCGCGGGCGGGCTCACCAACTGCGCGTTCCTCGCCATCCTGCGCTTCTACCGGATCTGCTTCGCCGCGGGCGACGGCGCCTTCGCGCGCCAGCTGATGCTCGCCTTCGGGCTGCTGTCGATGACCGTCGCGGCGACGTTCATGGCGCGGCAGCGCGACTACAAGCGGATGCTCGCCTACTCGAGCGTGGAGCACATGGGGATCCTCGTCGTGGGGATCGGGCTCGGCGGCGCCGGCATCTTCGGCTCGCTGTTCCACATGATCAACAACGGCGTGACGAAGGTCGTCCTGTTCCTCGCGGCCGGGAACATCCACCGCGCGTTCGGCAGCAAGCGCGTCGAGGACGTCTCCGGCGCGCTTCGCCGCGTGCCCGCCTCCGCGGCGCTGCTGCTCGCCGGCTTCTTCGCCATCACCGGCTCGCCGCCGTTCGGCCCGTTCCTCAGCGAGTTCACCATCGTCCGCCAGGCTTTCGGCTCCGGGCGCTACGGCGTCGGCGTCGCGTTCCTCGTGCTGCTCTGCGTGGTGTTCATCGGCATGGGCGCGGCCGTGGTCTCGGTGGTGCAGGGGGCCCCCTCGGCCGCCGCGCGCGCCACCGATTTTCGCGACGACTTCGGCACGGTGGCGCCCATCGTGCTCTGCATCGGCGTCGCCCTGCTGCTCGGCCTGTACCTGCCGCCGCCGCTCGAGCGGCTGCTGAACGAGGCCGCGGCCTCGCTGGGGGGCGCGTCGTGAGCGTCGTACGCGAGGGGCGGCCTCGGTTCGCGCAGACGCGCGCGGGGCGGGTCGTCGCGCGCGCCGCCGTCCCTTTGCTGTCGCTCGAGGAGCTGCGCGCCGGCGTGCTCGATCGCGTCGCGGCGGGCGCGCGCCTCGTGGCGCTCTTCGGCGCGCGTGACGCGCGTGACGCGCCCTGCGCCGCCGTGGAGCTGTGGGCGGTGCTCGCGGACGATCACGAGGGGACGCTGGAGCTCGCGACCGCGCCGGTGGCCCGGGGCGGCTCGTTCGCCGCGCTCACGCCCGACTGCCCGCAGGCCCACCTGTTCGAGCGGGAGATCGCCGAGCAGTGGCAGATCACGCCGATCGGCCACCCGTGGCTCAAACCGGTTCGCTTCCCGCGCGCGTCCGCGAGCGAGCGCGAGAGCGCGAGCGCGTCCGCGAGCGCGACCCCGAGCGCGCCCGTCGTCGGCGTGATGGACTACTACCGAGTCGAGGGCGAGGAGGTCCACGAGGTCGCGGTCGGGCCGGTCCACGCGGGCGTGATCGAGCCCGGCCACTTCCGGTTCCAGTGCCACGGCGAGGAGGTCTTCCACCTCGAGATCTCCCTCGGCTATCAGCACCGCGGGGTCGAGCGCGCGCTGCTCGGTGGGCCCGACAAGCGGACCATCCACTACATGGAGACGCTCGCGGGCGACACCTCGGTCGGCCACGCCTCCGCGTACTGTCACCTCCTCGAGGCGCTCGCCGGCGCGCGCGTCCCCGGGCGCGCGCTGTCGCTGCGCGCGGTGGCGCTCGAGCTCGAGCGGCTGGCGAACCACACCGGCGATCTCGGCGCGCTCGCCAACGACGTCGGCTACCTGCCGACCGCGTCGTACTGCGGCCGCCTGCGCGGCGACTTCCTCAACCTGACCGCGACGATCTGCGGCAACCGCTTCGGGCGCGGGCTCGTCCGGCCGGGCGGCGTCGGCTTCGACGTCGAGCCCGAGCGGGCCGCGGACATGGTGCGTCGGCTCGACGCGGCGGTCGCGGACGTCGAGAGCGCGGCCGACCTGATGTGGTCGAGCGCCTCGGTGCTCTCGCGGTTCGAGAACGCCGGCCGCGTCGCGGAGGAGGCCGCGTTCGAGCTCGGGCTGGTCGGGTTCGCCGCGCGCGCCTCGGGGCTCTACCGCGACGTGCGACACGATCACCCCTGGGGCATCTACCGCTTCACGAAGGTCCCCGTCTCGACCATGCACTCGGGCGACGTGTTCGCGCGCGCCTACCTGCGCTGGCTCGAGATCCGCCGCTCGGCGCGCTTCGTGCGCGAGCAGCTCGGCGCGCTCCCCCGCGGCGGCACGCGCGCGGCGAACGAGTCGCTGGCGACGCTCGCGAAGCAGAGCGTCTGCGTCTCGCTGATCGAGGGCTGGCGCGGCGAGATCGCGCACGTGGCCGTGACCGACGAGCGCGGGAGGTTCGCGGCCTACAAGGTCGTCGATCCATCGTTCCACAACTGGGCGGGGCTCGCCTTGGCCCTGCGCGACCAGCAGATCTCCGACTTCCCCATCTGCAACAAGAGCTTCGACCTCTCGTACTGCGGGCACGACCTATGAGCCCGCGCCTCTCGCGCCTCTCGCGCTCTTCACCCGGCGGACGAACATGCTGAAGGTCCTCCTCGCGCGCTTCCGACAGGGACACCGCACGGTGTCGTACCCGGACACGCCGCCGGTGCTCCCAGACCGCTTCCGAGGCGCGCCGTCGATCGATCGAGCGCGCTGCCAGGAGGGGTGCAGCGCGTGCATCGAGGCGTGCCCGACCGACGCGCTCGCCCGCGTCGACGGCGCCGTCCGGCTCGACACCGGGCGCTGCCTCTTCTGCACCGAGTGCACGTCGGCCTGCCCCGAAGGGGCGATCGAGCTCACCCGCGAATACCGGCTCGCCGCCCGGCGCCGCGACGACCTGTTCGTCGACGGCGCGTGGCAGGTGAAGCGCAAGGCGCTCGACGACC
>CAIXWQ010000011.1 GCA_903923175.1 uncultured delta proteobacterium | reverse complement strand
CGCCCCGGAGACGCCGTTCGCCCTCCGGATCGGGCCCAGCCAACGCAGGCAGGCGAGGCGCTCGTCCGCCAGCGCGACGAGGCTCGCGTTCGCTACGGCTCGCTGAAAGCTCCCGCACACCTGAGCGCCATGGTGCAGCGCCAACTCGCCGGCCGCGGAAAGGACCGCCGTGCGCCCCCCGGGGAGGCCTTCGATCTTGGTCACGCGCTCGGGCTTCGCACGCCAAGGCACGAACTGAGCGCGTGCGCGGAACTTGTCCGCGGTGCGGAATTCGTGCTGCGCCACTGGCTCGATCGGTCGCTGACCAACCATTCGTCGGCCGGTTTCAGCGAGCCAGCCGGCAGCGGCCGTCGTGATCGCGCTGAGCCAGTGCGACCTCTGGAAGGCGTCGCGAGCCTCCTGGTCGAAGAAGTCGACGCGCGTGGCTTCCGCCATCAGCGTCGCCCTTCTGCCGCCGACCCGCGACACATCGGTCACGCGCTCGACGCTCCCGCCCGCCACTTCCGACGTCCGCGGCGCGAGCGACCAGACGCAGATCTCCGAGGCCTTCGACCAGGCAGCCAGGCGGCCATCGTCGAGCACGACGACCCCTTCCGGCGTGCCTCGTAAACCGATCAGCGTCGCCACGATCTCGCCAGTCGTAGCTTCCCAGACCCGCATCGATGCGCCCGCGTAGCTGACGACGCTGCCGTCACCGCCCTAGACGGCGTGGACCTCGTCGGTCAACCGATCGTGCTGATGGAGCGCGAGCAGCTCGCAGCTCGTTGCGTCGAAGACGTACACCGCGGCTCCGCAGACGCAGAAGCGCCCCTGGCTCCGCGAGAAGCCGGCGCTCATGGCGTCTGCGATCGCCCGACGCGTCCGGCAGACGATCGAGCTAGCGCGCGGATCGAGGAGCCCGAGGACACCGCCCTCTCGCTTGCGAACAACCAGGCCGTCGCCCCCAACACCGATCACCTTTGCACCATTGCTATCGAGCGTGAGATCGAGCTCGCCGGAGCCCACGTTCCAGCGCTGGACGTCGCCCTTCGCGGACCAGACGATCACGCGCCGCGCGTCGAGCGCCGCCACCCCCTCGATGTGCTCGGGGAGCCCTTGTCGGTCGGCGATAGCCGTAACGAGCGCCACCGGACGGCAGCACCAGCCGAACCTCGCCCGTCGACGTGTCGAGGACCAAGCGCCCCTGCGCGGCCGGGAAGCAGACGAAGCGTTGGGCCATCGCGCGATCGAGCGACGACGCGAGATCGAGTTCCCGTTGCGCCTCGCTCGCCTACTTCGCCGCCTCCTCGCAGCCGAGCTCGCTCAGCTTGCTCGCGCATGCGGAATCGCAATGCGCCATGCGCGGATCGAACAGATCGTAGGCGAACATGCACTCTGTCTTGCACTCGTCGAGTCGCTCCTTCGCGGCAACGCACGCCTTCTCGTGCGCCGACGCCCCCGCGAGTAAGGCCGCCTCGCGCGCCGGAAGCTCACCGCAGGCCGCGGACGCATCGAGGTCGAGGGAGGCTTCGAGCGCGCAGAGCGCCTTCGCCCCGGCGAGCCCGGCCACGCTCTTCGCCTCGGCGACCGCGCTCTTCGTCGTCGCCTGCACGCGCGCTTGGAGCGCGACCCGCGTCGCCGCCGGAAGGGCGCCGTCGGGGTGGCGGAGGACCTTCAGGAGCTCGGGGCCGACGACGGTCACGGTCGCCCACGCCTTGTCCGACAGGCGCGCGGCGACGACGAAGGCATCCCAGCTCCCGACGACGCCGCTGCACGGCAGCGTGTCGCGCCCGCGCGCGAGATCGGCAGCGAACAGCCCACGCGTCGCGATCCGTTGGGCGATCGCAGCCGCGTCGCCGAGCACGAGGCCGGGGTCGCCCGACCATCGCCCTTTGCCCGCCCCCTCGAGCCAGCGCGCGCAAGCCGCTTGGAGCGCGGGTGAGATCGAGGCGCTCGGCGCGGCCGACGCGACCGACGTGGACGCGGGAGGCGGGACGACCGGCGGAGACGCGGACGGCGCGAGAGGCGGCGAGACGG
>CAIXWQ010000010.1 GCA_903923175.1 uncultured delta proteobacterium | reverse complement strand
TCGGCGCGGCGGAGGCGGCGGGCGCGCGCGGCGAGCACGACCTCGCGGCGCGCCTGGCGGAGCCGCTCGCCGAGGTGCTCGCGCAGGCCGAGGCGACCGCGCGCGATCCGCGCTACGCGCACAGCTCGGACGATCTGCGCGCGCTGGTGCGCATCCACCGGCCGGGGGTGGAGCGGCTCCGGTCTCGCGGCTGAGCGCAGGCTGAGGGCGGCCGAGCGCGGCTGCGCGCGACTGGCGCGGCGAAACCCGCGTGACGGTGCGCGCGGGGTCGTGCCAGAGTCGCCTCGATGTCGCCTTCACGCCCGGATCCGAGCCCGAATTCGCTCGCGCATGCGCTCGCCTTCCAGCGCGAGGCCGACAAGCTGAAGGCCGTGCTCCGCCAGACGCGCGTGACCTTCGACCCCGAGCGGCGCGAGAACGACGCGGAGCACTCCTGGCACCTTTCGCTGCTGGCGATCGTCCTGCTCGAGCACGCGGCGGAGCCGGAGCTCGACCTGCTGCGCGTGCTGCGGATGATCGTCGTGCACGATCTCGTCGAGATCGAGGCGGGCGACACGTTCCTGTACGACGACGCGCACGCGGCCTCGCAGGTCGAGCGCGAGGCGCGGGCGGCCGATCGCCTGTTCGGCCTGCTCGAGGGGTCCATCGGCGCGGAGCTGCGCGCCGCGTGGGACGAGTTCGAGGCGCGCGAGACGCGCGAGGCCCGCTACGCACGCGCGCTCGATCGGGCGCAGCCGATGCTGCAGAACCTCTGGACCGACGGCGCCTCCTGGCGCGCGCACGGCATCACCGCGCGCCAGGTGCGCGCGAAGAACGGGCCGCTCGTGCGCGACGGCGCGCCGGCGCTCTGGGCGCACCTCGAGCGGATGCTGAAGGACGCCGTGGAGCGCGGCGTGCTGCCGGAGGGTGCGGCGAGCGCAGAGGAGGCCGAGCCGTGAGCGAGCGCAGCGACGCGCCGGGCGAGCCTTCTCCACCCGACGCGCCCGCCGCACCCGACGCGCCGCGCACGCCCGCGCGGCCAGCGGCTCCGCTCGATCCCGACGAGCCCACCCGCCCGTTCGGGCCGGCCGGCCTGCTCGTGATCGCGGTGCTCCTGATCGGCGGCTGGCTCGTGATCGACAAGCTCTCGGCCGCCAAGAAGGCGCAAGACTGCCTCGGCGCCGGGCGGCGGAACTGCGGGTCGATCGAGGCGCCGCCCCGCTGACGCGGCCGGGCGGGCGCGGTTCTGCGCGCGGGCCGTGATCGCTGCGAGGGGCGCGAGGGGCGCGAGGGGCGCGAGAGACGCGAGAGACGCGAGAGGCGACGCTCCACGCCCCGCGCGCGCCGGCGTAAGCGCGCGCCATGTCTCCTCTTCGCGTCGCCATCGTCGGGGTCGGCAAGGTCGGTCGAGGGCTGCACGCGGCGCTGCGCGCGGCCGGCGTGCGCGCCACCATCGTGGGCTCGCGTGCGCTGCTCGAGACGCCGCGCAGGCTCCGCGGCAGCGTGGTGGTGATCGCCGCGCGCGACGGCGCCATCCCGGTGGTCGCCGCGCACCTCGCGAAGCACGCGCTGGTCGCGCGCGACGCCATCGTGGTGCACTGCGCGGGCGCGCTCGACGCCGAGGCGCTCGCGGCGCTGCGCCCCTGCTGCGCGGGCGTCGCGCAGCTGCACCCGATGATCAGCTTCGCGGACCCGCGCAGGCCGCCGTCGCTCGCGGGCGGGCACGCGCACGTCGCGGGCGACGCCGAGGCGGTGCGCCGCGCGCGCAGGCTCTGTCGCGCCATCGGCCTCGTGCCGCGCACGTTCCCCGGACTCGATCGCGTCGCGTACCACGCGTCGGCCGGGCTGGTCGCCAACGGCGCCGCGGCGCTCGCGGCGGCGGGGCGCGATCTGCTGCTCCAGGCCGGCGCGCGCGACGCCGACATCCCCGCGATGCTCGGCCCGCTGCTCCGCTCGGTGGCCGAGAACGTGGAGCGGATGGGGCTGCCCGACGCGCTCACCGGGCCGGTGCGGCGCGGCGACGCGGCGGCGGTGGGCAAGCACCTCGCCGTGCTGCGGCAGAAGGCGCCGCACCTGGTGGAGCTCTACGTGGCCGCGGGCAAGGCCCAATTGCCGCTGGCGCGGGCGCTCGGCGACGCGCCGGCCGCATCGTTCGACGCGGTCGAATCGGCGCTGCGCGGCTGAGCATCAGACGCAGCGCAGAGTCGACCCCCGCTCGTCGCGGGGCAGAAAGGACCCGCCTCGATGACCGTGCAGATCGGCGACCGCGCGCCGGAGTTCGAGCTCCCTGGCCTCTCGGGCAAGCAGGTGAAGCTCTCCGAGTTCGTCGGCAAGAAGACGATCGTCCTGTACTTCTACCCGAAGGACGAGACGCCGGGCTGCACCAAGGAGGCGTGCTCGTTCCGCGACGCGTACGAGGACTTCTCGGCGGCCGGCGCCGAGGTCATCGGCATCAGCTCGGACGACGTCGCCTCGCACGAGGCGTTCGCCAAGCACCATCGCCTGCCGTTCGTGCTCGCAAGCGACGCCGACGGCCGCGCGCGCAACGCGTACGGCGTGAAGAAGACGCTCGGCCTGTTCGCGGGGCGCGTGACGTACGTGATCGATCGCGAAGGCGTCGTGCGCGACGTGTTCGAGTCGCAGCTGCGCTTCCACGAGCACGTGCGGCGCGCGCTGGAGCTGGTGAAGCGGCTCGAGCGCTGAGCGGCTACGGCTTGGGCGCGATCCAGCCGATCTCGGCCGCCGTCCAACCGCCGACGCGCAGCTCGGCGAGCGAGTCCGGGGCCTGGTCGATGGTCGGGCTCGTCGCGCGCCCGCGCGACATCACCTCTGCGAAGCGCTGCGGGTAGCGAGGCGCGAGCTCCGGCTCGGCCAGGCCGCTCGGCACCATCGCGTGCCCGGCGGCGTCGTACTTGTCGGTCGCTCCGAGCGTGTGCAGCAGCTCGTGCGCGGCGGCGAAGAGCGCCCAGTCGACCGTGTCGGCGGCGAGCTCGACCTCCACGATCCCGACGCGGCCCCCCTGCTCGCTCACCCCTTCGACGAAGCGCTCGCGATCGAGCGCCGGCGGCCGCGCGACCACGTAGATGCGCGAGTCCCAGCGCCCGGCGTCGGTCGCCGCCGCCGCGTCGACGGCGCGCACCCAGCGCCAGCGCCGCCAGGTGTACGAGAGCAGATCGAGCGCCCCGTCGCCGGCGAGCTCGGGGGGCGGCGAGGGGGCGGCGACCGGGCCGAGCACGGCGATCACGAACGGCTTCGGCCCGGCCGGGACGTAGCGGTGCTCCTCGTCGGCGAGCGCCTGCTCGAGCACGCGCACGCGCGTGCGCAGCGCCTCGACCGCGGCGGGATCGAGCGGGCCGGCGGCGACGACCACCACCGCGACGCTGAGCGTGCGCGTCCAGTCGGTGCGCGAGAGGCGCAGCAGCGAGCTCGAGACCGCGTAGATCACGACGAGCAGCAGCACGAGGAGCAGCACGGCCACGCGCACGCGGAAGTGGCGCTGCGTGCGCGCGGCGCGCGCGGCGGCGGCGTCGGGGGCCTCGAGGGCCTCGAGGGCCTCAGGCGCCGGGGGCCGCGGGGTGCTCGTCACCGCCG
The DNA here is from genome assembly GCA_903923175.1 of uncultured delta proteobacterium. GTDB lineage: Bacteria > Myxococcota_A > Polyangia > Polyangiales > JADJMO01 > CAIXWQ01. The sequence goes on along the minus strand of CAIXWQ010000010.1, from coordinate 17,517 downwards.
AAGGCTAGCCGTACGGCGGCGGCGACGCCCGTCGGGCCCGACGCGCCGGCGGGTCGATCTGCGCGCGACGACCGACTGCCGAGGGCGCGCACCTGTATGCTCGCGGCGATGGCATCCGTGGGCATTCTCGAGCTGGTCCTCTTCGGCTTCCTCGGCCTCGGACCCGCCGCGGTGCTGGGCGTCCTCCTGACGTTCCTCGCGTCGGCCTCGCCCGCGCAGCCGGCGCCGCACCTGGAGCGCGCGCTGCACGTCGCGCCGCCGGCGAGCCACGTCGCGCCGGCCACGACGCCGCGCGTGCCGAGCTGCTGAAGCGCGCGCCGGCGCGCGTCAGGCCGGGCGCACTTCGATGGCGCAGAGGTGGCGCCCGCTGCGCGGCCCCTCGCGCCGGTAGCTGAAGAACGTGGCGTCGTCGCAGCGCGTGCAGCCGCCGACGTCCTCGATGCGGGCGTCGTCGACCCCGAGCGCGCGCAGCTGACGGCGCACCGCCAGGCGCAGATCGAGGTGCGGCTTTCCCGCGGGGCCGGGGCGCGCGAGGCTCGTCTCGCCGGGCGCGGCGGCGTCGATGGCCGCCACGACCTCGTCGCCGACCTCGAAGCAGCACGCGCCGATGCACGGGCCGATCGCCGCGACCACCGCGCGCGGCGGCGCGAAGCGGCAGAGCTGCGCCACCGTGGCGCCGACGACGCCGCCCGCGACCCCGCGCCAGCCCGCGTGCGCCGCTGCGACGTGCCCGCTCGCCTCGTCGAGGAGCAGCACCGGGACGCAGTCGGCGACCCGCACGGCCACCGCGTGGCCGGGGGTGCGCGCCACCATCGCGTCGTGCTCCTCGCGCACCACCTCGGCCACGACGTCGGCGCTCGCGATCTCGCGCACCGAGCTGCCGTGCACCTGGCTCGTCTGGAAGAGGCGCGCGACGTCGACGCCGATCGCGGCGGCGAAGCGGCGCCGGTTCTCGGCGACGGCGGCGGGGTCGTCGCCCGGCGTGATCGCGAGGTTGAGCGTCGCGAACGGAGGCGCGCTCACGCCGCCCACGCGCGTCGAGAAGCCGTGGTGCACACCGAGCGAGCGCAGCAGCCGGCTCTCGAGCGCGAGGGGGATCATCGGCGCGATGCTACCGCGCGCGACGCCTTCGGACGACGACGAGGGCGGCGAACGCAGCGCCCGCCGCGAGCAGCGCCGCCGAGCTCCCGTTGCCCTCGGTGCCCACCCCACCGGGCTCGCCGAGCGCGCAGCCGGAGTTGGAGGCCGCGGGCGTGGGGAGCGGGCCGCAGTGGGTGGTGGCCGGATCGCACACGTTGCCCGGCGCGCAGTCCTCGGTGGTGCTGCACGCCTGCAGACACGCGCCGAACGCCGGCTCGCACCCGTAGGCGCCGCAGTCGAACGGCACCTGCGCGTTGGTGTCGCAGGCCTCGCCCGGGCCGGGGCAGTACGCCGGGCCGACGCCGGTCGACGGGCCCGTGCAGTGGTTTCGCCCGCACTGCGTGCCGGGGCCCGAGCCGATGCACTCGCCCGCCGCGCCGCAGGTGCCGAGGCACTGCAGGCCGGGGCCGCAGTCGTTCTTCAGGTCGACCCCGATCGGCTCGAGCGTGCACTTCCCGGGGCTCGTGAGCAGCGCGCACGAGTGGCAGGCGTCCTTGCACGCGGTGTCGCAGCAGACCCCTTCGACGCAGTGGCCGCTGCCGCACTCTCCGTCGGCGTGGCAGCGCTGGAAGCCGCTGATGATCGGCGTGACTGGCGGCTTCGGCGCGCCGACCTCGGCCACGGGGCGCGTGTCCTCGGCCGGCGCCGTGTCGGGAGCGGGCGCCGTGTCGGGAGCGGGCGTCGTGTCAGCAACGGCAGTATCCGGCACCTCGGTGTCGGGAGCGGGCCCCGTGTCGGCAGGCCCTGTGTCGGCAGGCCCCGCGTCCGGCACGGGCGCGACGCACTTGCCCGTCGCGTCGCACACGCCGCTCGTGCAGTCCGCGTCGACCACGCAGACGCTCTTGCAGGTCGTCGACGAGGCGCACGCCAGGCTCCCCGCGCACGGCGCCGTCGTCGCCGCCGGGCAGGTCGCGCTCGCGCCGTCGCAGGTCGCCGCGGTCAGCACGCCCGACGCGCAGCTCCCCGCCCCGCACCCCGCGAAGCCTGCCGGCTTCACCCCGCACGCGCCCAGCTTGCAGACGTCGGAGCACGCGCCGGTCGCGCACTTGCCGTGCGGGTCCGCGAACCCGTCCACCGCCGTGCACGTGCCGATGGTCGCCGTCTGGTTGCACGCCTGGCACGCCCCGCTGCACGCGCTGTTGCAGCAGACGCCGTCAGCGCAGGAGCCGCTCGCGCAGTCGGTGTTCGCGGCGCACGCGGCGCCGTTGGCCTTGCGCACGACGCACTTGTTCGCCGAGCAGCCGTTGCCCGTCGTGCAGTCGGGGTCCGTCGAGCACGTCGACGAGCACGCCCCCGCGGTGCACGTCGCGTAGGCCCCGCAGTTGCGCGTGCCGTGCGGCGCGCCGCTCGCCACGTTGGTGCACGTGCCCGCCTTCAGCGGCACGTTGCACGCCTGGCACGCGCTGCCGCACGCGGTGTCGCAGCAGAAGCCGTCCACGCAGTGGCCGCTCTGACACTCGCCGTCGCGCGCGCAGCTCGTGCCCAGGCCTGCCGCGGTGCTGCAGCTGCCGGTGGAGCAGGTCCTATGGCTCGCGCACTGCGTGTCGACGCTGCACATGCCGGAGAAGCAGGCGCCGGCGGCGCACGCGTACACCCCGCAGGTGCCGTGCGTGCCGTGCGGATCGCCGCTCGCCACGTTGGTGCAGGTGCCCACCGAGCCGGCCACGTCGCACGCGACGCACGCGCCCGTGTTGCAGGCGGTGTCGCAGCACACGCCGTCGACGCAGTTGCCGCCGGCGCACTCCGCGTTGCGCGCGCACCCCGAAGCCTGGGCCTTCTGCGGGACGCACTGGCTCGACGCCGCGTCGCAGTAGTTGCCCGCCGAGCACCCCGCGTCGGTGCCGCACGAGGTCGCGCAGGCGCCCTGCCCCGTCGTCGCCGACAAGCCGGCGCAGAGGAACGGCGCGCAGCTGCCGTGCCCGGCCAGCGGCGCGGTGGAGATCGGCGTGCAGACGCCCACGTGCCCCGGAAGGTTGCACGCCTCGCACGTGCCCGTGCACGCGCGATCGCAGCAGTAGCCGTCGGCCGCGAAGGTGCTGGGGCAGCTCGTGCCCGTGGTCGCGGAGATGGGATCGGGGGTGTAGATCTCGGCGGGCTCCGTGGCGCCGTTGCTGGCCTGGCTCCCCACGATGAGGACGCGCCCGCCCGGGAGCAGCGCCGCCGAGGGGTTGTTGTGCACGTAGTTCATGCTCGGCCCGGGCGAGAACGTCTTGGTCGTCGGGTCGAAGTACTCGGTCGTCGAGAGGTCGTTCCCCCCGATGATGCCCGCCGGCGCGCCGTTGCCGCCGGCGATCAGGTAGCGACCGTCCGGGAGCTTCGCGACGCCGGCCCCGGAGCGCGAGTAGCCCAGCTTCGAGGCGACGTTGCTGAACGTGCCGGCTGCCGGATCGTAGATCTCCGCGGTCGACCCGTTGAAGCTCGCGGCGCCGCCGAAGACGAGCACCGTGCCGTTGGGGAGCTTCACGGCCGACGCCCAGTTGCGCGTCAGGTTCAGCGAGCCGGTCGCCGTGAACGTGTTGGCGACGGGGTCGTAGAGGTACGCGCCGCTCCCCCAGAACGGCGAGGACGATCCGCCGCCCGCGATGAGCACCTTGCCGGGCGCCGGCGCCGCGCCGACCGGGTCGAGCGCGGTCATCGTGAAGGCGCCCATCGGGCCCGTGAGCCCCTCCACGAGCGCCGTCGACCAGGTCTTGGCGGACGGCGTGTAGATCTCGATCGCGGTGTTCGGGCTGTTGGTGCCGCCAGCCGACGAGCCGAAGGCGACGACGCGGCCGTCGGAGAGCGTGACGAGCCCCGGCCAGGAGTGGTTGTTCGGGAGATCGCCGACGCGGGTGCTCGTGCCGGCGACGAGGTCGTAGAGGAACGAGACCGTGTACGCGCCGGCCCCCGAGCCGAAGCACGAGTAGGTGTAGCCGCCCGCGAAGAGCAGCTTGCCGTCCTGGAGGAGCACGGGCGGCATGAGGTTGCCGCAGGTCGCGGACGTCGGGAGCGTCGTCCAGGGCGCGCTCGCCGCGTACGGGTCGAACAGGTCGACGTGGGTGCCGCCGGCGATGACGATCTTGCCGTTGCCGCTCGGGTGCGGGAACGTGAGGGCCGGAGCGTGCAACCAGGGGACGTCCGGGATCGTCGGCGACCAGGTGGGATCGATCGTGATCGGGAAGGCGCGACCGCGCGTGTCGACGCTCGTCTCGAGGTGCCAACCGAGGGCGTCGTGGTCGACCGAGAGCTGCGCCGGGAGCTGCGCGCCGGCGGCGTCGAAGGCCACGATGGGCTCGGACGCGATCACGACGCGGTCCGCGCGGTCGAGCACCTCGACGCGATCGCCGCGCACGCGGACGCTCTTGATCGACGCGCTCGCGGTCAGGCGGTGGCGGGTCACGAGGCGATCGCTCGGCGTGCGCACCACGCGCAGCTCCTCGACGCGCCCGGGCTCCAGCAGCTGCACCAGATCGTGCCCCGGCACCGCGTCGCGATACGCGGTCGCGCCCGCGCGCAGCTCGGGGGCCCGAGCCGGCGCCGCCGCGAGATCCTCGGCGACCACCTCGATCCAGTCGCGCTCGCGACCGTCGTCGCCGCGCAGGCCGACGTGCACGGCATCGCTCGAGCGAGCGGGGATGGTGGCGATCAGCCGGTCCGCGAAGAGCGGCGTGAACCGCGCCACGCCGCGCTGCCCGGACGGGACGTAGCCGTCGAGCTGGTAGCCCGAGCCGATGCGCGCGAGGCGCAGCTCCGGATCGAAGTGGCGCGTGAGCGCCGTGATCGCGCGCAGGTGGTCGATCGGGCCGCGCGCCGGTGCGACGGCGGCGGTCGCGAGTCGGGCGCCGCCGATCGCGTCCACGCTCGCAGGCGCGCTCGCCTCCACGCTCGCGTCGGCGGTCTCCTGCGCGCGCCCGCCGCTGCACGCGGCGACCAGCGGGACGAGCGGGGCCAGGAGCGAGAGGCAGCGCGGGCGGGGTAGGCGGCGAATCATGGGGCGAGGCTCCGTGCGGCCCGCAGAGGCGAGCCGCGCAACGTCCGTGGTCGGCGGGGCGCGGGCGCGGAGGCGGCCGCGCGGGCCGACGCCCGGGGGCTCGGTCGCGCAAGCCTCGTGGGCGTTTCGTCGGGATCGCGTAAAAGGAGGAGAGTCGTGACCGGGGTGCGCCCGGTCACGCGCGTGCTGGCAGGTCGGCGTCGGTGCTCAGAGCGAGCAGAGCGCCTCGAACGCTCCGGACGCCGAGAGCGCTGCGAGCGCTGCGGGCACTCAAGGCGCGCAGGCCGAGCCGGTGGTGTCGATCGTGGGCGTGCCGCTGGTGAGCGGCGCGAGGAGCTCGGTGACCCCCGCGGCGGGGGGCGTGGTGCCGCCGCCGGTGCACGTGCAGCTCGCGAGCGCGGAGTTGCAGCTGCACGTGGTGACGGGGCAGCGACCGACCGTGTCGAAGGTCGCGATCAGCGGCAGGCCGCTGTTGTTGAAGACATCGGCCGGCGGCGCGCAGGAGGCGCTCCCCGCGCAGCACCAGGCCGCCCCCTCGATGTTGCGGTTCTGATCGATCGTGTTCGTGCAGGGCGGGTGCGCGCACCCCGAGCTGCCGTTCGCGTCGATCATCGCCGCGGCGGAGCTGCTCGACGACGCGCTGGTGTGCTGCACGACACCCCACCGATTCGACTGGATCGAGGTCGCCCGGACGGAGACGTGGCCCTGCTCGGCGTAGATTCCCGCGCAGCCGGCGAACGTCACGTAGCCGTCGGAGATCGTCACGCTCGCGGTCTCGGTCGGGTGCGGGCCGACCCGAACGGAGACGTTGTCGCGGAGCGCGCAGTTCGCTCCGTACCCGGCGACCGAGGCGTCGTCCTCGATCCAGTAGCCGTAGGTCGGCCGCTGCGGCGGACATTGGCCGATGAAGGGCGACACCGACGGCGCACGCGTCACGGTGCAGCCGTGCCCCGCGTAGACGCCGTACTGCACCGGAGAGCCCGCTGGGTAAGCGAAGCTCAGGTTGCCGACGTTGTTGAAGCTCGAACCGAGGGTCGGGGTCGTCTCCGACACGCAGTAGATCCCGGCGCGCAGGGCCCCGACGTCGGCGGTCGAACCCGTCTGGTAGTCCAGCGCTCCGCCGTCGATGTGAAAGGAGTCACGGCCGACGTAGGCTTGTCCGAGGAATTGCACGACGACGTGCGGCGACGTCGTCGCATTCGGCGCGCGCACGACGATCCCGTCGCGGGTCGCGGGGGTCCCGCCGATCGGCACGCCGAGCTGCAGGAGGTTCAGCGTGACCGTCGTCGCGTCGAGATCGACCGCGATGATGTCGCTCCCCGCGCCGCCCGGGATGCGCCCGCTGGAGACGAGCGTGAGGCCGCTGCCGAGGTGCAGCGGATAGGCCTCCGACGACGACGCATCGCCGTTGGCGGAGATCGTCCAGGCGCTCCCCTTCACGTTCTTGAGCGCCTGCGTGATCGTCTTGCACGCGCCGCCGATGCCGGCGGTCGAGAGCGCGCCGCAGCACGCGTTGTCGGTGCCGATCGCGGCGTCGACGTAGAGCGTGCTGCCGGTCGGCGCGGGGCACGCGGCGCAGTCGGTGCCCGTCCACTGGCGCCCGCTCGGGCACGCGCAGGCGCCGGCCGCGCAGGTCCCGGTGCCGCTCGCGCCGCACGCGCTGCCGGTCTTGCTGCCGTCGGCGCCCGCGTCGACGCAGACCTTCGCGCCGGTCGCGCACGAGTAGACGCCGAGGTCGCAGACGTTGGTCGGCGTGCACGCGCCGCCCGCGACGCAGGTGGTGCAGCTGCCGCCGTTGCAGACGGCCCCCGCGCCGCAGGCGGCGCCGTTGGCGAGCGCGGTGCCGCTGTCCGTGCAGACGCCGACGCCGCTCGTGCAGACGATCGCGCCCGTGTGGCAGGCGTTGGTGACCGGCGTGCACGCGGTGCCGGCGGTGCACGAGACGCAGCTGCCGCCCGGCGCGCACACCAGGTTGGTGCCGCACGACCTGCCGGCGGGCGCGGCCGCGCCGGTGTCGACGCAGACGGCGGCGCCGGTCGAGCACGAGGTGGTGCCGAGGTGGCAGGCGGCACCGGGGGCGGCCGGCGTGCAGCTCGCCCCCTCGGTGCACGCTCCGCAGGCGCCGGCGTTGCAGAACAGGTTCGTGCCGCAGCCGAGGCCGTTGGGCGCGTTGACGGCGGTGTCGACGCACACGCTGACGCCCGTGGAGCACGAGGTGGCGCCGACGTGACACGCGTTGGCGGGCGTGCAGGCGGGCCCCGCCTTGCAGGTCGTGCACGCGCCCGCCTTGCAGACGAGGTTGGTGCCGCAGCTGCTGCCATCGCTGACATTGGTGCCCGCGTCCTTGCAGATCGCGGCGCCGCTGGTGCAGTCGGTCGTGCCGGCGTGGCAGGCGTTCGCGCCGTAGCTGCAGGGCGCGCCCTGCGTGCACGAGGCGCAGGTGCCGGCCGGCGAGCAGACCTGGTTGGTGCCGCACGACGCGCCGGGCGTCGACGACGCGCCGGTGTCGACGCAGGTCGACTTGCCGCCGGCGCACGAGACCGCGCCGACGTGGCAGGCGCTCGCGCTCGGCGTGCAGGCCGCCCCGTCGCTGCAGGCGGTGCAGGCCCCCGCGGCGCAGAACTTCCCGGCCGCGCAGGCGAGGCCGTCGGGCGCGTTGCTGCCGCTGTCGACGCAGACGCTGGTGCCGGTCGCGCACGAGGTGCTGCCGACGTGGCAGGCGTTGGCCGACGGGGCGCACGCGACGTTCGCCTTGCACGCCTGGCACGCGCCGGCCTTGCAGACGAGGTCGACGCCGCAGCTGCTGCCGTCGCCGACGTTGGCGCCCGCGTCCTTGCAGACGGGCGCGCCCGAGGCGCAGTCGGTCTTGCCCTGGTGGCACGGGTTCGCCGCGAAGGCGCACGGCGCGTCCTGCTGACAGCTCGCGCAGCTGCCGCTGGCAGTGCACACGCTCCCCGCCGCGCACGCGCTGCCCGCGGGGGCCGCCGCGCCGGTGTCGACGCAGCTCGCGGCGCCGGTGGTGCACTTGGTCACGCCGAGGTGGCAGCTGCTCGTCGGCACGCACGAGGTGCCGTCGGCGCACGCGGCGCAGACGCCGGCGTTGCAGACCTTCGCGGCGCCGCACGGCGTGCCGTCGGGGACGTTGGTGGTCGAGTCCTGGCAGGTCTGCGCGCCGGTCGCGCACGAGGTCGTCCCCGCGTGACACGGGTTCGCGCTGGGCGTGCAGCTCACGCCGGCCGCGCAGGCGAGGCACACGCCCGCGAGGCACACCTTGCCGGCCGCGCAGGCGGTGCCGTCGGCGGTCGCGACGCCGGTCTCGACACAGGTCTCGGAGCCGGCCGCCGCGGTCGGGCTCGCGCAGGTGGTCAGCCCCTGCCGGCAGCTGCCGGCGATCGTGCACGCGACGCCCGCCTGGCAGACCGCGGTGCACGCGCCCGCGATGCAGGCCTGGCCGACGCCGCAGGCGGTGCCGTCGGAGAGCGCCGTCTGATCGTCGACGCAGCCGCGATCGGCGGAGCTGCACGTGACGTGCCCGGCGTGGCACGGGTTCGGCGGGAGGCACGAGACCCCCTCCTGACACGTCACGCACGCGCCGCCGATGCAGGCGAGGCCGTCGCCGCACTTGGTGCCGTTCGGGAGCGCGTCGGTCGCCGTGCAGGTCGCGAGGCCCGCCGCGCACGCCGTCACCCCTTTGCGGCAAGCGTCGGTGGGCGTGCACGCGGCGCCCTCGACGCAGCCGGCCTCTCCCGCGTCGCCCGCGTCACCCGCGTCGTCACCGGCGTCGCTCACGCCGGCCGCATCGTCGACCGGGGTCGAGGTGCTCGGGGAGCCACCGCACGCGCCGAGCGCCGAGGCGAAGCTGGCGACGGCGGACAGAAGCAGCCAAGGTGCGATACGCATCGGGCCCCCCTAAGCTCTGCCGTGGAGCGTCGTCAATCCCGGCTCGCCGCCGATACGGAAGAGCGCCGAAGGGGCGCAGCGGGTCGACGGCTGACGCGCGCGGTCTGCCGCTCTACGGCGCGCATCCAAGTGCGAGACCGACCGCGAGGAGCGACGCGCGGCGATCGGGCCGTGCCGACACGGGCGCTCCGCGGCGAACGGCGAGCGGGGCGCAGGCGAGCAGAGGGCGGGAGGCCAACATGAGCGGGAGCGGTGACGTGCGCATCCTGGTCATCGACGACGAAGAGAGCATCCGCAAGACGCTGCGGGTCTGCCTGGAGTCGGCGGGGTATCGGGTCACCGTCGCCCCCTCGGGCGAGGCGGGGCTCGCGGCGGCCAAGCGCCAGCCGCCCGACGTGGCGCTCGTCGACCTGCGCCTCGGCGGCATGGACGGCATCGCGGTCACGCGCGCGCTGGCGCAGGAGACGCCCGCGACGACGGTCATCCTGATGACCGCGTACGCGACCATCGACAACGCGGTGGAGGCCATCAAGGCCGGCGCCGCCGACTACCTGCCGAAGCCGTTCACGCCACCGCAGGTGCTGCACACCGTGGCCCGCGCGCTCGAGGCCGCGCGGGTGCGCACCGAGCTCGCCGAGCTGCGCCGCGCCGGCTCGCGCGGGATCTCGGCGCGCTTCGAGTCGAGGAGCCCCGCCATGCGCGCGGTGCTCGACGTCGCCGCGCGCGTCGCGAAGACCGAGGCGACGGTGCTCGTCTTCGGCGAGACCGGCTCCGGCAAGGGCGTGCTGGCGCGGCACATCCACGCGCTCTCGGAGCGATCCACGCGCCCCTTCGTCACGCTCAACTGCGCGGTGATCGCGCCGACGCTGATCGAGAACGAGCTGTTCGGCCACGCGCGCGGCGCGTTCACCGGGGCCGACGGCGCGCGGGCCGGGCACGTCGAGGCCGCCGGCTCGGGGACCATCTTCCTCGACGAGATCGGCGACCTGCCGGCCAGCGCGCAGGGCAAGCTCCTGAGGCTCCTCGAGGAGCACGAGTACGTGCGCGTAGGCGACGTCGAGCCGCGCCGCTCCGAGGCCCGCGTGATCGCCGCGACGCACCGCGATCTCAAGGAGGCCGTCGCGGCGGGGAGCTTCCGCGCCGACCTCTTCTACCGCCTCAACGTGGTGAGCCTGCGCATGCCCGCGCTGCGAGAGCGCGCGGAGGACATCGACGAGCTCGCGACGAGCATCGTCGCGGACCTCGCGCCGCAGTACGGCCGCAAGCAGGCGCCCGCGATCGCCCCCGACGCGCGCGCCGCGCTGGTGGGCTATCCGTGGCCCGGCAACCTGCGCGAGCTCGTGAACGTGCTCGAGCGCGCCGTCATCCTCGCGACCGGCGACACGCTCGGGCTCGACCTGCTCCCCGAGGAGGTCGCGCGCCACGCGGGCGCCGCGCGCGCGGACGGCGGCCGCTGGGCGAGCGGCGACGCGGCCGAGTCGGACGAGTCGCTCGAGTCGGCCGAGCGCCGGCACATCGCGGCGATGCTCGCGAAATACTCGAAGCTCGATCAGGCCGCGAAGGCGCTCGGCATCGACCCCTCGACGCTCTACCGCAAGCGCGAGCGCTACGGCCTGCGCTGAGCGGCGGCGAGGCACCCATGGTCCGACTCTCCCTGCGCCGACGGCTGCGGCTCGGCCTCGCGATCCTCGCGGCGCTGCTCGCGCTGGTGTCCGTCGCGGCCGTGGTGTCGCTCAACCGCCTCGGCAGCGCCGTCGCGACGCTCCTGCGCGAGAACTACCTGTCGGTCGTCGCCTGCGAGCAGATGAAGGAGTCGCTCGAGCGCCAGGACTCCGCGACGAGCCTCGCGGCCGCGGGGCGCGACCAGGCGGCGTCGACGGTGCTGGCCGCGCAGCGCCCCGCGTTCCGCAAGGCGTTCGAGGTCGAGGCGGCGAACATCACGCTGCCGGGCGAGGGGGAGCTCGTGGCCGTCGTGCGCCGCGACTACGACGCGTACGTGCGCGCGGTCGACGCGGCGCTCGCGGAGCCGCAGGAGCGGCGCCTCGATCGCTACTTCCGCGAGCTGCTGCCGCGCTTCGACGCGCTGCGCACCACGCTCGGGCGCATCCAGCAGATGAACCACGACAACATGCAGGCCGCCGATCGCGACGCCAAGGCGCTCGCGCGCACGACGGTGAACGTCGCGGTGGCGATCGCCGCCGCGGCGATCCTCTTCGCGATCTGGTTCTCGTGGTGGCTGCCGCGCGCGCTCACCAAGCCGGTGGAGCACTTCGCGGCGGCCGCGCGCGCCATCGGCGAGGGCAACCTCGACGTGGCGGTGCCCGCGGTGCCCGTGCAGGAGCTGGAGCCGCTCGCCGCGGCGTTCGCGCGGATGCTCGAGCGGCTGCGCACCTACCGCGCCTCGTCGCTCGGCGAGCTGCTCGCCGCCAAGGATCTCGCGAACTCGACCGTCGCGTGCATGCTCGATCCGGTCATCGTGTTCGGCTCCGCCGGCGAGGTGCTCCTCGCGAACGAGGCGGCCGAGCGGGTGTTCGGCATCCAGCCCGGCACGGCCGAGGAGCTCGCGGCGCTCGAGATCGTCGTCCCCGAGCCGCTCGCGAGCGCGCGCGACGCCGTGCTCTCGCGCCGCGAGGCGGTGCTGCCCAAGACGCTCGCCGAGGCGATGCGCTGGGACCGCGGCGGCGAGCGCTACCTCCTCGTGCGCGCCGCGCCGCTGATCGGCGGCGAGGGCGAGACGCTGGGCGTGGTGCTGCTCGCGCAGGACGTCACGCGCTACCGGCGCATCGACGAGCTCAAGAGCGACGTGGTGGCGACGGTCAGCCACCAGTTCAAGACGCCCCTCACCTCGCTGCGCATGGCGACGCACATGCTGCTCGACCCGGCCGTCGGCGCGCTCACCGAGCCGCAGCGCGACCTCGCGACCACCGCGCGCGACGAGACGGAGCGGCTGCGCGCGATGGTCGACGAGCTGCTCGATCTGGTGCGCATCGAGTCGGAGGCCGGCGCGCTGCACCGGCGCACGATCGACGCGGGCGCGCTGCTAGGCGAGGTCGCCGAGGCGCACCGCGCGGTGGCGAAGGAGAAGGGGATCGCGCTCGAGATCGCACCTCCCGAAGGAGCCGGTCCCGACGAGCGCGGCGAGGCGAGCGACGCGGTCACCTTCGACGGCGATCCGGAGCGGCTCTCGATCGTGCTCGCGAACCTGGTCACCAACGCCATCCGGCACACCTCGGCGGGCGGGCGCGTGACGCTGCGCGCGGCGCGGGTCGAGCAGCAGATCCACCTGGTGGTCGCCGACACCGGCGAGGGGATCGCCGCCGACGATCTCGCGCGCATCTTCGAGCGCTCGGTGTCGCTCGGCGCGGAGCCGAACCGCGATCGGCACGGGCTCGGCCTCGCGATCGCGCGCGAGATCGTGCTGCACCACGGCGGCGATCTCCGGGTCGAGAGCCGCACCGGGCAGGGGAGCACCTTCACGGTGACCCTCCCCGCGAGCGCGCTCGACGACGCGTCGATCTGAAGCGCGCGCGCCTCCGCGTCACTCGGCCGAGAGCCGATAGCCGACGCCGCGCACGGTGTGCAGCAGGCGCCCCGCGTCGCCGAGCTTGTCGCGCAGCCGCTTGACCATCGCGTCGAGGCTGCGCGTCTCGTCGTCGCCGCGCACGCCCCAGACGTCGCGCAGCAGCTCCTCGCGCGTGCGCACCTGCTCGCGGGCGTCGAAGAGGAACAGGAACAGGCGCCACTCCATCGCGCTCAGCGTGATCTCGTGCGCGTCGACCCAGAGCCGGTGCGCGGCGCGCTCCACGCGAAGCGCCGACCAGCGATCGCCGCTCGGCTCGGGGCGCGGCGCGCGGCGACGCAGGATGGCGCGCACGCGCAGCACCAGCTCGCGCGTGCTGTACGGGCGCACCACGTAGTCCTCGGCGCCGAGCTCGAGGCTCACCACGCGATCGATCTCGTTGGCGCTGCTCGAGATGACGACCACCGGCACGTCGCGCTTGGTGGGCGAGGCCTTGAGCTCGCGCGTGACGGCGAGCGCGTTGCGATCGGGGAGGCTCGCGTCGAGCAGCACCAGATCGGGCGGCGTCTCGGCCACCGCGCGCAGCCCCTCGTCGGCGCGCGCGAACCACGAGACCGAGTGTCCGTCGGCGCGGAGCGGATCGAGCAAGGCGCCGCGATCGGTCGCGGGGAGGAGGACCAGGAGGCGAGCCACCGAGGGTAGAACTACGCCCGCCCGGTGACGTGGGCGTGACGGCGCGGTGAGCACTTCGGCATCACCTCGCGAACGGCGCGCCTGACGCGCCGGGCGCGCGTCACTTCGCCAGCGTGTACGTGTCGACGACCGTGTCGTCGGCCGGGCCGGTGCCGGTGCCGAGGACGAGCTTGTACGTCTTCAGCTCGAACGAGGCCTTGGTCGCCGAGACGACGCCGTAGAGCCCCTCCGAGGTCTCGGTGTACTGCTGGATCTTCGCCGACTGCGGCTGGCCCGGCGTGGTCGAGTAGCCCGGCGCGCCGCCGCCCGCGCTGATGACGTACGTGGTGCCGCCCTTCACGCCCGTGGCGACGGGGTTGTCGCCGACCATCGGCTTGCTGCGCTCGAAGAAGTGGTCGTGGCCGGCGAAGTCGACGTCGACGTGGTGCGCGTCGTAGGTCGCCTGCACCGCGGCGCGCACGAGCGCCCGCTCCGGCGCGCGATCGGTCTGCGTCGTCGAGCTGAACAGCGGGTGGTGGTGGAAGGTCACGACCCACGGCACGTTGGCGCGGTTCGCGTCGGCCTTGGCGAGGTCTCCGTCGAGCCAGGCGAGGACCTCGGCGCGATAGCCGCTGTCGTCGCTGCTCGGATCGATGATGCCGATCTGGTCGTCGTAGGAGACGACGTGGACGGGGCCGTAGTCGAACGAGGAGTAGCGCTCGTAGTTCTTGCCCACGGCGCCGGGCATGAGCGCGTGCGCGAAGTACGAGAGCGTCTCGTTGTCGTGGTTGCCGGGGGCCATGGCGAGGAACACCGTGCTCGCCGCGCTCTCGGCGGCCGACGTCCAGACGTCCCAGAGCTGCTGATCGGCGCCGGCGAAGACGAAGTCGCCGGAGAAGAGCGCGACGTGCGCGCCCGCGTTCTTGAGGCGCCCCGTGATCGCCTGCCACACCGGGAGCTTGCTGGTCCCCGCCGCGTCGCGCGTGTCGCCCGCGACGCCGATCAGCACGGGGTCGGCCGCGCCGCTCGCGGGCGCGGTGGTGACGGCGAAGACGGGGCTCCACTGCTCGGAGCCCGCCGCGCCGCCGCCGACTCGGTAGTAGTACGTGCGCCCCGCCTGCAGGCCGCAGACGTGCGCCTCGTGGTAGCGATCGCCGTCGGCCGAGGGGGAGCCGAACTCGGCGGCGACGACGTAGCTGACGCCGTTGGCGGTGTTGGAGAGCGCGGTCGCCGAGTCGCCCCACTGGAGCTGCGTCGCGGTGGTCGCCTCGTCGCTCTGCCACACCACCGCGAACGTCTTCGACGGGTCGGCGTAGGCGGCCTGCCCGGCGACGACGTTGCCGCCGAGGCCGAGCCGCACCTTCTTGGGCGCGCCGGAGCCCGCCGCCGCGTGCGCCTCGAGCGCCGGGAAATTCTCGACGGCGCCGACGGTGTAGCCGCACCCCTGCGGCTGGAACGTGGCCGAGGGGGTCGGGCCCGCGTCGGTCGTGGTCGCGCCGCTGCTGCCGCTCGAGCAGCTCGCGGTGGAGCCCGCGACCGCGAACGCGGAGAGGGCGGCGAGGGCGAGCGGGGCGAGGAACACGGCAGGTCGGCTCTGGCGCATGTGCGAGTTCGCGTATCACGCGGCGTCTGGCCGAGAGCCGCTGTTACCGATTCGTCACCGAAGTATTCCCCGCACGTTTCCGGGCGATCTCTGCCGGAGCCTAGAGTCGGCGGCGATGTCGCATGCCCACTCGATCACCGGCTCGCTCGCCTCGCTCGTCGTGACCGCTTCGCTCGTCGTGACCGCGACGCACCCCGCGCGCGGCGGAGGGCGAGCCTGGCGCGGCCGCGCCGAGCGCCCCGAGCGCGGCCCCCGAAGCCACGAACCCGCCGGCCGTGCCTGCGCCCGCGAGCGCCGTACCCGCGAGCGCCGTACCCGCGAATCCCGCGCCCACGAACCCCGCGCCGAGCGGCACGCTCGCCGGCTACGTCGACGGCGTCTTCGTGCTCGGGAGCGCCGATCGCGCCGACTACCTGATCCCGATGGCGCGCCTGCAGCTCGACGGCTACGGCTACGCCGGCCCGGGGGTCTCGAGCTATCAGCGCGAGAGCGGCGGCGGCGCGGGCTCGGGGCTCAAGACGGGGCTCTTCGCGCGGCGCGCGCGGCTCGAGCTCGCGGGGCGCGCGCGCGATCGCTGGTTCTTCCACCTCGCGCTGGAGGGCGGGAACAACGGCCTCGGCGCGGGCGAGACGAGCACCGCGACGAGCAGCGTCCTGCAGGACGCGTACGTCGGCTACGAGGCCGATCCGATGTTCCGCGTGACGGTCGGGCAGTTCAACGCCCCCTTCACGATGGAGAACTTCACGAGCGACAAGTGGCTCGACTTCATGGAGCGCTCGCTCACCGTGCGCGCCGTCGGGGCCCCGAGCACCCTCAACTACGGGCTGATGCTGCGCGGCGACGCCGAGTCGGGCGTGCTGAGCTACCAGGTCGCGATGGTGAACGCCGAGGGGCAGGATCGCCCGTCGGTGAACAACCGCTTCGACGTGCTGGCGCGCGTGGTGGTGCGGCCGCTGGCCTCGAGCGTCGGCGCGCTGAGCCGGCTGCACCTCGGCGGCAGCCTGCGGTACGGCAGCCGCGACAAGGACTTCGTCGAGTACCTCGCGCCGGCGATGAGCACGCCCGGCGGCTACGCGTTCTGGACGCCGACGGCGGGCAAGGGGAGCGGGCTGACGAACGTGTCGCCCTCGGGGCAGCAGCTCGCCGCCGCGGCCGAGCTCTACGTCCCGTTCGAGCGCTTCGATCTGCGTGCCGAGGCCGTGTACGTGAAGGACGGCCGGCGCGAGTTCACCGGCACGACGCCGTGGGTCACCGATCGCGAAGGGGCGCTCTCGGGGATCGCGTACTACGTCCAGGCGTCGGTGTGGCCCTTCGGCAAGCCGTTCGTCAACGGCGAGCCCGGCATGTACGCGCCGCCGTCCCTGCCGAAGGCCGGGAAATCCGGCGCCGTCGCGAACGCGCCGACCGACGGGCTGCAGCTCGCCGTCCGCTGGGAGCAGCTGATCTTGAAGTACGACTCGATCGCGACCAGCGGCGCCACGCGCGGCGGCCTCGACTCGGACACCACCAACCTGAAGGTGAACGCCGCGCAGGCGATCGTGAACTACTGGTTCGGCCGGCGCGTGCGCGTCGGGCTCGAGTACAGCCTGTACATGTTCCCCGGCACGCCGATCGGCTCGTACGATCGGCAAGGCGTGACGCACACGCCGCCGACGCCAGCGACCAACCAGGCCGCGGCGCCGGGCGCGCGCAACGGCGCCTTCAACTACGACGCCACCAGCTACCACGAGATCTCGGCGCGCCTCGGGCTCGCGCTGTAGGCGATCCGCGGAACGCGCGGGACGCGTGGGATGCGTCGCGCGGCCGACGGCGAGCCGATACGCTCGGCGGCGTCATGCCCGCGCGCCCCCTCCTCGCCTCGTCGCTCGCGCTCGTCCTGCTCGGCACCCTCGCGTGCAGCAAGGACGCGAAGCAGGACGACGCCGAGGGCGCGAAGGCGAAGTCGTCCAAGCAGGGCGACTCCGACGACCCGCCGGCCAAGAAGAAGAAGAAGCCGAAGAAGGCGGCAGCCGGCGACGACGACGAGGCACCCGCCGCCACGCGGGCCTGCACGCCGGGGAAACAGGAGTCGTGCTCGTGCCTCGGCGGCGTGCAGGGGGTCCAGATCTGCAAGGACGACGGCAGCGGCCTCGGCAAGTGCGAGTGCCCGGAGGTCGAGGAGTCGGACCTGACGCCGGCGCCGACCGCCGCGCCGACGCCCGTGCCGACGGCGAAGCCCGCGCCGAAGGTCGACCTGCGCTGCAGCGGCGAGGAGACGCCGTGCCCGCTCGGCGACCGCCGATACGGGTGGTGCAAGAGCGGCCTCTGCTTCGACACCTGCGGCCGCGGCAAGACCTACGTCGCGCTCGACGCGAGCTGCCGCAAGCCCTGCACGAAGTCCTGTTCGAACTGCCAAGACGGCGGCTGCCTCGACTGACGCGCGCGGGCGCGACGCCTCGATGCGATGGCCGTCATGGCAGCAACGGCGCGAATGGCAGCAACGGCTGCAACGGCTGCGACCCCGTCACTGGCGCCCGCACTCGCCGGATGGCCGGCACCGCAGGTCGCGCCGACCTCAGCGCGCCTGGGCGCGCTGGCGGTGCGCGCCGTGCGCGCCGCGCGCCTGCAGCGCCGCGTCGATGGCCGCGAGCTCGCCGTAGAGCTCACGCACGCGCGCGAACACGTCGTCGAGCACCGCGCCGCTGGACCCCTGCGCCCCCTGCGCGCCGTCGC
>CAIXWQ010000009.1 GCA_903923175.1 uncultured delta proteobacterium | reverse complement strand
CGCGCGCCTCGGCGTCGGCGCGCCGGGCGTCAGCGCGCCGAGCGCAGCACGGCGAGCGCGCCGAGCACCGCGGCGGCCACCGTCTCTGTTCGCAGGATCGTCGCGCCGAGCCCGCAGCTCACGAAGCCGCGCGCCTCGGCGAGCGCGATCTCGTCCTCGGCGATCCCGCCCTCCGGCCCGATCGCGAACGCGACCCCGGCCTCGCGCTTCGTCGCTTCGAGGAGCGCCGGGCCGAGCGGCGCGGTCGCGCGCTCCCACAGCGTGAACGCGGCGCCGTCGTCGCCGAGCGAAGCGCGCGCGAAGCCGATCGCTTCGGCCCACGGCAGCGGCGGAACGATCACCGGCGCGCGCGCGCGACCGCACTGGCGCGCCGCTTCGGCGGCGACGGACTCGAGCCGCTCGAGCTTCTTCTCCGAGCGGGCGTCGTCGGGTCGGGCCACCGAGCGCGCGCAGATCGCGGGGATCACGAGCGTCGCGCCGAGCTCGGTGGCGTCGCGCACGACGTCGGCGAGCTTGTCGCCCTTCGGGTACCCCTGCACCAGGATGGTGACCGGCTCGGCGCGGGCGTGGCGCGCTGGCGTCGACACCGCCAGCCGCGCGAGCCCCGTCGAGCCTGCCCCCCGCGGCGATCCCGCCGCGCCGGCCCCGATCGCGACGACGCGCGCTTCGGCCGCCGCGCCGGTGCGCGGATCGAAGACCTCCAGCGTCGCGCCGACGTCGAGGCGCAGGACACGGACCAGGTAGCGCGACGCCTCGGCGGAGAGGACGCGCTCGCCCTCGGAGAGCTCGGGCAGAGGGAGCCGGCGCACGCTCCGTTTCTACACCAGACGACACCGGCGCAGAGCGGTGCCGTCACCCCGGACCAGGCGCGACGCCTCGGCCCGCGTGCTATCCCTGAGGCGCTTGCCCAGCGTGCCCTCCCACCTCTCGCGCTCCCGGGTTCGTCGTTGGATCGGCCGCACCGCCGTCAAGGCGTTCGGCTGGAAGGTCGAGGGCGAGCCGCCGGCCGATCCCAAGTGCGTGGTCATCGCCGCGCCGCACACCTCGAACTGGGACGGCGTCTACATGCTCGCGGTCGCCTGGGCGATGGGCATGCGCATCTCGTGGATGGGCAAGCACACGCTCTTCAAGGGGTGGCGCGGCCCGGTGCTCGCGGCGCTCGGCGGCATCCCGGTCGATCGGCGCGCGCGCCACGACGTCGTCGAGCAGATGGTCCAGCGGTTCGCCGAGTCCGAGGCGCTGCTGCTGGCGATCCCGCCCGAGGGGACGCGCAAGCGCACCGAGCAGTGGAAATCCGGCTTCTACTGGATCGCCCAGGGGGCCCACGTCCCGATCTACCTGAGCTTCCTCGACTACGGGCGCAAGGTCGCCGGCATCGGCCCGTCGTTCGTGCCGAGCGGCGACGTCGAGGCCGACGTGGCGAAGCTCAAGGCCTTCTACGGGCCGCTGAAGGGGAAGTTCCCCGAGAACTTCGGGCCGATCGAGCTCGCCCCGAAGAAGCCGGACGCGCCCAAAGCGTAGGCGGGCGCGCCCGCGAACCTGTGCGATCATGCCGTCGATGCGCGCCCTTCACGCCCCGCGCTCTCCGCGCTCTCCGCGCTCTCCGCGCTCTCCGCGCTCTCCGCGCTCTCCGCGGCCCGCCTGGCTCCACCTCACGCTCGCCGGCGCGTCGGTCGTCGTCGGCGTCGCGATCTTCTCGGCGCGCGCGCACGGCGATCCGCCGGCCGGGCCGAGCGACGGTGCGCCGCAGGGGATGGTGGCCTTCGTAGCGGGCTCGACCTGCCCGCCCGGCTGGGCGCCCGCCGTCGAGGCGCAGGGGCGGCTGGTGGTCGGCGCGCACCCCGAGGAGGCGGCGAGCGCGGTCGGGTCGACCGTCGGCTCCGCGCTCGCCGATCAAGAGAACCGCGTGCACGCGCACGCCGCCTCCGCCTCGGTCACGCTCGACTCGAAGTCGATCTCGGGCGCGGGCGGCAGCAACGACGACGGCGCGCACGCGCAGGCGTACGTGTTCGCGGCCGACGTGAAGCCGCGCGAGTCGAAGCTGCCCTTCCTCCAGCTGCTCGCGTGCAAGCGGCCATGAGCGCGCGCTCGCGCTACGCGCGCGTCACGCTCGCCGCGCTCGCCCTCGCGCTCGCCGGCTGCGGCACCGACGCGAGCGGCACCGCGACCGACGTCGACGCGGGCTCCGACGCCGACGCCGACGAGACGCCGCACTACGGCGACGGGCTGCCGACGCACGCCGTCGCCTGGTTCTCCACGCAGGCGTGCCCGCTCGGCTGGACGGCGGTGGACGAGGCCGCCGGGCGCACGATCCTGCCGACGCCGACCGGCGGAACGCTCGGCGCGACGCTCGGGGCGCCGCTGCGCACCGGCGAGCGCCGCACCCACGGCCACGCCGCGAAGACCAAGGTCGACGTGCCGGCGCAGTCGTTCGCGGCCATCGGCGGCAGCGGCAACGACGGGCTCGCCAGCGCCGGCTCGCTCGACGTGGACGTGCCGCTCGATCCGGCGTCGTCGGAGCTGCCGTACGTGCAGCTCCTCGCCTGCGAGAAGCTCTCGATCGCCGCGCCGTGGGCCGGCCCGCTCCCGGCCGGGATGACCTCGTTCTTCCGCCTCGCGGCGTGCCCCGACGGCTGGGGCCCGATCGCCGTCGCGAGCGGCCGCTTCCTCGTCGGCCTCCCCGACAAGGGCACGCCCGCGGCGGCGTTCGGCGGCGGGCCGCTCTCGGATCTCGAGAGCCGCGGACACGATCACGTCGTGACAGGCTCGCTCGCGACCTCGCCCAACGGCGTCGCCCTCCTCAGCGGCTGCTGCGCCGACGGCTACGCCAAGAACGGCAGCTACCCGATCTCGGTGACCGCCGATCGCTCGCCCGTCGATCTCCCCTACGTCCAGCTCCCGTTCTGCGTGAAGCGATAAGCCGTGGCGGCGGCCGTGCCCGATCCGAAGGCCGCCGGCGAGCGCAAGCTGCGCGCGAGGGACGCGGTGCGCGTGCTCGGCCACGCGCGCTGGACGCTCGGCATGGTCGCCGAGGTCGATCGCGGCCTGATCGTCGCGCTGCTCGTGACGCAGCTGCTCGACGCGCTCGGGATCGTCGCCATCGCCTGGGTGGGCAAGCGGATCGTCGACGCGGTGGCCTACTCGCGCTCGCTTCGAACCGCGCTCGTGTGGGTCGCGATCGAGCTCGCGCTGGTGGCCGGCAAGTCGCTCGTCTCGCAGCTCGGCGGCTGGGCGCAGCTGGTGCTGCGCTCGAAGCTCGGGTTGCACGTGAACCTGCTCATCCTCGACAAGGCGGCGCGCGTCTCCTACGCGCGCTTCGAGGACCCCGCGTTCGTGAACGCGATGTCGCAGGCGCGCCGCGAGGCGAGCTCGCGCCCGCTCGATCTCGTCAACCAGGTGCTCGCCTTCGGGCGCCACGCCATCACGCTCGCCGGCTTCGCCGCGCTGCTCTGGTCGCTCGGGCCGTGGGCGGTGCTCGCGCTGGTGGCGACCGCGCTGCCGCCGTTCTGGGCCGAGGCGCGCCACGCGCGCGAGCAGTTCGCGCTGCAGCGGGCGCGCACGCTGCGCAATCGCAAGAGCTTCTACCTCGAGAGCGTGCTCACCACCGAGCAGACCGTGAAAGAGGTGAAGCTCTTCCAGCTCGCGCGCTGGCTGCGCGATCGCTACGCGGAGATCCTGCTCTCGTTCCAGGTCGAGGAGCTCGGGCTCGCGCGGCGCCGCGCGATCAGCGCGTTCGCGCTCGGGCTGCTGGCGACGCTCGCGCTCTACGGCACCTACGGCTGGATCGTCGCGCGCACCGTGACCGGCGCGATCACGCTCGGCAGCATGACGCTGTACGTGATGGTGCTGCGCCAGGGGCAGACCACGCTCCAGTCGGCGCTGCAGGCGGTGGCGCGCGCGTACGAAGACGATCTGTTCATGACCAACCTCGCCGAGTTCATGGCCGTCCCCGACGACGAGCCCGACGCGGCCGAGCCGCTCGAGGAGGGGCCGCCGGATCTGCGCGCGCCCGAGATCACGCTCGAGGACGTGACCTTCCGCTACCCGGGCGGCGCGCGCGACGCGCTCTCGCACGTGTCGCTCACCCTCGGCGCCGGCGAGACCGTCGCGCTGGTGGGGAAGAACGGCGCGGGCAAGACGACCATCATCAAGCTGCTGGTCGGGCTGCACCGGCCGACCTCGGGGCGCATCCTGGTCGACGGCGTCGACGTCGCGACGATGACCATGAGCGCGCTGCGCAAGCGCGTCGGCGTGATCTTCCAGGACTTCGCGCGGCTGCAGCTGCCGATGCGCGACAACGTCGGCGTCGGCTGGCTGCCGGCCCGCGACGACGACGCGGCGATCCACACCGCGATCGACGACGCGGGTGCGACCGAGGTGGTCGCGCGGCTGCCGCAGGGGCTCGCGACGCCGCTCGGGCGCGCGTTCGGCGGCGACGATCTGAGCGGCGGGCAGTGGCAGCGCGTCGCGCTCGCGCGCGCGTTCATGCGCAAGAGCCGGATCCTCGTGCTCGACGAGCCGACGGCGGCCATGGACGCGGAGGCCGAGCACGAGATCTTCCAGCGCTTCCGTGACCTCAAGCGCGACCGCACGGCGATCTTGATCACGCACCGCTTCTCGACCGTGCGCATGGCCGACCGGATCGTGGTCTTCGACGACGGGCGCATCGTCGAGGAGGGGACGCACGACCAGCTCCTCGCGCTCGGCGGCACCTACGCGCACATGTTCGAGCTGCAGGCCGCGGGCTACCGGCCCGAGCCCGCGCCCGCGCCCGCGCTCGAAGCCGCGCCGCCGCTCCCGCCGACCTGAGCGGCCGAGCGCGCGGATCGGCCCGGAATTCAGCCTCGATCGGCGCGACCGAAACCGCGCCCGGCCGGCGTCGTACCCAGCGCGGGGTACGAGCGGGAGGCACGACGTTGACGGCATCGGCGCTTCTCTGGGACGGTGCGTTCTCCGCGGCCTCGATGGCCGTGGGAGCGATGCGACCCGAAGCCGAGCCCCGAGCAGCCACGCGCCCGAACCAGGCCGCGATCACGCCCGCGGCGCACCCGGTCGCGGACGCCGCGATGGATCGCTACGCGCGCGGCGACGACGCGGCCTTCGCGCCGCTCTACGCCGAGCTCGCCCCGCGCCTGCGCGGCTTCCTGCTGCGCCTGAGCGGCGACGCCGCGCGCGCCGCCGATCTCGTGCAGGAGACCTTCCTGCGGATGCACCGGGCGCGTGGCGCGTTCGCGGTCGGCGGCGCGGTGCTGCCGTGGGCGCTCGCGATCGCGCGCAACGCGTACATCGATCACGTGCGCAAGCGCGCGCGGGGCGACGCGCCGCTGCGCGTGGGCAGAGAGCCGGACGACGACGACGAGACCGCGGAGCTCCCCTCGGGCGCGGCCGACGGCGAGCAGCTGGTCCTCGCGCGCGAGGCGGCCGAGACGGTGCGCGCCACGCTCGCCGCGCTGCCGGTGTCGCAGCGCGAGGCGTTCGTGCTGCTGCGCTTCGAGGGGCTCTCGGTGGCCGACGCGGCCGAGGTGCTCGGCGCGACGCCGACGGCGGTGAAGCTGCGCGCGTTCCGCGCGTACGAGGCGCTGCGCGCGGCGCTCGCGCGACGCGATTCGGAAGCGCGCGGCGCGCCCGGCGCGCGAGGCGAGCCGCGCGAGAAGGGGAGGTCGTGACGATGTCGACCGAGCACGACCTCACCGACATCCCCGATCCGTTCGCCGAGGAGCTCGCCGCGCTCGAGGCGATGCCGGCGCCGCCCGAGCTCGCGAAGCTCCCGCCGTCGCCGTCGCGCGAGCGGCTGCAGGCTCGGCGGCTCGGCATGCTCCTGATGGCGCTGGCGAGCGTGACGGCGGTGGTGGTGGTCATGAGGCTCCGCGGCGATCTCGCCACGGGCTCGCGCGTGGGCTTCTTCGTCGCGCTGCTCGGGCCGCTCGCCGGCGGCGCGATCGCGCTCCTCGCCGCGCTGCGCGGCGGACGCGCGGGGATGGGGGCGACGCGCGGCGCGCTGCTCGGCGCGACGGCGCTCGCGGTCCTGGCGTTCGCGCTCTCGGCCGCGCTCGGCGCGCGGCTCGCCCAGGGCGGCGCCGGCGCGATCGAGCCCTCGTGGCTCGCGAACGGGGTTTGCGCGGCGCTCGGCGTCGCGCTCGCGAGCGCGCCGATGCTGCTCGCCGTCGCGGCGCTGCGCGGGGCGTTCCCCGTGGTGAGCCGCCTGCGCGCGTCGCTGGTGGGCCTCGCCTGCGGGGCGCTCGCGGCGGCGGCGCTG
>CAIXWQ010000008.1 GCA_903923175.1 uncultured delta proteobacterium | reverse complement strand
TCATGCCGCCGACGGCGAGCGGGATGTCGAGCATCTGCGCGCTGCCGCTCGCGCCGCCGCCCGAGGGCTTCCAGCGCGAGGCGACCTGCTCGACGTGCTTGGCGAGCGTGTACTCGCCCGCCTCGCCGCGGAAGGTGGTCGACCCGCCGAGGTCGGCCGTCTTCTTCGGGGCCGTCTGCGGCCCGATGGGCGCGGCGCCGGCCTTCGGGAGGAGCAGCGGCGACAGCGGTCGCACGAGCTCCTGCAGCATGTCGTTGATCGGCGTGACGCCCGCGATCGGCTCGTTGCCGTAGGGCCAGCCGTAGGCGTACGCGCCGGCGAGCTTCGCGGTGCCGCCGTCGTCGAGGAAGATCGGGCTGCCGCTGCAGCCGCCCACCGCGTTCACCTTGTTCAGGCGCGGGTGGATGGTCTTCACCAGCATGATGTCCATCGACGGACGGAAGTTGTGCAGGACGTCGATGACCTCGACCTCGAACTTCTCGGGCGTCGTGCCCTCGAAGACCGTCAGGCCGTAGCCCTTCATCCCCTTGTGGACCTTCGAGACGTCGATGGTCGGCACCGCGGCCGCGGGCGCCGAGCGGACCTGGGACGTGACGAGGGCGACGGTCGCGCCGGCGATCAGGCCCAGCGCAGTCAGCACGAACGGGTGGCTTTCGGGTCGCACGGAGCGCGAGCGTCGCACGCCGCGCTACGCGTACGCAACGACCGTAGGAGCGCTCCCCGGCGCGTCCGTTCGCGCCTCGTCGGGCCGGCTCGCGTCCGGTCTCGCGGTGGCATCTCGCGGTGGTATAACGAGGTATCACATGGCCGCGAAACCGCGCCCCGCAAAGCAGATCGTCGCGTTCAAGGTGGAGCCGGAGCTCGCCTCCCTGCTCGACGCGATGCCGAACAAGAGCGAGTTCATCCGCGCGGCGATCCAGGCGCGGCTCGGCACGGTTTGTCCGCTCTGTCGCGGGAGCGGCGTCGCGCCGTACGGGACGGTCGGCGACGACCTCGCGCGGCTGGTGCAGCAACACCCGCTCGTGGTCTGCAGCGGCTGCGGCACGCGCGAGCCGAGGCCGTGCCACACGCCCGGGCACTGCGAGGGCGATTCGCGGCTCGACGTCTTCGAGCGGTTCAGCGCGTACTACTGCGAGGCGTGCTTCGCTTCGGTCGCGACGTGCGACAAGTGCGGCCGGCCGCTCGCGACCAAGCACAAGACCAAGGGGCGCGTGCGCTGCGAGGGGTGCAAGGCGGCGTGAGGGCGGGGAGGGCGCTCGCGTATCTCTCGGCCACCTCGGCGATCGGCCTGGCCGCGCGCTCGCTCCTCCGCGAGCCGGTGCCGCCGCTCGTCGCGCTGGGGGCCTCGAGCGCGTTCGTGGGGGTGCTGCTCGCGGGGGTGTTCGAGCCTCGGCTCGGCATGTGGGCGGACACGCTGGTGCGCGCCGAGCCGCGCGACGCCGCGCCGCGCGTGGCGCTGACCTTCGACGACGGCCCGAGCGCGCGAACCACGCCCCTCGTGCTCGATCGGCTCGACGAGGCCGGCGCCAAGGGGACGTTCTTCGTCATCGGCCGCAAGCTCGAAGGCGAGGGGCTCGCCGTCGCACGCGACGCGCTCGCTCGTGGGCACGAGATCGCGTGCCACTCGTTCGCGCACGATCGCTTCTTCGCCCTGCGCGGCCGCGAGCGGGTGCGCGAGGATCTGCGCCGCGCGCTGGCGACGCTCGAGGACGCGCTCGGGGTCCGCTCGAAGTGGCTCCGGCCGCCGGTGCTCCACACCAACCCGATCATCGCGGAGGTCGCCGAGGAGCTGGGGCTGCGGATCGTCGCGTTCTCGGTGCGCGGCTACGACGGCCTCGCGCGCGCGGACGCCGACCGCGTGGAGGCGCGCGTGCTGCGCGGGCTCGACGACGGCGCCATCGCCCTGATGCACGACGCGGCCGAGCGCGAGGACTTCGAACCGGCCTCGCTGCGCGCGCTCCCCGCCATCCTCGAGGGGCTCGAGCGTGCCGGGCTGCGCGCCGTCACGCTGTCGGAGCTGACGAGGCCCACCGACGCGTGACGGCCGGTGCGCGGCGGCGCGATCGCGATCTACGATCGCGGCGATGCCGCC
>CAIXWQ010000007.1 GCA_903923175.1 uncultured delta proteobacterium | reverse complement strand
TCGAGCTGATCGCGCGCGGCCGCATCGAGCTCGAGGCGCCCGCGGGCACGCAGGCCATCGGATACGTGGTCGAGGGGACGGCGCGGGTCGGCCGCGAGCTCGACGCCGTGCGCGTGGGGCAGGCGGTGGTCTTCGCGCACGACGGCGACCGCGTGCCGATCGAGGTCGACGGCCCCGGCGCCCCCTGCACCGTGCTGTTCGTCGCCGGTCCGCCGATCGGCGAGCCGATCGCGCGCTTCGGCCCGTTCGTCGCGAGCACGATGGACGAGGTGCACCGCGCGACCAACGACTACCGCGCGGGGCGCTTCGGCAAGCTCTGACGCGCCCGAGATTGTTGCGTGGGTGCAACGCGCGGTTGTCTCGCGCGCGGTGGCCCGAGCGCCCGGCGCGGCCTAGCTTCTCCGCATGCATCGCCGCACCGCGCTCGCCACGGTCCTCGGCGGCGGCGCCGGCGCGCTGCTCGCCGCGTGCGGTCGCACGCGCAGCGCGGATCGGAGGAGCACGGACATGTCCCCCACGAGCGCGCCCACGAACGCCCCCCTCGACGGCAGCACGAACGGCGTGATGCCCAGCATCTTCCTCGCGCACGGCTCGCCGCTGCTGCTCGACGACGAGCAGTGGGTGTCGGAGCTCGGGGCGTGGGCGCGGGCGATGCCGAAGCCGAAGGCCATCCTGATGGTCTCGGCGCACTGGCTCGACACGCCCGTCGCCCTCGGCGCGACGACGCCGGTGCCGCTCGTCTACGACTTCTACGGCTTCCCGGCGAGGTACTCGCAGCTGAAGTACGCCGCGCCCGGCGCGCCTGCGCTGGCCGAGCGGGTGCGGGCGCTCGTCTCGCCGTCGCAGTCCGTCGTCGACGCGCCGAAGCGCGGGCTCGATCACGGCGCGTACGTGCCGCTGGTCGCGATGTACCCGGAGGCCGACGTGCCGGTCCTCCAGCTCTCGATCCCGACGATGGAGCCGGCTCCGCTCCTCGCGCTCGGCCGTGCGCTCGCGCCGCTGCGCCGCGAGGGGGTGCTGATCGTCGGCAGCGGCTTCCTCACGCACAACATGCGGGCGATCGAGTGGCAGCCGGGGACCAAGCCCCCGGCGTGGGCGACCGAGTTCGACGCGTGGACCGGCGAGGCGCTCTCCAAGCGTGACGTCGACGCGCTCGCCAAGTACCGCGAGATCGGGCCCGGCGTGCGCACCGCGCTGCCGACCGTCGAGCACTTCGTCCCGGTGCTCCTCTCGCTCGGCACGTCGCTCGATCGCGACGAGCCCGCGCGCTTCCCCCTCGCCGGCTTCACCTACGGCTCGTTCACCAAG
The DNA here is from genome assembly GCA_903923175.1 of uncultured delta proteobacterium. GTDB lineage: Bacteria > Myxococcota_A > Polyangia > Polyangiales > JADJMO01 > CAIXWQ01. The sequence goes on along the minus strand of CAIXWQ010000007.1, from coordinate 1,436 downwards.
CGCTCGGTGCAGTTCGGCTGAGCGCCGGCGCGACCGCGCGGCCTCAGACCCAGCTCGCGCGGAACGCGAAGGAGCCGGGCGGCCGCGGGCCGACGACCTCGTTCACGAAGACCCGGCGGCAGAACAGCCCGAGCGCGCTCGCGACCATCCCTCGCCACGCGTTGCGGAAGTACGGGATCGACGCGAGCGCGATCCCGAAGTTCTCGACGCGCGCCTCCTTGGGCCCCGCGCGCACGACGCGCGAGTCGCAGCCGAGGAAGGTGCGTTCGCGGAGCTTCGGGTAGATCCCGAGCGCGTTCCAGGGCGTGACGCCGCTCCCGCGCGCGAGGCGGAACACGAGCCCGAGCAGGCTCGCCTGGATCCGCGTGCCGACCTCGCCGCCGATCTGGAACTGCTCCGAAGGCGAGAGCTCGAGCGCCTCGACCGCGAGGTAGTGGTGCCTCGCGACCTCGATCGGGATCCACGAGCCGGCGACGAGCGTCTGCACCGTCGCGTGCACGTCGCGCGGCAGGTGCGTGAAGTAGCGATCGGTGAGGCCACGCTCGCGGATGGCGAGGAGCGACGCGCTGAGCAGCGTCGAGCGGATCGCCGTGCAAGGGACCACGGAAGCGAGCTCTGTCGCTCGCATCGGGACGACGATCTCTTCCCCGTGACCGAGGGGCGACATCGAGCTCAGCGTACGCCTCGACCGGCAGCAGCGGAACGCGCGCGAGCGTCCGAGAGCCCCCCGCTCCGCGGCGCGGGGCGATCGGGGCGCCCCGCCCTCGTTCGCGCTGCCGCCTCGGGGTATGTGTCGCACATGCGCAACGTCCTTCGCCTCGTCGCCGTCCCCTTCGCCGCCTCGGTCGCCTTGCTGGCGAGCAGCGCCCGTGCCGACCTCGCCCCGCCGCCCAACTACGTGGAGAGCTGCACGATCGAGAACGCGCCGAAGGATCAGGAGTGCCACCGCTGCGGCGCGTTCTTCGGCAACCGCACCTGGTGCTCCGACGAGCTCGCCTCCTACGGCTTCTCGCAGCAGTGCAGGACGCGTGGCGCCTCGGTCTGGGGCGAGATCTGGTGTCGGCCGAAGGCCGCCACGAACAAGGCCGTGCCGAAGGAGGTGCTCGCCGAGCTCGGCAGTCCGAAGCCGAAGGCCCCCGCGGTCGCCGATGCCGGCCCGCCGCCGGCGCCGACCGCCAGCGCCTCGGCGAGCGAGACGCCGAGCGTCGCCCCTTCGGTCTCGACGGGCGCCAGCGCCTCGAGCGCCTCGAGCAGCACGGGCGCGCCGCCCGCGGTGCCGCCCAAGCAGGGCTGCGGCGCGTGCGACGTCGGAACGGGCGCGCCCCTCTCCGCGCTCGCGCTCGCGGCCTCGGCGGGGCTCGCACTCACCCTCGTGGCGCGTCGTCGCCAGCGTCCCTGAGCGTGACGTCCGCGCATCCGAGCCGCGCGAGCTGCTC
>CAIXWQ010000006.1 GCA_903923175.1 uncultured delta proteobacterium | reverse complement strand
CTGGTTCGGCGCGGAGGCGCGCGGCGCGACGGAGGCCCCGAGCGCGGCGCCGGCTCCGTTCACCAAGGGCGAGGCGATCGCGCTCGTGCCCGCGCTCGTCGCCGGCGACGTGGTCGGGCTGCTCGGCTCGGACGCGGAGCTCGCGCACGGAGACTCCTTCCGTCGGGTCGCGCCGCGCGACGTCGCGGTGCTGGTGCGCACCAACGCGCAGGCCGCCGAGGTGCACGAGGCGCTGCTCGCGCGCGGCGTTCCCGCCATCGTCGCGAAGGCGGGGAGCGTGGTGGACTCCGACGAGGCCGAGGCGCTGGAGCGCTGGCTCGCCGCGCTCGACGCCCCCGGTCGCGACGCCCCCGCGCGCGCGCTCGCCGTCTCGACGCTCTTCGGCTGGACGGCCCGCGAGCTCGTCGCGGCGCAGGAGGCGGACGATCGCACCTCGCCATCCGCGCCGCCCGCGCACGAGGCGCAGACCGCGTCCCAGGACGGAGCGAGGGGCAAAGGCCGGCGGTGGACGCGCTGGCTCGCCGCGATCGCCGGCTGGCGTGCGCGGTTCGACGCCCGCGGCTTCGCGGCCGCGTTCTCGCGCGCGCTCGACGACGAGGGGGTCTTCGCGACGTTGCTGCGGCTCCCGGACGGCGAGCGGCGCGTGACCAACGTGCGCCACCTCGCGGAGCTGCTGCACGTGCGCCAGACGACCGATCGCCTCGGCGTCGCAGGCCTGCTCCAGTGGCTGCGTCTGGAGCGCGCGTCGGCGGGCGCCCCGGCCGAGGAGGCGGAGCTGCGGCTAGAGAGCGACGCCGACGCGGTGCAGGTCGTCACGACGCACGCCAGCAAGGGGCTGCAATACCCGGTCGTCTTCCTCCCCTACCTCTGGGAGGCGAGCGCGGTCGGGCAGCGCGATCAGCCCAACCTCCGCTTCCATGATCGCGCGCGTGAGGGGCGCCCGCTCGCGGTCGATCTACGGCTCGACCTCGCGAGCGAGCCCAAGGCGACGCACCTCGCGTGGGCCGGCGAGGAGCAGCTCCAGGAGGGGCTGCGGCTGCTCTACGTCGGCTTCACGCGCGCGCGCCACCACGCGGTGGCGTACGCCGGCCCCGTGAGCCAATACGAGCGCTCGCCGCTCGGCGTCGTGCTGCACGGCGATCCGCCCACGCCTGGCGACGCGGTGGGCGTGGCGGGCGCACCTCCCGGGCACGCGCGCACGTCCCGCCGCGTGGACCTCGCGCGAGAGCGCATCAAGGCGGCGCTCGGTCGCGACGACGCCTCGCTCCGCGCCGACCTCGCGCGCCTCTCGCGCGGCTCGGAGCGCGCAGGGACGCCCACGATCGAGCTCTCGGTCTGCGCCCCGCCCGGCGCCGGACGGCTCGCGTCCCGCGTCCTCGCCGACGCGCCCGCGCTCGCCGCGCGCGAGTTCCGACGCGCCTCGCTCGACGACGGGTGGGCCCGCTCGAGCTTCACCGCGCTGACCCGCGGCAAGGAGCTGACGCGCGATCCGCGTGACGCGCGTGACGCGCGTGACGCGCTGCAGGCCCACGAGGCTCGCGACCAGCGTGAAGGGGAGGACTTCGACGAGGTGGCGCTCGCGTCGTCCCCCGCGGTGCGCGCGGGCGCGCCGGGCGAGGCGCGCGAGTCGGGCGAGTCGGGCGAGGCGGGCGATCGGCAAGTGGCCGCCCCGGACGTCCCGCTCTTCGCCCTCGCGAGCGGCACCGAGATCGGCAAGTTCGTACACAAGCTGCTCGAGCTCCTCGATTTCCGAACGCTCCACGAGAAGGCGCCGCCCGGGCGGCCCCTCGTCGAGCTGGTCGCGGCGCTCGGCGATCGGATGGGCGTCGCGTCCGCGGCCGACCGCGCGCTCCTCGCCGCGAGTCTCCCCGCCGTGCTGGCGACCCCCCTGGGCCCCGCGCTCTGCGACCGCGCGCTCGCGGACGTGCCGCTCGGGGATCGCCTCGACGAGCTCAAGTTCGATCTCCCGCTCGCGGGCGGCGACGCCTTCCGCGGCGAAGGGGCGATCGACGGCGGCGCGCTCGGCGCGATCTTCGCGCGACGCGCCTGCCCCGGCCCGGACTCCGCGATGCGCGCCGACTACGTCGCCGAGCTCGCGCAGCTCGACTTCGGGCAGCTGGCCGGCTTCCTCACGGGGAACATCGATCTCGTGTTCCGCGTGCACGCCGCGGAGCGCGCGCAGGACGGCGCCCCCGCGCGCTGGTTCGTGGTCGACTACAAGACGAATTTGCTCGGTCCACGGCCCGCCGGCGGCCGCGTCCGCTCCTCGACGCTCGACGACTACGCCTTCGAGGCGCTGCGCGCCGAGATGGAGCACAACCACTACTACGTGCAGTACCACCTCTACCTCGTCGCGCTGCACCGCTACCTGAGGCTCCGCGTGCCTGGCTACGACTACGACACGCACGTGGGCGGCGCGGCGTACCTGTTCCTGCGCGGCATGACCGGACGCGACGCGCCGCGCGCCGACGGCGGCGTGCCCGGCGTCTTCTTCGATCGGCCGCCGCGCGAGATCATCGAGGGCCTGTCGGCCTTGTTCGACGCCGAGGGGGCCCCGCGATGAGCCCGCCGCGCCCGCTCTGCCTGCTGCACGCGGACTTCGCGCGGCTCGTCGCGCCGTTCGTCGCGCGCGAGGTCCTCTCTCTCGCCGACGTCCACGTCGTCGATCGCCTCGCCGCGCTCGGCGCAGAGCGCGACGCGGAGGTCTTGCTCGGCCTCGCGTTCGCGGTGCGCGCGCCGCGCGTCGGCCACATCGGCGTCGATCTCGCGACGATCGCCCGCTCGCTCGCGAGCGAGGCCGGCGCCGCTCGCGGGCTCGCTGCGGCAGACGCCGACGCCGACGCCGACGCGGCTGGCGACGAGGCGCCGCTCCGGTGGCCGGCCGATCCGGTCGGGTGGAACGCCCGCGTGCGCGCCTCCGTGCTCGTCGGCGAGCCCGACGCCGCGCCGCCGCGCCCCTTCGTGCGCGGTCGTCGGCTCGTGAGCACGCTCCGTTACCACCGCTACGAGCGCCGGCTCCGCGACGCGATCGTGCGGCGCGCGGAGGCCCCGGAGCCCGGCGTCGACGGCGCGCCGCTCGACGCGGTACAGCTCCGCCGCGACCTCGAGCGCCTCTTCGCCGACGCCGCGCCGCTCCAGCGCCTCGGCGGGCTGCTGACCGTCCTGCGGCCGCTCTCCGTGCTCTCCGGCGGTCCGGGTACAGGAAAGACCTTTACCGTCCGCAAGCTGCTGCTGCTGCTCCACGCTCAGTGGCAGGCACGCTGGTCGCGTCCGCCGCGGGTCGCCCTCGCGGCCCCCACGGGCAAGGCCGCGGTGCGGCTGAAGCAAGCGCTCGGTGAGCAGCTCGAAGGGCTCCCCATCCGCGAGGACGAGCGCGCGTGGCTGCGCGCCCGCGAGGCCACCACCATCCATCGGCTCCTCGGCTGGGATCCCGCCAACCCCACGAGGTTCCGCCACGGCCCCGACCGGCGGCTCGCGTACGACGTCGTCGTCGTCGATGAGGCGTCGATGGTCGACCTCGCGCTGATGAGCAAGCTCGTCGACGCGGTCGCCGAGGGGGCGAGGCTCGTGCTGCTCGGCGACCGCGATCAGCTCGCCAGCGTCGAGGCCGGCTCGGTCCTGGCCGACCTGACGTCACGCGCGGGGCTCGCGCAGCTCCGGTTCACCCCCGCGTTCGTGGAGCGTCTGGCCTCGCTCGAGCCCAGCGTCGCGCCGCTCGTCCGGGCCGACGCGAGCGTACCGCCGCTCGCCGACGGCATCGTGCACTTCCACCAGCCGTTCCGCTTCGACGCGGGGAGCGGCATCGGCCGCGTCGCACGCGCCATCGCCGAGGGGTCCCCCGGTCGTCTCGCCGATGCCGCCGCCTGGCTCGCCGGGCGGGCTGCGGCGGGGGAGGGGCCCTTTCGTGATCTCGCGCTGCTGCCCCACCGCGACGGTCGCCTCGCCAAGGAGGCGCTCGGCGCGATCGTCGAGGGCTATCGCGGCTACCTCGAGCTCCTTCGCCGCGGCCCCGCCGCCGATCAGCGGGACGAGGCGTTCCACGCGGAGGTGCTGCGGGCCTTCGATCGCGTCCGCGTACTCGCCGCCGTCCGTCGTGGCCCCCTCGGCGTCGCCGGGCTCAACGCCGCGATCCAGGCCGCGCTGGCGGAGGCGCTGCCCGGGCTCGGCGTCTCGGGGCCCTTCTGGGCCGGCCGCCCCCTCCTGATCACCGAGAACGCCTACGAGGTCGGCCGCATGAATGGCGACGTGGGCATCGTGGTCGCGCGCCAGCCCGGTCGAGACGCACGCGTCGCCTTCGCCGGGCTCGAGCCCGGTAGCGTCGAGTATCTGGACGTCGCCCGGCTCCCCCCGCACGAGACGGTCTTCGCGATGACCATCCACAAGAGCCAGGGCTCCCAGTTCGCCCACCCCTTCGTGGTGCTCCCCGACCGCGCCTCGCCCATCGTCACGCGCGAACTGGTCTACACGGCCATCACCCGAGCGCGCGAGCGCGTGACGATCGCGGCCAGCCCCACGCTGCTGCTCGCCGCGCTCGAGCGACGCGTCCCGCGGGCCTCCGAGCTCGGTGGGCTGCTCTGGCCGGATGAACCGGACGCCTGATCACACCCTGGAAGCCGCGGTCATCGGGATCTTCATGAGCGATCTCTCGATGCGGTCCTTGCGATCGATATGTCTACGGGTCGCGTTTGTAGTGGAGCGTGTAGCGGATCGATAGGTGGTGGATGCCCGCTGCCGAGCTTCCGGGCCGCGCCCATCGCCCCAGGACGTCGGCGCGCGATCGCTTCGTACCATCGTGCGATCGCCAGTTTTCGATGCCGGATCGATACATCGTGGCACGTGAGTTCGATGGTCGTTCACCCGAGGGTCTGCTTCGCCGTCAAGATCGAGGCGATTACGGGAGCGATCGAGCCTCCGTGATATGCGATCGCGAGATGGTGGCGGATGATCCCACCCCGCGAGCGCCGGCGCGGCGCCGTCGAGCAGGTACGTGACCGCATACCCGTAGCCCGTAACAAGCTGGCGCACGACCCGCTCCGACTCGTGGCCGACGTCTTGCTAACGCCGCCGGGCACCATGGCGACTCACATCACCGACGCATGCATCAACTGCGGGGCTTGCGAGCCCGAGTGCCCGAACGAGGCCATTTCCCAGGGCGACGACACCTACGTGATCGACGCCGAGCGCTGCACCGAGTGCGTCGGCTTCCACGAGAAGGAGGCTTGCCAGGCGGTGTGTCCGGTCGAGTGCTGCGTGCCCGATCCGGGGCACGAGGAGACCGAAGCGGCGCTGATCGCCCGCGCGATCGCCCTCCACCCCGACGATGCCGAGCTCAAGGAGAAGGCGGGCTCCGGCTCCTTCCCCTCTCGCTTCCGCGCCTGAAACGCACCTCTTTCGAGCGGCGCGACGCTCCCTCCAGGGGCCTCGCGCCGTCCTTCTTTTTGTCTCGTCGAGCCCCGCTTTCGCCACGCAGCGAGCGCCTCGCGCCGGGGCACCGCGCTCCTGCTCAGCCTTGGAACGACGCGAAACGCCTGCAAACCGACGCAGGTTCTGCGTCTGCCGCGCTCTTCGCGTACGCCCATCCGCCGAAATAACCGGCAGCGGTGCTGGCGTGGAACGTGCGTACCGCCGGCGCGCTGGGTCCGTCGTGGCGCCACCGGTCCTTTCTGCCTGGCCGCGTCACCACGGAGCCGCTTTCGCAGGTGCCTCGATGCACTCCGGTTGGCTCTCCGTATTCGCGTTCCTCGTCGTCTCGTCGCTCATCGGTTTCGGACTGCTCGCGGCCTCGCGCGTGATCCGTGTTCGATCGAAGAGCGATTCGCCGTTGAAGCACCGCACTTACGAGTGCGGTGAAGAGCCCGCTGGGCTCGCGTGGATGCAGTTCCACGCTCGCTACTACGTCGTGGCGATCTTCTTCGTGCTGTTCGACGTCGAGGCGGTCTTCCTCTTTCCCTGGGCGGTCGTGCTCCGCGAGCTCGGATCGGCCGCGTTCGTCGCGGCCGTCCTGTTCGTGGTGGTGCTCATGCTCGGCTGGCTCTACGCGCTCCGTAAGGAGGCCTTGCAATGGCAGTGAATGGCAACGGCTCGGGCGACGGGCGCAAGCGGCTCCCCGTCGTCGACGAGGGGGCGCTCGCGTACGACCACCCGCTCTACGACACGTTGCTCAACGTGCCGGGGCTCTCGGTCGCCACGACGTCGCTCGACGCGCTCTTGAACTGGGGGCTGATGAACAGCCTCTGGATCTTCCCCATGGCGACCAGCTGCTGCGGCATCGAGCTGATGGCCGCGGCCGCGAGCCGGGTCGACCTCGATCGCATGGGCACCATCGTCCGCGCCACGCCTCGCCAGGCGGAGGTCATGGTCATCGCCGGCACCATCACGGTGAAGATGGCGCCGCGCGTGAAGACGCTCTGGGAGCAGATGCCGGAGCCCAAGTGGGCGATCGCGATGGGCTCCTGCGCGATCTCCGGCGACTTCTACCGCAACCTCTACGCGGTGGTGCCGGGCATCGACACCGTGCTGCCGGTCGACATCTACATCCCCGGCTGCCCGCCCAACCCCGAGGCGCTGATGCAGGGGCTCCTTCGCTTGAAGGAGAAGGTCGCCCTCCGACGCGCCGGCAAGCTCCCGCCCCACGACGATCGTCCTGGGATGCTCGACGTCACGCGACCGTCGATCGCCCGGCTGCTCGACCCCGCGCGCGATCGCGCGCTCGATCAGCAGCAGGAGGACTCGGCGCTGAACGCGTCCTCCTTCGATCGCAGCGACGAGCCCGAAGACGGCGAGGAGCGCGCGCCCGATCAGCTTCCGGACGCGATCGCGTCCACGCCCCCCGCCGAGATCGAAGCGCTCCTGCGCGACGAGTTCGGCGTCACCGAGCTCGCACCCAAGGACGGCGCGCCGGTGGTCGCGGCCGACAAGCACGTCGCGCTCGCGCGGCGGCTGCGCGGCATGGGCTACCAGATCTTCGTCTACGTCGTCGCCACGCACTTCCCCGAGAAGACGGGCAAGGTCGTCGCGCCGGAGCGCTTCGAGGTCGCGTACGCGCTCCGCACCGTCGGCGCGGGCTCCAAGCTCGTGAGCTGGCGACTGAAGCTCGAGCCAGGCCAGGAAGCGCCGTCGCTCGTCGGCGTCTTCGCCGGCGCCGACTGGCAGGAGCGCGAGCAGTGGGACCTCGTCGGCGTGCGCTTCGCCGGGCACCCCGATCTGCGGCGCCTGATGATGCCCGACAACTGGGAAGGGCACCCGCTCCGCAAGGACTACCCCGCCGACAAGGCGTGCCCGCCGTGGCGATGACGACGCGGAGCCGACGGTAACCCCATGAACCAGGTCATTACGGTCACCGCGACGCGCCAGAGCGCAGTGCGCGGCAGCGTCGATCCTCACCTCTCGATCCGGCACTACGACCCCGACGCGGATCTGATGCTGCTGCACTTCGGGCCGCAGCACCCGTCCACGCACGGCGTCTTCCGGATGGATCTCCACCTCGACGGCGAGATCATCGTGAAGGCTACGCCGTACGTCGGCTACCTCCACCGCGCGGTCGAGAAGCTCTGCGAGAAGCTCTCGTTCGTCCAGCAGACGCCGATCGTCGACAAGAACGACTACGTCGCGCCGATGACGAACGAGCAAGCGCTCAACATGGCGTTCGAGAAGCTGCTGGGCGTCGAGGTGCCGCGGCGCGCGCGCTGGATGCGGACGCTCTTCGCGGAGCTGCAGCGCATCGCCTCGCACCTCCTCGCGCTCGGCACCTTCTGCATCGACCTCGGCGGCGCGCTCGGCGGCGGCTCGACGGCCTTCATCCACACGTTCCGAGAGCGCGAGCTGATCCTGGACCTCTTCGAGGAGGTGACCGGCGCGCGCTTCCACTACAACACGCACACGATCGGCGGTCAGCGCCACGACCTCCCCGCCGGCTTCGCGGCCAAGGTGAACGCGGCGCTCGACATCATCGAGGCGCGCATCCCCGAGTACGAGGCGATGAGCCTCGGCAACGCGATCTTCCAGGCCCGCACCAAGGGCGTGGGCGTGCTCGACGGCCAGCTCGCCCTCGAGCTCGGGATCACCGGCCCGATCCTCCGCGCCTGCGGCATCGACCACGATCTGCGCCGCGACGCCCCTTACAGCGCGTACGACGAGCTCGTCCCGAAGGTCATCGTCCGCCAGGGCGGCGACACCTACGCGCGCATGCGCGTCCGCTTCGACGAGACGGCCGAGAGCATCGCGCTCTGTCGCAAGGCCATCGACGGCATGCCCGAGGGGCCGATCAACGGCTACAAGCCGATCCGCCAGCCGACCATGGCGAAGTCCGCGGGCGGACAGGTCTACGTCGGCATCGAGACGCCGCGCGGCGAGCTCGGCACCTTCGTCATCGGCGGCGGCGACACGCCGACCAGCCCCTACCGGCTCAAGATCCGCCCTCCCAGCCTGCACGCGCTCTCGGCGATCCCGTACATCATGCCGGGCGCCACCGTCAGCGACGCCGTCGCGATCCTCGGCTCGCTCGACCCGATCATGGGTGAGGTCGACCGATGAACCCCGCCACGCAGTCCGCGCTGATCCACGGCGCCGTGTACGGCACCATCGTCTGCCTCGCGGTCCTGACGTCGATCGCCATGGGCATCTGGTTCGAGCGCAAGTTCGCCGGCCGCATGCAGTCGCGCATCGGGCCGACCTACACCGGGCCGGTCGGCCTGCTCCAGCCCGTCGCCGACGTAGTGAAGCTCCTCCAGAAGGAGGACATCATCCCGCGCGACGCCGACCACGCGCTGTTCAACCTCGCGCCGCCGCTCGCCGCGATCTTCTCGCTCGCCGCCGCGGCCGTCGTCCCCTTTTCGGCGAAGGTCATCTCCGCGGACCTCGACGTCGGCGTGGTCTACATCCTCGGCGTCGGCGGGCTGATGGTCGTCCCGACGTTCATGGCCGGCTGGTCGAGCAACAACAAGTTCGCGCTCCTCGGCGGCATGCGCGCCATCGCGCAGTCGGTGAGCTACGGCGTCCCGCTGGTGCTCGCGACCATGGTGCCGGTGGTGCTGGCCGGCTCGCTCAGCGTGTCGGGCATCGTCGACTGGCAGGCCACGCACCACTGGTTCGCGGTCTGGCCGATCCTCCCGGGCCTGCCGGCGTTCCTCCTCTTCTATCTCGCCATGCTGGCCGAATCGAACCGCATCCCGTTCGACATCCCCGAGGCCGAGAGCGAGCTCGTGGCGGGCATCACCACCGAGTACACCGGCGCCAAGTTCACGCTCTTCTACATGGCCGAGTACGTCCACACGATGGTCGGCTCGGCCGTCGCCGCCGCGCTCTTCTTCGGAGGGTGGGACGGCCCCTTCGCGCCGGGGCTGCACTGGATGGTGCTCAAGACGCTGCTGATCTTCGTCTCGGTCTACTGGGTGCGTTGGTCGCTCGTGCGCTTCCGATCCGATCAGCTGATGGATCTCTGCTGGAAGCGCCTCACCCCGCTCGGCCTGGGGCTCGTGTTCCTCGCCGCGGCGTTCGTGCAGTACTGGCCGGGAGGGGCGCGCTGATGGGCTACTTCATCGACAGCCTCAAGGCGATGGCGACGACGTTTCGCCAGATCTTCCGCAAGCCGGCGACCTACGAGTACCCCGAGGTCATCCGCCCGCGCGCCGAGCGCCTGCGCGCGAGCTTCGCGCTCCCCGACGACGAGAACGGCGAGCTCGCCTGCATCGCGTGCATGGCGTGCGAGAAGATCTGCCCCTCGCAGATCATCCACATCAAGAGCGAGGGGAAGCGCGAGTCGCCCGTCACCGGCAAGAAGCGCCAGTACGCCGACACCTTCGTGCTCGATCTCACCGCCTGCATCGGCTGCGAGCTCTGCGTGCAGGTCTGCAACAGCAACGCCATCTACATGGTGCGCGAGCAAGAGGTGCCGGGCTTCGAGCGCGAGGACCTCGTGCTGAACCTCGAGCGCCTCCGCGCCAACGCGAAGTCGAAGACGGCGGCTTGGGCCAAGGGGACCGTCCTGCAGGAGATGCAAGAGCTCCCGAAGGCCGAGAAGAAGCCTGCCGCGGAGAAGAAGCCCGCGCCCGAGAAGAAGCCCGCCGCGGACGCGACAGCCGCCCCGCCCGGCGACGAGAAGCCCGCGCCGGAGAAGAAGCCCGTGGCCGAGAAGAAGGAGACTCCGGCTCCCGCAGCGCCTGCGGACGCGACCCCGGCTGCGGCCGCACCTGCGGAAGCGGCCCCGGCTGCGGAGGCGAAGGCGGCCGCGAAGCCCGACGCCGAGGCCAAGCCCGACGGCGAAGCGAAGCCGAAGGAAGCCGAGCCGGCGAAGGCCGAAGGCGCGAAGAGCGACGCCGCGAAGGAGGCGAGCGCATGATCCAGTCGATCGGTTTCGGCCTCGTCGCCCTCTGCATGCTGGCGACGGCGATCATGGTCGTGCGCAGCGACAACCTCATCCGCGCGACGCTCTGGCTCGGCGGGACGCTCCTCGCCACCGCGGGGCTCTACGCGATCGTCGGCGCCTCGTTCCTCGCGAGCGTGCAGGTCCTCCTCTACGTCGGCGGCGTCATGACGCTGATGATCTTCGGCGTCATGATCACCCGGCGCCACGAGGGGCTCGACGTCCCGGCCGAGTCGACCGGCGGTGTCCGCGGCGCGATCGCCGCGGTGCTGCTCTTCGTCGTGCTCGCGGCGGCCATCGACAAGACCGAAGGGCTCGACGTCCTGCGCGTCACGCCGCCGACGACGACCGCGGAGCTCGGGCGGGCGCTGCTCGTCGAGCACGTCTTCGCCTTCGAGGTCCTCTCGCTCCTGCTCCTCGGCACGATCATCGGCGCGATCGTCCTCGCACGAAAGCGCGACCTCGGCGCCGCGGTGCGCGCGCTCCACGCGCCTCGACCCGCCGCCGAGATCCCCGCCCCGCCGCCCTCGGCGTCCGGCGACGACGACGCGAGCTCCAAGGTGGCCGCATGACGCTCTCGCACGTTCTCCTCCTCGCCTCGGCGCTCTTCAGCGTCGGCGTCTACGGCCTGCTCACGCGCCGCCAGGTGGTCGCCATCCTGCTCTCGGTCGAGCTGATGGCGAACGCCGCCAACCTCGTCTTCGTCGCGATGAGCCGCTTCCGCGGCGGCGTCTCGGGGCAGATCTTCGCGATCTTCGCCCTCGCGCTCACGGTGGCCGAAGTGGCCGTCGGGCTCGCGCTCGTCATCCTCCTCTATCGCGCTCACTCCGACACCCGCGTCGACCTCGCAAGCGAGCTCAAGCAATGACCCGCCCGGTGATGTACGCGCTCGTCGCGCTCTGGACCCCCGCGATCGCGGCGCTCGCCCTCGCGGCGCTCGTGCCGCTCCGCAAGAAGGGGTGGCCGGCCGCCGCGGTCGCGATCTTCTCCTCCCTCGTCTCGCTCGGCTCGGCGATCGCGCTCTTCATGGATCGCCTGCACGACGAGGTGCCGCAGCAGCTCGTCGCGCCGTGGATCCACGCCGGCTCGACCGTGGTCGCCGAGGTCGGCGTGCGCGTCGACGGCATCTCCGCCTCGATGCTCGTCGTGGTGACGCTGGTCGCGACCTGCGTGCAGGTCTTCTCGGTCGGCTACATGCACGACGAGCCGCCCGCGGCCTACGGGCGGTACTTCACGCTCCACGCGCTGTTCCTCTTCTCGATGAACACGCTGGTGATCGCGCCGAACATCCTGCAGCTCTTCGCTGGCTGGGAGCTGGTCGGTGTCACGAGCTACCTGCTCATCGGCTTCTACTTCAAGAAGCCGAGCGCCGCCCGCGCGGCCGTGAAGGCGTTCTGGGTCACCAAGTTCGCCGACATGGGGCTGCTCTTCGGGCTCCTCGTGCTCTTCGCCGCGACCGGCAACTTCGGCTGGGACGCGAAGCTCTCGCACGGCGTCGCCACGGCGGTCACGCTCCTCTTCTTCCTCGCGGTGGTCGGCAAGTCGGCGCAGTTCCCGCTGCACGTCTGGCTCCCCGACGCGATGGAGGGCCCGACGCCGGTCTCCGCGCTGCTGCACGCCGCCACCATGGTCGCCGCCGGCGTCTTCCTGGTGGTCCGCACCAACCCGCTCTTCGCGCAGGCGCCCGCCACGCGCATGGTGATGCTCGGCCTCGGCGCCGCGACCGCGCTCTTCGCGGCGCTGCTCGCGCTCGTGCAGACCGACATCAAGAAGACGCTCGCCTACTCGACCTGCTCCCAGCTCGGCTACATGGTCGCCGCGCTCGGCGCCGGCTCGATGCTCGGCGGCTTCTTCCACCTCACGACGCACGCCTTCTTCAAGGCGCTGCTCTTCCTCGCCGCCGGCAGCGCCATCCACGCGGTGCACTCCAACGAGATCACCGACATGGGTGGCCTCGCGAAGAAGATGCCGATCACCGCGAGCGCCTTCATCGTCGGCTCGCTCGCCCTCGCCGGCGTCCCCGGCCTCTCGGGCTTCTTCAGCAAGGACCTGGTGCTCGAGGCGGTCGAGGGGCAGCTGAGCAACGTGCCTTACGCGGCGCTCATGCTCACCGCGTTCCTGACCGCGTTCTACATGGGCAAGGTCGTCTTCGTCGCCTTCTTCGGCAAGCCGTCGAACGAGAAGGCGGCCCACGCGCACGAGTCCGGGCTCTCGATGAGCGGGCCGCTCATGGTGCTCATGGTCCCGACGGTGGTCGCCGGCTACTTCGGCGCGACGTTCGCGCACGTGCAGGGCGAGCACTACCACTTCCACTTCGGCACCGGCCCGGCCGTCGCGTCGAGCCTCGGCCTCGCCGGCATCGTGCTCGCGTACTTCGTCTACGGACGCGGGCCGCGGACCGAGCAGCCGGCCGCCGTCGCCCTGGTCGACCGGATCGCGAAGACGCGGCTGGTCAACCGGGTCTACGAGTACGGCTTCCACAACGTGACGCTCGTCGTCGCCTCCGGGCTCGCCTTCGTCGACCGCTACGTCGTCGACGGGCTGATCAACCTGCTCGGCTACGGCGCGATCGAGGCGGGGCGCAAAGCGCGACCCATACAGTCGGGGTTCGCCCCCGACTACGTGCTCGCAGTGGTGCTGGGCGTCGTGGGCCTCGCGGTCTGGGCCGTCTTCGGGAGCTGGCGATGAACTCGCATCTGCTGTCCATCATCGTGGCGGCGCCCGCCATCGCGGCGCTGATCGTGATGTTCATCTCCGAGCGCGACGGCGCGAATTCGCGCCTGGCGATCCGCCTGGTGTCGCTCGTCGGAGCGGCGATCTCCTTCGCGGGGAGCCTCGTGGCGATCCGCACCTACGACAAGGCGCTCGGCGGCCTGCAGCGCGTCGAGGACTACCCGCTCATCCCCTCGTTCGGCGTGCACGTGAAGCTCGCGCTCGACGGCTGGGGTGGCCCGCTCCTCGTGCTCACCGGCGTGATCCTCTTCGCCGGCGTGCTGGCGAGCTGGACGGTGAAGACGCGCGACCGCGAGTTCTTCGCGCTGCTGCTGGTGCTCACCGCCGGCGTGTTCGGCGTGTTCGTCTCGCAGGACCTGCTCGTCTTCTTCCTGTTCTACGAGATCGCCGTGCTGCCGATGTACGTGCTCATCGGCATCTGGGGGTCGAGCCACAAGGTGCCGGCCCGCGGGCCCTTTAAGTTCGTCTGGAACATCTTCGACATCGGCGGCAAGCAGTACGCGGCGATGAAGCTGACGCTGATGCTGCTGGTCGGCTCGGCGGCGATCATGGCCGCCATCTTCGTGCTGTTCCTCAAGGCGGGCGGCACGACCTTCGACATGGGCGTGCTCGCCAACACGAAGTACGACCGGCAGACGCAGATCATCGTGTTCCCGTTGGTGTGGCTCGGCTTCGGCACCCTCGCCGGCGTCTTCCCGTTCCACACCTGGTCGCCCGACGGTCACGCCTCGGCGCCCACCGCGGTCTCGATGCTCCACGCAGGCGTCCTGATGAAGCTCGGCGCCTTCGGCGTGATGCGCGTCGGCATGGTGATCCTCCCCGAAGGGGCGCGCTACTGGGTGCCCGTCGTGGGCGCGGTCGCCGCGATCAACGTGCTTTACGGCGCGTTCTGCGCGATGAACCAGACCGACCTCAAGTACATCATCGCCTACAGCTCGGTCAGCCACATGGGCGTGGTCATGCTCGGCGCCGCGACGCTGACCACCACCGGCTGGAACGGCGCCGTCTTCCAGATGGTGGCGCACGGCATCATGACGGGCCTCTTCTTCGCCCTCGTCGGCCTCGTCTACGAGCGCGCGCACACCCGCGCGATCCTGAAGATGGGTGGATTCGCCAACGTGATGCCCGGCGTCGCCGCGTTCTTCACGCTCGGCTGCCTCTCGTCGCTCGGCCTGCCGGGCACGGCGGGGTTCGTGTCGGAGTTCATGGTCTTCCTCGCCGCGTGGAAGAGTCAGCACTACTTCTGGGCCATCCCGGGCGTGCTCGGCGCGTTCATCACGGCCATCTACGTGCTGCGCGCCACGCGCTCGATCTTCTGGGGCCCCGGGCCGAGCCACGATTTCCACGACCTCTCGGACGCGAAGAAGACCGAGTGGGGCGCGATCGTGATCCTCGGCTCGTGCCTGGTGATCCTGGGCTTCTGGCCGCGGCTCATCCTCGACTACATCGATCCGGGCAGCGTCGAGTACCTCGGTAAGGTCCTCGCTCCGGTCTCTGCCCTCGCGAGGCTTCCGTGAAAGAGCTCGCCACGCTCTGGCTCCCGCTCGCGGTGTCGGCGCTCGCCGTCGTCGCGCTGCTCGTCGACCTGATGCTCCCGGTGCCGCCTCCGGGGGGCGCGAGGAGCAAGACGCCGGCGCCCGTCGTCGGCTGGGTCGTGATCCTCGGCCTCGCCGCGCTCTTCTGCGTGAGCTTCTTCCACGAGACCAACAGCGGCACCGCGATGCACGGCGCGTATCGCGCGTCGTACTTCGCCACCTACCTGCAGCGGCTCTTCCTGATGGGCGGGCTGCTCGGCGCGCTCGGCGGGCTCGACGACGTCGCCAAGCGCACGCCGCACCGGCAGGGAGAGTTCTGGCTGATGCTCCTCTCGAGCCTCGCCGGCATGATGATCCTCCCCGGCGCGCGCGACCTGCTGCTCATCGTCGTCGCGTTCGAGCTGATGGGGATCCCGCTCTACATCATGGCGGCGTACTCGAAGACCGACGCCGAGCCGACGGGCGCCGGCGTCGCGCCGCGCGGTTGGGCCTCGGAGGCCGGCCTCAAGATGTACCTGGTCGGCGCGACGAGCACGGCCATCACGCTCTTCGGCCTCGCGCTGCTCACCGGCATGCAGGGGACCACGAAGCTCGATCTGCTCGCCGCCACGCCTCTCTCGCCGCTCGCCGCGCTCGGCCTCGTCTTCGTGCTCGGCGGCGTCGGTTACAAGATCGGCATGGTCCCCTTCCACATGTGGGTGCCCGACACGTACCAGGGGGCCTCGACGCCGTTCGTCGCGTTCCTCTCGGTCGCGCCGAAGGCCGCTGGCATGTCGGTGCTCACGTCGATCTTCCTGTTCGGGCTCGGCGCGCACAAGGACGTCTGGCTGCCGCCGATGGCGATCATCGCCTTCCTGTCGATGGGCGTCGGCAACCTGCTCGCCCTGCCGCAGACCGATCTGCGCCGCCTGCTCGGTTACTCCGGCATCGCGCAGATGGGCTACGTGCTGGTCGCGCTCGCGGCCAACGACGCGATGGGCCTCGGGATGGTCCTCTTCTTCCTGACCGCCTACCTGTTCACCAACCTCGGCGCGTTCCTCGTCGTCCACACGGCGGCCGAGGCGGGGGGCGGCTACACGTTCGCGTCGCTCTCGGGGCTGCACCGCCGGTCGCCCGGGCTCGCGCTCTCGTTGCTCATGTTCCTGCTGTCGTTGGCGGGGATCCCGTTCGTGATCGGCTTCTGGGCGAAGCTCTACGTCTTCCTCGCGGCGTGGCGCGCGGGGCTGATCGGCCTCGTGATCTCCGGCATCGTGCTCGCGGTGATGGGGCTCTTCTACTACCTGCGCGTGCTGCAGGCGGCGTACATGACCGACGAAGGCGACCTTCCGACGCCGCAGCCGCCGCCGGCGCTCCAGCTCGCGATCGGCCTCTGCGTCCTCGCGGTCGTCGGTCTCGGTCTCTGGCCGCGTCCGCTGATCGAGGCGTCGACGCGCGCCGGCGTGGAGATGATGGCGCCGCTGCAGGCGGCGCAGGCGCAGGCGGCGGTCAAGCTCACGCAGCGCTGAAGCGGCTCGGCGATCGACGCGTCGGGGTGCCCGTTCGAGGCACCCCGCGCGCGTTTCGTGGGCCGGATCTCGACCCCAAAAAGCGGAAGAGCCGCCCCCTCGGGACGGCTCCTCGACACCGTTTCGTCGCGCTTCAGCCGCCGAAGAAGTCGGGCGTGACCGCGTCGTCGCGCAGCACGT
This sequence comes from uncultured delta proteobacterium, assembly GCA_903923175.1. Classification (GTDB taxonomy): domain Bacteria; phylum Myxococcota_A; class Polyangia; order Polyangiales; family JADJMO01; genus CAIXWQ01. Next base: position 3,003 of record CAIXWQ010000006.1, on the reverse strand, counting down.
CCGCGCCGAGGAACGAGCTCTCCTCGCGCTTCATGTGCTCGGCCATCTGGTCGAGCAGCTTCAGGACCGGAGGCACGCCCGACGTGGCGTCGGGGGCCGCGCCCGCGTCGATGAGCGCCTCGTACAGGTCCTTGTGCTCCTGGACGTGCGTCTCCTGCATGACCTCCGCGCGCGCCGGCCCCCAGGCGTCGGCGCTCGGGATGAGGTCGCGCAGCAGCTCCTCCTCGCGTCGGTTGTGGGCGCGGACGCCGTCGGCCAGCGTCGCGAGGCAGCTCCGCAGCTCCTCGCGCGCCTGCTGACCGCCGCTCCACCGCTCGGCGGCGACGCGCGTCGCCTCGATCTTGGTGCGCAGCCCGGCGTGCTGATCCAGCAGCTCCTTGCGAATCTCGCTCGGCGTCATCCCCAACCTCCGCCCGGCAGCTCGATGGTGCACGGCGCCCGACCGCCATACGAGCGGTTCGGGCGCGCCTGGATCCTACTGCATCACCGGCGGATCTTCGTAGTCGGCGATGTCGCCAGCGTCGTCCGGCGGGAGCTTCGCGATCATCTTCTTGACGAGCTCCTGGTGCTCCAGCTCCTCGTTGCGCAGCTCCTCGAAGAGCCCGCCGACGCCCGGATCCTTCACCTGCTTGAGCGCCGCGTCGAAGAACTCGAACGCCTTCACCTCGGCGCCCAGCGAGATCTTCAGGGCGTCGCGCGCCGTCATGTGCACGCGCGGCTCATGCGTCTCGGGGGCCTCGATGTCGTAGATCATCTCGCGCGTCACGACGCGTGGGACGTTGGGGTACAGCTCCTCGCGCCGGCCCCTCAGCTTCGCCTCGTGCAGCTGTTCGATCCCCTTCATGAAGCGGAAGAACTTCGCCGCCGCGGGGGTGTGGTGCAGCTCCATCGAGTCGGCGAATTCGCCGTAGCGATCCATCGCCTCTTCCTCGATGAGCATCGCCAGGTCGAGGGCGTCTCGCAGCCCGAGCGTCTTGAAGTCGATCTTGCGGGTCTTTTCCACGGGTCGACCTCTCTCGTTACTTCTGCACGAACATATCGAGGATGCGCTCGCGCGGCACGGCCTTCTCGGCCATCGCCTGCTGCCGTTCGCGGACCTGGGCGTCGTAGGTCGGCGCAGGCGCCGGGTTCCGGTAGAAGACGCCGGTGTGGAGAGACTGGCCGTACTGCTGCGCGAGATCCATCGCGGCGATGCGGCTCGTCTGATCGTGACCGATCGACTTCAGCGGCTTCATCGCCGCGCGGTGCGCCTTCACCTGCTGATCGTCCTCGCCGAACGTCACGCACGGCGACTGGACGTTCACGAAGGCGAAGCCGGGGAAGCGAATCGCCTCTTCGATGATCTCGGCGAGCCCGGCCATGTCGGCGGGGGTCCCTTGCGCCACGAACCCGGCGCCGTAGGCGAGGGTGTAGAGCAGCGGGTTCACCGGCTCCTCGAGGCTGCCGAGGCCGCTCGTGACGGTGTGCAGCCCCTTGGGCGAGGTGGGCGAGAGCTGGCCCTTGGTGAGGCCGTAGATCTGGTTGTCCATCACGATGTACGTGAGGTCCAGGTTGCGGCGGATGGCGTGCGGGACGTGCCCGCCGCCGATCGAGAAGCCGTCGCCGTCGCCGCCCGCGACGAGCACGAGCAGGTCGGGGTTCGCGAGCTTGATGCCTTGCGCGATCGGCAGCGCGCGGCCGTGCACGCTGTTGAAGCCGTACGCCGTCGTGTACCCGGGGATGCGGCTCGAGCAGCCGATCCCGGAGACGAACGCGATGTCGTGCGGCGCGCGGCCGATGGCCGCGAGCGCGCGATAGATGGCCTGGACGACCCCGAAGTCACCGCATCCGGGGCACCAGATCGGCTTCAGGTCGCTCTTGAAGTCTTTCGCTTGGTAGGTCGGAAGGACCGTCGGCTCTTTCAAGGGATCACTCCTGGGAGGGGATCTGGCGGGGCGTCTGGAGGGCCATCGAGGCTTCGCGAAGCTTCGCGAGCACGTCGACGGGCTGAATGGGGTTCGCGCCGTTGCGGCAGTACGATTCGACGCCGGCGGGGACGTCCACGAACATCCGGAGGATCCGGTAGAGCTGCCCCTGGTGCGAGAGCTCGACCACGAACCCCGCCTTCACGGACGCGAAGAAGTCGCGGTAGATCTCCTCGGCGATCGGGTACACGAGCAGCGGCACGAGGAGCTTCACGTCGATCCCCTCGGCCACGGCGCGATCGAACGTCTCCTTGGCGACCCCGGCGATCGAGCCCCACGCGACGAGCGCGAGCGGGGCGGTGGGGTTGCCCTCGATGCGGAAGAGGTCCTTGCGACGCTGGAGCGGCTTCAGCTTCTTGAAGCGCTTCTCGTTCATCGTCGCGTGCATCTTGCCGGACGCGGTGGGGTTGCCGCTCTCGTTGTGCTCGATGCCGGCGCCCTGGTAGTTGCCCCCCTTCATGCCGGGGTGGCTGATCGGGCTCACGTGATCGTCGGTGAGCTTGAAGCGGTGGTAGTCCTTCAGCTCGATCTCGGTCGGCAGCTTGCGGTCGATGATCGTGTAGCGGCTGGTGTCGATCGGATCGACCGTCTCCTTGCGCTGCGCGACCTCCTGATCCGAGAGCACGAGGACGGGCGTCTGGTACTTCTCCGCGATGTTGAACGCCTCGACGGTGACGTCGAAGGTGTCGGCCACCGAGGTGGGGGCGAGCACCGGGCGGAGCACGTCGCCGTGCGCGGAGAACGCGGCGGCGAAGAGGTCACACTGCTCGGGCTTGGTCGGCAGGCCCGTCGAGGGGCCGCCGCGCTGCACGTCGACGATGACGAGCGGAAGCTCCGCGATGCTCGCGAGGCCCATGATCTCGGTCTTGAGCGAGAGGCCCGGCCCCGAGGTCGCGGTCATCGACTTCTTGCCCGCGATCGAGGCGCCGAGCGCCGCGCCGATGCCGGCGATCTCGTCCTCGGCCTGCAGCACGGCCCCGCCGTACTTCCAGACCTCGCGGGTGAAGAACTGCATGATCTCGGTCGACGGCGTGATCGG
>CAIXWQ010000005.1 GCA_903923175.1 uncultured delta proteobacterium | reverse complement strand
GGTGTGGCTGCGCGCAGCCGATGGCGGCCGCCGAAAGCGCGAGTGCGGCCGCCAGCATTCCAGGGATCGATAGGGGCATCCACGAGCGCTCAGCAATCGACGTGCCCATCGTCTGCATACGAATCCATCGGTAAGCGGCGACTCGTCGCGCGCCCCGCTCCGCCATTCTGTCCGGCGGCGGCGCGCCACGTGACAGCGGGGCACGCCGCGAACGCTCCGCTCCGGCGCGCGCCCGAGCACGACGTCCGCGGTCGTCCGGGCCGGGGTGACCATGACCTCTGAGGGCTTCAGGTCGCGGTGCGCGAGGCCGTGGGGCTCGCGGAGCTGCAGCGGACGTAGAACGCGTACCCGAGCGGCGTCTTCGTCTCCGGGCGGCACACGGGCGCATCGCTCGCGGTCGCGCTCTTCGCTCGCGCCCGGAGAGGCGCGCTTCGCCGAGCGTCGCTCCGCTCCGATCCGCGTGGACGCCACGACCTCTCCTCTCGCAAGATCCCCGAGGGAGCGGTTCGAGTCCCCCTTCACGCGCCGAGGTCCACGCGATGTCGCTCACGCTCTACATGCACCCGCTCGCTTCCTATTGCTGGAAGGTGCTGATCGCGCTCTACGAGCTCGAGACCCCCTTCGAGGCGCACCTCGTCGATCTCGGCGATCCGGTCGCGCGCGCGCGGTTCCATGCGCTGTGGCCGATCGGGAAGTTCCCCGTGCTGCACGACGCCGCGCGCGACTGGCTCGTCCCCGAGTCGGCGATCATCCTCGAGTACCTCGCGCAGCACCACCCGGGCCGGATCGAGCTCGTCCCTCGCGATCCGGATCGCGCGCGACAGTGTCGGCTGCGTGAGCGGTTCTACGATCTGTACGTGCACGAGCCGATGCAGAAGATCGTCGGCGACCGCCTGCGCCCGGAGGGCGCGCACGATCCGTTCGGCGTGGAGCAGGCGCGCAGCCAGCTGAAGGTCTCGTACGCGCTGATCGAGCGCGAGATGGCGAGCGCGACCTGGGCCTTCGGTCCCGAGTTCAGCGCCGCCGACTGCGCCGCGGCGCCCGCGCTCTACTACGCGAACCTCGTCGCGCCGTTCGTCGACACGCACCCGAACACCGCGGCCTACCTGCGTCGGCTGCAGGCGCGGCCTTCGTTCGCGCGCGTGCTCGCCGAGGCCGAGCCCTACTTCGCCATGTTCCCGAAGTAGCGGGTGAGCACCTCGCAGCCGTCGCGCGTGACCAGCACCGTGTGCTCGAACTGCGCCGACAGCGAACCGTCGCAGGTGACCACGGTCCACCCGTCGTCCAGCACGCGCACCGCGGGGCCACCGAGGTTGATCATCGGCTCGATCGTGAAGACCATCCCGGCCTCGAGGCGGCGCCCCGTGCCGCGCACGCCGACGTGCGGGACGTGCGGATCGGTGTGCATCGCGCGGCCGATCCCGTGCCCGCCGTACTCGGTGACCACGCTGCACCCCTCGCGCCGCGCGAGCGTGCTGATCGCGGCGCCGATGTCCCCCAGTCGCGCGCCGTCGCGCACCGCGCCGATCCCCGCGTCGCACGCGCGGCGGGCGACGTCCGTGACGTGCTGCGCCTCGGGCGAGGCGTGACCCACGAGGAACGTGGCGGACGTGTCGCCGTGGAACCCGCCGAGCTTCGACGTGACGTCCACGTTCACGAGGTCGCCGTCGGCCAGGCGCTCGTCGGCGCGGGGGATGCCGTGGCAGACGACGTGATTGCGGCTCGTGCACACCGCCGCCGGGAACCCGCGATATCCGAGCTGGCTGGGCACGGCGCCGCGGCGCGCGGTGTCCTCGCGGACGAGCCGATCGAGATCCCCCGTGCTCATCCCGACCCGGAGCGACGAGGCGACGAACGCGAGGGTCTCCGCGGCGACGCGGCCTGCGCGTCGGAGCGCGTCGTGATCGCGCGACGAGAAGATCTCCACCGGCATGCGCTGCAGCGTGCTCGTCGCGGCACCCGACGGTCCAATACCGGCTCGGTATGGCGCGCCGTGCTAGCGTGCCCGCGTGAGCCTCGCGCAGCTGCGTTACTTCGTCGCCGTGGCCGAGGAGCAGCACGTGACCCGCGCCGCGCGGCGACTGCACATCGCGCAGCCGCCGCTGACCCGCGCCATCCGCAGCCTCGAGGACGAGGTGGGCGCGCCGTTGTTCACGCGCACCGCGCGCGGCGTGCGGCTGCTCCCGGCGGGGGCGATCCTCTTGACGCGCGCCCGCGAGATCCTCGACGCCCTCGACGCGGCGGTGGCCGAGGCGCGGCGTGCCGCGACGGACGCCCCGCACTGACGCCCCGCGGACGCGCCGCGCGACGTGGCCCGCTCGAGCGCGCCTGACGTCAGTCCGCGCCGGCGTCGGAGCGTCCGGCGTCCGACGGGCTCAGCTCGACGACGGCCGTCGAGGCGTCGGTCGGCGGAACACAGCCGCCGACGCCGGTGAACACGCCGTCGACGATCGTCGAGGCGTACCCGGGCTGCGACACCTCGACGCGGCCCGGCGACGGCGCGATCCGATTGAGCAGGTACGCGCAGGGGGACGTCCCGCCGTCGGTCGTCGGGGGGCATCCGTTCATCGGCGTCATCGGCGTGCAGAGCCACGCGCTCAGGGGGTTCTGCGTCGTCGCGCCGGCGTCGGTCGGCACGAGCTGCGTGAACGTGGCGTCGCACGCGATGGTCACGCCGCCCGCGCCCTCGACGACGATCAGGGCCGGTCTGAGCTCGATCGCGCCGCAGTCGGCCTGCACCGCCGTCCCGTCCGCGGCGCTGCTGCTCGAGCAGGCGTCCAGGAGCGAGAGCGAGATCAGCGCGAGGCTCGCGCGGGCGGTGAGCGACATGGGCGAAACGAGAGCCTAGCAGCGCCGCGAAGGATCGCCGCGGGTGCTTCGAGCGCGCGCTGCCGAGGCCGACGGACTAGCCTGCTCCCATGGCTCGTCGTGGCTCCCTCATGGTCCTGCTGCTGCCGCCCGCGCTCGCGACGTCGCTCGCGGGCGCCGGATGTCGCGCGCGCCCGCACGCGAACGCGAGCCCGGAGGCCGCCCCGTCGGTGTCCTCCGCGAAGCCTGCGCCCTCGCGCAGCGCCGCGCCGCCGCTGGTGGTCGCGGAGCTCGTCGACGGAGCTGGCGCCTACTTCGCGAGCGCGAAGGTCGCCTGCGTCCAGGTCGGCGACGGCCTCCTCGTCACCGTCGACGCGGGCGTGAGCTGGCGCGCCGTCGCGCTCCCCGCGGGGGCACGCTTCGCGAACCCGGTCTACATGGATGCGGAGGCGCTCTACGTGCTGGCCGACAACGCGCTCCACTTCGCGGGGCCCGCCGACAAGGTGCTGCGCCCCGTGCCGACGCCGGCGTTCACGATGCCGGTGGCGTCGTTCGCGGACGCCAAGCGCGGCTGGATGGTCGAGGGGAGCACGGTCGCGCGTACGCGCGACGGCGGCGCGACGTGGTCGACGGCGACGCTCGTCAGCCCCTCGCTCTACGGCGCGATGCAGCGGCCGAGCCTCGCGGTGCGCGGCGGCGTGCTCGAGATCGTGTTCTGGGAGCCGATGGGGATCGCGGGGCGATTCCTGTCGCCCGACGACGGCGCGACCTTCAAGCCCGCCCATGGAGAGTGCGAATTCGGAACCCGCCACGTCGACGGCAAGCTGATCGTCTGCGTCGAGTCGAGCTGGAGCGCGGACGCGCTCGCCCGCTCGACCGACGGCGGCGCGACGTGGAAGCGCCCGGCGCTCCCCAAGGTCCGCCCGATGCCCGATCCGCGCGGCGGCACGACGCCGGTCACGCACCGGATCGGCGTGCCGATCGCCGTCGGCAAGACCCTCGCGACGCTCCTGACGACCGACCTCGACGAGTACGATCGCGTGCTGCTGGTGAGCGAGGACCGCGGCGAGACGTGGCGCGCCGAGCCCCTGCCCGTGAAGGGGGCGACCGAGGTCCGCGCGCCGGGCGCGCTGTGGCTCGTCGACGACGCGGGCCCGACGAAGATCCACCAGCGGGCCGAAGGGGCGTCGTGGAGCACCGTGACCCCGCGCTTCGTCGGGCCGCGCCCCGACGGGGTCGACGACGTCCAGCAGCTCGACGCGCTCTCGTTCGCAGAGGGCAAGGTCGTCTGGGGGACCGTGAGCGCGCTCGGCGCGAACTACGTCGTCCGCTCGACCGACGGCGGCGAGACGTGGGCGTTCGTGAGGCGGCCGAAGACGTGAAGCGTGCGACGGACGTCGCGGCCTGACCCGCGGGCCGGAGCGTGCGGGAGCCGGCTCGGACGGTCGGGCCACCGCCCTCGCCGTGCTCCTCTCACCGTCTGCCCGTCTGCACCGTCCCGCCGCTTCGCTTCACTTCACGACGAACGTCGACCAGCCGCGCAGGGCGCTGCCGTCGGCCAGCGTTCGGGTCTGCTGCACCACGAAAGCGTCGAGCCCGCCGCTCGTCAGCGGCGTCGAGAACACGTCGTCGACGTTGCCGAGCACGCGCAGCCGTTGGGTCTCGACGACCTTCCCCCCCTCGCCGAGGCCGAACACGCGCAGCGTGTCGCCCACCGGCAGCAGCACCACCGCCCTCGGCCGCTGCAGCACGGTCAACCGACGCGGCAGCGTGAGGTCCTGCGAGAGCCCGAGCACGAAGCGCCCCAGCTCGGTGAAGGTGCCCGTGCCGTCGCCGCGGAAGATGCCGAGCTGCACGTCGCCGATCGGCTTGCCCTGGTTCTCCTCTCCGAGCAGCGCCGCGACGTCGGGCACGTCGTCGCCGTCGAAGTCGCCGGTCGCCACCCGTCGCGCCGCCGTGACGCCCGGGATCCGACCGAGCGCCGTGAAGCCGCCGCCCGCCTTGCCGCGCAGCAAGTAGATTCCGCCGTCGTCGCCGTCACCGCCCGACTCGGCGGCGACGACGAGATCGCGGAAGGCGTCGCCGTCGAGGTCGGGCGCCTCCAGCGACACGAGGCCGCTCACCGCGAAGTCGACGCGGAAGTCGCCGAGATCGGTCGTGGGCTGCGTGAGGAAGACCTGGCCGGTCGGCTTGCCGCTCGCATCGAGCGGCGACACCGACACCGTCGTGCCGAGCAGGAACGGGCCCTTCTGCACCGCGCCGGTGAGCTGCACGTTCGGCGGCGACGAGGACGCCGAGCTGCACGCCGAAGAGGCGAGGGCGGGGCCTACCAGGGCGACGAGGGCGAGGACGGCGAGCGGAAGGCGACGGAGCGTTCGCGACGTGGGCAACCTCGGTGACGCCCGCGGTCGCTGGCGCCGTGCGGTCGGCCTACGCCGCCTCTCGCGCGGAGGGCAGCAAATCGGGCGTGAGGGTGCGGCCGCACAGCTGGCGCGAGGGTGAAGAGCCCCTCGAGCCGGTCGCGCCGTCGGCTGCGACCGGAGTCGCCGATCCGTGCCGGCTGCGAGCGCACGATGATCGCCGCCGCGCGCCCAGGCAGCTTCGCCGAGTGCGAGGCGTGCGCGTACCGCAAGGCGCACCCGTGCGACGGCGGGTGCCTCGCCCACGCGCTGCGAGCCCGGCAAGGCGCGACGCCCTGAGGTCGGCGCGGGCGCTGTCGGAGCGTCCTCAGCCACGCGGCGGCGCCGATCGACGTGTGCGCGCTCGACAAGTCGACTTCCACGAACGCGACCTGGTGCCCCTCCAGCCTCCACTTACACTTCGCCGCCCTCGGCATCGTCGCGTGCGCGTTCGCGATGCTCGGCTACGGGGCGACGCGCAAACGGAAGATGTACGCGGCCACCGAGGCCTACCGCTCGCTGTCAGCCATCGAGACGCTCGCATCCCAGCGGTTCGGCGAAGGGATCCCCGGCCCCGACGGCGCTCGCATTCACGCCTTCTGCCCCTCCGCCCCGCGCACCCCCGCCACCGCGCCGCGCGCTGAGATGCTCCTCGCCCCTGCCGACGCCTGGCGCGCCGAAGGCTGGTCCTGCCTCGGCTTCACGCTGCCCGCCCCCCAGCGCTACTCCCTCTCCTACACCTCGAACTACCCGGCCACCGGCTCCGCCGCCTCGTTCACGATCGAGGCGAACGGCGACCTCGACGGCGACGGCGTCACCTCCACGTTCCGCCTCACCGCCCAAGGCACGAAGTCCGGCGACCTCGAGCGCATCCGCCACGAAGTGACCAATGAATACGAATAGCCCCCACCCCCCAAATCGGCCCGATCCCCCCAATCGCCCAATCCCGCGCCCCCAAAGCGGAGCGATCCCCCCAAGCGCCCCGCGCCCTCGTCGAACTCGCCCCATCGGAGCAACGGGGCGCAGCGCAGCTGCGCCTCCTGCGACGCTCCGCACACAAAGAGCCCCCAGCGGGGGAGCGGGAGTGCAGAGGGGCCGCGGGGGCTGCAGGCCCCCGATGCCCCTCTGCCCGCCGGAGGCACGGAGTGCCTCCAGCAAGCGCCGCCGCCCCGCCGGCAGCAACCGCCCGGTCGCCATCACTCCTGCCAATCACACCCATTGGTAGGATCCGCATTCGCCGCGCACTGATGCGTAGCCGGATGACTGAGGTAGTAGAGATCCGCCCCCCCACTCCGGAAGAAGTGCGCAATCGTATTGATCAGATACGACCCGTCATCCCAGAGCTTGCAAGGATCCGGCGCCCCGAACCCGTGCGCCCCCGTCGGCGTCACGTACGCCTGCAGCGAGGCCGCCAGCGGCCCCGTCGGCGTCCACATCGCCTGCGTGCGCGGCGTCCAGATCGGCGCCAGATCGGCGAGGGTCGCGTGCTTGGCGAGCCGGGCCACGCGCAGCGGCGGTGACAGGCGCTGTTGCCCATAGCGGAGGGCCCCCTCCGAGAGATCCTCGACGTCGAACAGCGCGTCCTGGCACGTCGTGGCGTCGAGCGCGTCGCTGCCGCCGCACTGGGCGACGTTCCAGTTGCGCTTGCAGGTCGCGCTCGCCGGATACCGGCCGAGGCGCGCGACCCCCTCGATCACGTCGTTGTCGAGCAGCAGCTGGTTCGGCGTCTTCTGGAACAGCGCCACGAGATCCTGCGGCGCGACGTAGTCGGGGTACTCCTTGGCCGCGACGCCCGTCGAGCGCAGGAACGGCAGCGTGCCGGCCACGCGGCCGAAGGCGATCGCCCCGCTCAGCGGCGCGTCCGTGTCGCCGATGGTGCCGATCGACAGGAGCGCGGTCGGCGTGGCCGCCGCGCCCGTCGGATCGAGGCGCGGCTTCACGAAGTAGTAGGGCGCGAACGTGATCGGATCGGCCGGGTCGAGGGCGGTCTGCGCGAGCTCGAGGAACCGCCGGAATTCCGGGGTCTGGCGGCGCAGCCCGAACCCCTCGGCCGGCGCCACGAGCGGCGAGCCGATCGCGTACTTCGCGCCGTGGAAGCTCACGCACGGGCTGCTGCCGCACCCGGCGCCGAGGCCGCGCCACGTGTCGATGCGCACCGTCGGATCGAGCCCCTCGGGCGGCGCGCAGCTCGTGCCGTACGCGTCGAGCACCTGCGCGCGCCCGGCGCGCGGCGCGAAGATGGAGATCGCGATCGAGTCGCCGACGCCGGTCGGGATCGGCACGCGGAACGACGGCACGCCGTAGTCGGAAGACGCCTTGGTGATCCGCGCGCAGCGCGCCTCGCTGGTGCTCTGGTTGGTCACCACCACGTCCGCGCCCTCGACGGCCTGCCCGGCGTCGAGGCAGGCGATCTCGAGCTCCTTGGCGTCGGTGCGATCCACCACCACCCAGCGCACGCTCGACTGCCCGGCGTGACAGGCCGTGCGCGTCTGCTGCGCGTCGGGCAGCGGCACGGGCTTGCCCTGCGCGTCGAGCGCGGGGTTGCCCTGATCGTCCTTCACCCAGTCGAGGCGCCCCTCCGCCGGCACGCTGATCACCAGCGGCCCGAGCGCGCGCAGCGCGACCCCCGCGACGATCCCCCCCTGCGTCGAGCGCAGCCCGAGGTCGCCGAGCGCGCCTCCGCCGGCGGTCGGCGCCACGGCGACCAGCGTCGGATCCACGCCGCCCTGGATCGACGCGACGATCCCGCCGAGCGACTCGCCCCAGGCGTAGATCGTCCCCGGCTTTCCGCCGACGCCGCCGATGTCGGGCGTGCCGTCGCCGTCGAAATCGCCCGCGAGATCCGCCTTGCCGTCGCCGTCCTGGTCGTAGCTCGTCACGCCGTCGAAGCGCGAGAGCACCCGCGTGACGAACAGCTGATCGAACACCGCCTGCCGCACCATGTCGCGCGTGTGGAAGGCGTACGCCGTGAAGAAGTCCGCGCCGCTCTCCCCCTCGAGGCTCCCGTCGCCGTCGAGATCGCGCAGCCGACCGCGCGTCAGCGCGCTCGCGAACGGCAGCAGGCAGCCGTCGCGCAGCGTCTTGCTCGTCTGCGTGCTCGCCGTCGGCGTGAGGAAGCGCCCGTGGCCCGGGTAGTTGATCGCCACCGTCGCGATGCCGTGCCGCGCGAGCTCGCCGGCGTAGAGCAGCCCCTCGCTCGCGTCGCTCGCGTAGCCGTGGCCGTACAGCGCGACCGGGAACGGCGGCGCGTGCTGCGCGGTCTTGGTCGGCACGACGACGTACAGCTGCACCTCGTCGTCCGAGTGGGGCACGGCGCCGGTGGCCGGATCGAGCGCGAGCGTCGCGTCGGGCGACACGTCGGCGCGATCGCCGAGCAGCCACGGCACCTTCACGGTGGCGATCGCGAGGTGATCCACCGCGCCGTAGCTCTGCTCCACGCGCGCCGCCGACGCTCCCGTCAGGCCCAGCAGCCCCTCGACGAGCTGCTTGAGCACCGGCTGGAAGCTCGCCGTGCCGGTCCGCGCGATCGTGCGCGGCCCCTTCGCCGCGTCCTTGCACTCGGTCGCCGCCTGCCAGTTCGCGGGATCGGTCTCGCCGGGCCCCGCGAGCCCCACCAGCGGCAGGAGCTTGGCCTCCGCCGGGTACTGGTCCGCGATCCACGCGCTCGGCCCGTGCCCCCAGAGGCCGTCGCGCAGCGTGAAGAGATCGCTCGCCGTCGGCTGCGTGGTGAACGTGTAGAGGAACTGCACGTGGTCGAGCGCGCCGCCCTGATCGAAGCCGTAGAACTCCGGCCGCTTCGCCATCGCGTCGGCGAGGCGCCCGGCGGCCCGCGCCTGCGACGGGTGATGGATCCAGTCGAACGGCGACTGCACCGGCGTGTGCGCGGCGTCCGCGCCGTGCAGGCGATCGGTCACCACCACGGCGTACTCGGTCGCCTCGTCGAGCGGCAGCATCGGGCGCAGCAGCAGCGTGCGCGTCTCGGCCTCGTAGTGGTCGAGCAGGCCGTCGACGCCGTTCGGGGGCCGCACGCCGCCGGGAAAATTCGGGTGATCCAGCACGCCGTCGAAGTCGGTGTCCTCGCCGGGATCGAGCACGCCGTTGCCGTTCACGTCCTCCTCGCGCGTCTCGAGGAGCAGGTTCGACTCGCCCCCCTGCGGATCGTTCGGCCAGTAGCGGTGCAGCGCCCCGAGCGTCGACGGGAAGTTGCCGGCGCCGACGTCGAGCGGCACCGGCACGCCGTAGCGCGGCGAGCTCGGCGAGATGTCGACCAGGTAGACCGCGTCGTCGGTGAGCTCGTAGTCGTCGGCGGCGTGGCGCGCGGCCACGTCGGCCACGTCCAGCGGCGCGTCGAACGGGATCGAGATCGTGGAGAAGGTGCCGAACCCCTCGAGCTTCGCGAGCTGCGCGCGCGCGCGTCGCTCCAGCGACGTCGGCGCGACGAGGCTCGGATCGAGCCGGCGCCCGGTGCGCGAGGTCGGATCGGGCCACGTCGCCACGTCGTTGGGCAACGGCAGCGTCGGGGTCGGGCGCCGCAGGAGGTCGAACGCCACGGTGGGGCCGCCCGTCTTCACGGCGCGGCGCAGCCCCTCGGGGCCGCCGTCCGGGGAGCAGCCGAGCAAGGACGAGGAACCCGAAGCGAAGGCGCACGCGGCGAGCACCGCCGCGCGCAAGCGAGCACGCGAAGACATCGAGGCGGATCCTAGCGCACCTGGCGCGCCCGGCCTCGTCGCCGCGCGCGATTCAGTACTGCAGCCCGAGGCGCCCCTGCGTGACCGACTGCCAGGGCATCGAGCGCCCCTGCGCGTCGTCGAACGCGTGGCCGGGGAAGAGCACGCCCTGTTGGAGGCCGAGCTGCAGCGTCGCCTCGCCGATCGGCGCGCGCCACTCGAAGCCCCAGTCGAGCTCGAGCCCGAGATCGCGCGCGCGGGCGTCGCCGCCGCGGGCGTTGCGCGCGCTCCCCTGGATGGTCGTCGCGTAGGGATCGACGAAGTCGCTGGTGGCGACCGCGACCAGCGCGCCGAACTTCACGTCGAAGTTGGGCGCCGGGCGCACGACGAGCGTCGGGAAGACGTACTCGGCGCCGGCCACGCCGCCGTGGGTCGCGAGCAGGAACGCGCCGGGCGAGGGGCGCGCGCCGAGCGTGGGATCCAGCGCGTTGCTGGCCGAGCGCGCGGTCTGGGCGCGCATCACGAACGGGAAGAGCACCAGGCCCACGAGGTGGTTCGGATCGAAGGAGAAGCGCCGCTGCGTGCCGTCGTACGGATCGCCGTCGCCGCTCGCGAAGCCGGCTTCGAGCTCGAGCGAAAGGCGTCCGAAGGCGACCCCTTCGTCGGTCGCGCGCTTCACCACGCCGATGCGCCCCGCCATCCCCCAGCTGCGGACGTCCGAGCGCAGCACCTCGGGGGTCGGTCGCACGGCGTCGCCGTGGCCGAAGACGGTCGCGATCTCCCCCTCGGCGTAGACGAACGCGTCGTCGACCCCGAGCGGCGCCGCGTGACGCGCCGTCGCGTCGAGGATCCACACGTCGAGGCGCCCGTCGCTGCCGAACGCGCGCACCTTCGCGCCGCGGCGCGCGCCGTACACCCCCACGAAGCTCTGGTCGCGCTCCCAGTACGCCTCGGCGACGCCCTGGTACGCGCGATCGCCGTCGGCCCAGCGCGCGGTCGCGTCCTGCAGGATGGCGTCGGCGGCGACCGCGACGACGAACGGCGAGCGCGCGCCGAGCGGCCGCAGCGAGAACGAGAGCCGCTCCACGAGCGCGCCGAGGCGGTAGTCGCCGAAGAGCGAGGGGTGGTCGCCGTCGTCGGTGAGCACCCCCATGCCCCAGTGCGCGCCGACCTGCCCGACGCGCACGAGCCCCGGGCCGAGCTGCAGATCGACGTACAGCGTGCGCAGCCGCGCGAGCGCGGGGACGGCGTCGTCCTGCGCCCACGCGCGGTCGGCCGAGAGCCCCTGGGCCAGGTCGCCGAGGATCCAGCGCGGCACCAGATCGACCTGCGCCACCAGCGTCACGCGATCGCGGTAGCCCGCGCGCGCGCCCACTCGGATCCACTCGGTCGCGTAGCCGCGCTGGCCGAGCGAGGTGAGCGTCGGATCGCTCGCGGGCGCGGTCAGCGGCAGCTCGGTCCAGCGGTCGGTGCGCACCTGCGCCTCGCCGTGCGTCTCGAGCCAGAGGCCGGCGGTGCGGGAGGTCTCGTAGGCGTGGCGTCCGTCGTCGAGCCGCAGCCGCGCGAGATCGCGGAGGGGCGACGGAGCGGCGACGCCGTTCGCGCCGTTCGCGCCGTCCGCACCGTTCGCGTCGTCCGCGCGCGCCGTGCCGACCGCGACGACCGAGGAGGCCGCGCAGGCCGCCAGCGCCACGGCGAGGGGGCGCGCGAGGGGCGAGCTCGACATCGCCATCAGAGCGCGTGCGACTTGCGCGCGACGAGCTCCGCGAGCGCGTACGTGTCGAGCGCCCCGGTAGGGCCGAACTGCATGCCGAAGCCGTCGTCGCGGACCCAGCGCACCACGCCCGAGAGCGCGCGCGGGCCCTTGGCGGCGATCGCCGGCAGCACCAGCCGGATCGTCACGGGCTCGCCGAACGCCGCCTGCTCGGGGGTCACCAGGTAGACGCCGCCGACGGAAATGTCGCGCGCGCGCGCCCGGAACGTCCGCCCCGGCAGCTCGACCTCGACGAGGTCGTCGAACCCCACGCGCTCGAACTGTCGCTTCTCGTTCACGAGGGGCATCGTAGCCGATCGGCGGTGGCCCGGGGCGCGCCAACGCGCCTCCCCCGGTTCCGCCCGCCCGCGATCCGTCGTAGAAAGGGGGCATGTCCGAGCGGTCCCTCGACTCGATCCGCGAAGAGCTGGCGCGGCTCCTGCCGATCGCGGCGGTGGGCGTGGCGCTCGGCATCACGGCCGCGTGGATCGTGCTCCCCCACCCGGTCGAGCCGGTCGACGTCCCGCTGCCGACCCTCGACTGGCAGGGGCTCGCGACCGTCACCGCGGCCGACGCCGAGGCGCGCGCCTCCGTCGAGAAGGCGCCGCTCGCCGCCGAGATCCGCGCGGTCGCCTCGGCCTACTACGCGTGGAACGAGGCCGCGGCCGCGGCGCCCGACGTCGGCGACGTGAACGTCCCCGAGAACCCCGAGCGCGAGCGCCTGCGCGACGAGCTGCGCGCCGCCATCGGCGTGGCGCGTCAGCACCTCGGCGAGCCGGCCGCGTTCGCGCAGCTGCGCACGCTGCGCTCGTACGACGCCGAGCTCTTCCTCCGCGAGGTCGGCAGCGGCGCGGTCACGGCGCCGGACGGCGATCGCAAGGAGCTGACCAGGCTGTCGGGCGCGCTCTCCGACGTGCTGGTCCGCAACGGCTGGCTCGGCCCCGCGCTCGAGCCGCACGTCCCCAGCGCCATCCTGCGCATCCGCTACAAGCTGCACTGGACGTCGATCGTGTTCGGCCTCGGCGACTGCGATCGCGATCGGGTCGAGGTCTGCTACGGCCTCACCACGCTGCCGCTCGAGCCGATCGAGATCCGCACGCTGCTCGGCTACCTGGTCGCCCACCCGGTGGTGCGCGCCGAGGATCTGGAGCGGCGCGGCAACCTGCAGGCCGCGGCCGAGGTGCGGCGCCTTGTGTACGTCGATCGCCTCGCCGAGCTCGATCGCTTCGCCGATCCCAAGGGTGACAAGCACCCCTACCTCGGCGACTACGACTACCCGCTCGCGCG
>CAIXWQ010000004.1 GCA_903923175.1 uncultured delta proteobacterium | reverse complement strand
CGGCGCGGCGCTCATCGGCGGCGCGCTCGCGATCGCCGGCCGACGCGCGCCCGCCTCGGCCTCCACCACGCCGATCCCGGCCGCTGCGCGCGCGACCCCGGCACCGAGCGCTGCGGCCTCGATCAGCCGACCGCACGCGATGGAGATCGCGGTGCGCCTGACCGAGATCACGCGTGACGCGACGGTGGAGCTGCCGAACGGTCGCCGCGGCTACGATCAGCTCGTCGGCTACTGGCGGCGCATGTCGTCGCCGTGGGCGGGGCTGCGGGGCACGCCGGGCGATCGCGGCAAGCTCGTGCAGCTGGTCTCGCTGGTGACCAGCGAGGAGGACAAAGAGAAGGTCCGCACCGAGGAGAACGGCGACGAGCAGAAAGAGGACCCGCGCGTCTGGAACCAGAACGAGGGCACCTTCGCGATGCGCGAGAGCCTCGTGACGCCGACGCCGGGCGCCGTGCGCTTCCGCCTCAAGGTGCCCAAGGGCGGCACGTTCGAGGCCTCGCCCGCGGTGATGCGCTGGGGCGACGCGCGGCAGGAGGGGGCCATCGGCGACGTGACGTTCACGGTGCTGGTCGCCGAGGGGGCGGCCGCGCCGAAGGAGATCGCCCGCGCGACGGTGGCCGAGCTCGCGCGCAATCGCTGGAGCGAGCTGGGCGCGGATCTCGCCCCGTGGGGCGGCAAGGAGATCGAGCTGTCGCTGCGGGCCGAGGCCGCGCCGAGGCGCCCCGGCGCGCCGCTGGGCCCGATGACCGCGATCGCGCTGTGGGGGACGCCGCGCGTGCTGCGGCCGACGCCGACGCCGGTGCCGTACAACGTCCTGTGGATCGTGGTCGACGCGCTGCGCCCCGACGCGCTGGCGAGCTTCCACGACGACGAAGCCGACGCGAAGAAGGCGCGCGCGCCGCGCAAGGCGTGGGAGACGGCGCTGCCGAAGGTCGCCGGCGTGACCCCCGCGCTCGACGCGCTCGCCAAGCGCGGCACGGTGTTCCGCCACGCGATCAGCGCCTCGCACTGGACCCGCCCCGGCACGCTCGCGATGCTCGCGGGCGCGCACGGCGATCTGCTCGGCATCCCGTCGGGCAAGTGGATGCTCGGGCCGGAGAGCTACGACCCGTTCTACGCGAGCAACCCGCCGCTGCTGCCGCTCGCCTTCCGCCGCGCCGGCGCGCCGACGCGCGCCATCGTGAACAACTACTTCCTGTTCGGCTACGCGATGATCGGCGTCGACATGGGGTTCGAGCACGTCGACGACTTCCACAACGACGGCCCCGACACCGAGCAGGTGCTCCAGACGACGCTCGCCGCGCTGCGCGCGCACAGGGACGAGCACGCGTTCTGGTTCGTGAACTTCAACTCGCCGCACCTGCCGTACGACCCGCCCAAGGCGTGCGTGGAGCGCGTCCCGCAGGGGATCGGCGGCATCGGCGAGGACACGCGGCGCTACCTGGCCGAGGCGTGCAAGGACGACGTCGCGATCGGCAAGCTGCTCGAGGAGCTCGATCGGCTCGGCCTGCGCGAGGAGACCCTGGTGGTGGTGACGGCCGATCACGGCGAGACGCTCAGCGGGCGCCACCCTGATTTCCACGGCACCGTCCGGCTCAGCCACGCGGTGCACCAGTACGAGGAGACGACGCGCATCCCGATCCTGCTCTCGCTGCCCGGCGTGATCCCGGAGGGGGGCGCCGTGGACGCGATGGTGTCGAGCCTCGATCTCGCGCCGACGGTGCTCGCGCTGGAGGGGCTCCCGCCCGACCCGCGCCACAAGGGGATCGACCTCGTGCGGCTCGCCAAGGGCGAGCGCCCGGCGGGGCTCGACGATCGCGCCATCCTCTCGCTCGGCCGCGGCTCGGTGGCCGTCCACTGGGGCAAGTGGCGCTACCTCGTGCGCGACGCGCAGCTGCTCGACGAGAAGAGCGTGCGGCACGAGCTCTACGACCACGACGCCGACCCCGGCGAGACGACCAACCTCGCGAACGACCCGGCGTACGCGGCCACGGTCACCGACCTGAAGGCGCGGATGCGCGCGGCGCTCGACGAGGCGCGCTCGTCGACGCCGACGCCCCGCGCGACGACCGAGGCGCCGTCGCCGAGCGTGCACCTGCGGTTCGCCGGGGCGGCGCGCGCGCAGCGCATCCAGGGGCGCGTCTCGGCGCGCGGCGCGAGGAGCCTGATCGCGACCCCGATCGGCCTGCCGGCGGGGGCGATCGCGACGCGCGGCGACGCGCTCGAGATCGACCTGCGCACGTCGCCCGACGGCGTGGTCGGCTTCGACTTCACGGTGACGCCGGCGAACCTCGCGATCGACTGGTCCTTCACGGTCGACGGCGCGCCGCTCGGCGACGAGGCGTTCTTCGGCGGACCGCTCGGCGTGAGCCTGCAAGGGCTCTCGGCGGGGCTCGTCGACGGCACCGCCCGCCTGTCGGTGACCGCGCGCAGCGCGCCGTTCGTGGCGCCCGAGCGCGACGTCGGCGTGTTCGTGACGCGCGATCTCGGCGTCGACGGCGAGCGCGAGGCGACGCCGCAGCGCTCCGACGAGGCGGTCGCCGAGGTGCAGCGCGCGCTGAAGCAGTGGGGGTACGCGAAGTAGGGGGCGGGCGGCCGCGCGCAAGATCCGGCGCCGCGCGACGCCACCTCGTCGACCGCCCGCGGCCGTGGCAGATCGGCGCGCGATGCCGGAGCTTCGCCATCCGTTCGCCCCGATTCGCGTCGCCAAGCGGCTCGAGGTCGGCACCGAGATCCGCCTCGACGCGGGCGCCACCAAGTCGCTGCGCTTCCGCGAGATCAACGAGAAGGAGGCGTTCACGCTCTGCGACGCCGACGGCACGTATTTCCGGGCCAGCGTCCTCTCGGTCTCGCCCGAGCGCGCGCTGGCGACGGTGTACGAGCGGATGGCGAGCTCGCCCGAGTCCGACGCGCGCATCACGCTGGTGTGCGCGGTGCTCGCGCGCCAGCGCATGCTGCTGGTCGCGCAGAAGGCCACCGAGCTCGGCGTCACGCGCATCCTGCCGGTGTTCAGCGCGCACTCGGTCGGGCCCGCCGGGCTCGCGCACGAGAAGGCGCACGCCTGGCCGGGGCAGACGCTCCGCGCGGCGCGGCAGTGTCGTCGCGCGAGCGTGCCCGAGGTGCGCAACGCGATGCCGCTCGAACGCGTGTTCGAGGACCCGGTCTGGCAGGACGCGACGCTGCGCTACACGCTCGACGATCGCGCGGGCGCCGAGGCCGAGCGATTTCCCGCGCGCGAGCCCGGCCGGCCCGCCGAGATCGTCTTCGCCGTGGGCCCCGAGGGGGGCTGGTCCGACGCCGAGCGCGCGCTGCTGCAGCAGCACGGCGCGAGACCGCTGCGGCTCGGCGGGCGCGTGCTGCGCGCGGAGACCGCGGTGCTCGTGGGGCTCACGGTGCTGCAATACGAGCTCGGCGACCTCTCCAGCCGGTCGTGACGATGACGCCGCGCCCGCACCTCGGCGACTCGCACAACTTCGGCCGCCGCGTGACGGTGGGCGAGCGGAGCGTCGCCAAGCCGCGCACCCTCCTCTGGGAGTGGCTGCTGCTGAGCGCGGAGAGCCCCCTGCGCCGCCTGCTCGACGAGGCCGCCGAGCGTGATGGGCTCGGCCGCGAGGCGTTCGGCTTCCTGCCGGATCTGCAGTTCCAGGGCGCGCGCGCGCCCGGCGGCGGCGAGGTCGAGCGGGTCGAGCTCGCGCCGCTGCCGACCTGTCAGGGCGACGAGCGTCGGGCGCTCGCGCGCGTCGTCGGCCGCGCGATCGCGCTGTCGAGCTGGCTCGGGCTCTCCGATCTCCACTGGGAGAACCTCGTGCTCGGCGTCGGCGCGCGCGGCCAGGTGGTCTTCGCGCCGCTCGACGTCGAGCTGATCCTCGCCGAGCTCTCGCTGCCGACGGAGACGAAGCTGCTGCCGGACGCCGACCCCGAGTACGCGGCGATCTGTCGGCACGCGTGCGGAGTGCGGCGCGCCTTGCCCTACCTCGGCAAGCCGATCGAGCCGATCGACCTGCTCGCGATGGCGGCCACCTACCGCGCCACGCTCGCGTTCCTCGATCGGCACGCGCGTGCGATCGCGGACGTGTTCGCGGGGCTCCCGGGGCTGCGCGAGACGCCGATCCGCGTCTGCCTGCGCGGCACCGACGAGTACGTGCGTGCGCGCTCCCGGCTTGCCGAGCCGCTCTGGCCGCCGCTGCTCGAGGCGGAGGAGGAGCAGCTCGACCGCGGCGACATCCCGTACTTCTTCCGCTTGTACGGGCGGCGGGGCATCCACTACTTCGGCGACGCGGCGCTCGCCGAGCTGCGGACGCTGCCGCTCGCGGGCGACGTGCCGCAGCTCGATCCGATGCTCCAGCTCTCGCGCGGCCTGCGGGCGCCGTCGCGCAAGCGCCTGCGCGAGGAGGGGCTCTTCACGCTGCTCGGCGCCTTCGACCACCGCTCGATCACGGGTCGTCACGCGAGCGACGGGCTCGAGGTCTCCTTCGGGCCGCGCGCGCTGATCGTGAAGCTGCCCGGCGGCGAGGAGCTGCACTCGCGCCGCGAGCTCGGCGGCTTCGTCGGGAGCGTCTACCTGCCGTGTCGCTGCGGCGAGGTGCGCGCGGTGTTCGTGCCGCCCGTCACGGCGTGCGAGGCCGAGCCCGGCTCGCCGTTCTGATTCGCGCGTGCACGCCCTGCTCGGGCGTTCTACCCTCGCGGGGCCGTGAATTCCCCCACCTGTGCCAGCTGCCACCGCCCGGACGTCGCGTGCGTGTGCGACCGCATCGTCTCCTTCCCGACGACGCGCCGGATCCTGATCCTGCAGCACCCGCAGGAGCAGGACGCGCTGCTCGGCTCGGCGCAGATCCTGGTCGCGAGCCTGCCGAAGGCCAAGCTCGTGATCGGCCTGAGCTGGCGAAATTTCGCGAGCGCCCTCGGCGAGGAGGGGGTCGACGCGCGCCGCTGGGCGGTGCTCTTCCCCGACAACCAATCGACGGGCGAGCCGGTCGCGGCGCGGGGCGGCGTGGCGGTCGAGCCGCACGAGCTCGAGGGGATCGTGGTGCTCGACGGCACCTGGTCGAAGGCCAAGACCCTCTGGTGGCGCAACCCCTGGCTGACCAAGCTGAACCGCCTGACGCTCAAGCCGTCGAAGCCCTCGATCTACGGCAGCCTGCGCGCCGAACCGCGGCGCGAGTACGTCTCGACGCTCGAGTCGGTCGCGGCCGCGCTCACGCTGTGCGGCGAGCCGCCCGAGATCGAGGTCGGCCTCTCGCGCGTGTTCCGCACGCTGGTGCAGCGCGTCCGCGACGCCCAGCTGATCCCGAAGGCGCCGCACCGGCCGCAGCGCAAGGCGCCGGGCGCGCCGAGGCCGCCGAAGCCGCCGAGCAGCGAGCCCTGACTCACATCCGCTTCGGCACGAACGGCCGGACGGGGCGCCCGACCAGCACCGAGGGCGAGAGCGCCCGGCGGCCGAGCAGCTCGCGGAAGCGCTGCACGCAGGCGGCGTCGCTCGCGGTCGGCAGCCGCTCGGGGCCGTCGGCGTCGGCGAGCAGCAGCTTCGACTCCTTGCCGGGCGCCCCGCACGGGTAGAGCACGAAGGACCGCGAGCCGAGCATCTCGAAGTAGATGGTGGGGATCCTCCCCTCGAGCTTCTCGTCGAAGGCGTCCTCGACGACGATCTCCTTGCCGGTCTCGTAGGCGGTGGCGAACAGATCGCCGTTCACGAGCAGCGACGTGAGCGGGACTTGCAGCTCGGCCTCGAGCGCCTTGGCGTCGGGCCCGACCGCCACCTGCGCGCGCAGCGAGCTCCGATCGCCGTGCAGCGTCAGGAGGATGGCGTGACGGAAGCCGAACCCGGCCGCGAAGGCGTCGAGCACCGTGCGCAGCGCCGTCGCGGGATCGTGCGGCCCCTGCAGGCTCTCCTCGATCTCGTCGAGCCGCTTCATGCGCGCGTCGTCGGTCGGGTGCTCGACGACCGGCTCGCCCACCGATGCGCCCGACGCGACGGCCTCGGGCGGCGCGGTCGTGAGCTCGGTGAGGTTGCGGAACAGGGCGCTCTTGCCCGGATCCAGATCGAGCACGTGCGAGAAGCGCTCCTTCATCGAGCGACGGACCGCCCCGAGCAGATCGCCGAGCTCCTTCGCAGGGACGGGGAGCGAGAACCGGTAGCGGTCGAGGAGCGCGCCGAGCGCCTGCTCGCGCTGCATCGGCGTCGAGTGGGTGAGCAGCTCGCAGAGCTCGTTCGAGAACGAAGAGAGGAGGCGCAGCCGCTCCTCGTCGCTGCGGGCCTTCGCCTCGGGGTGGGCCGGCAGCAGGCTCGCCGCGAGCCGCTCGGAGAGGTGCCAGCTCTGGATGAGCCCGATGGCGAGCTTGCGCAGCGAGAGGCCGAGCACGCGCTTGCCGGCGACCTCGAGCGAGAGCCCATCGCCGTCGGCCAGCGCGAGGATCTTCTCGTACTCCTCGGGGAGGTAGTGGACGACGACCTGCTGGCCGAGCGTCCGGAACATGGCGCAGATCTGCGCCTCCTCGGCGTCGACGAGCCCGTTGCGCTGGGCGAGCTTGCGCGCGATCTCGCCGCGCACCAGCGAGCTCACCGAAAGCTCCGCGAGCTCGCCCGCGTAGGCCTTCTTGCCCGGGTTCTTGTGCAGCGCGATGCCGAGCGCCACCGAGCGGACCTGATCGAACCCGAGCACCACGACGGCGCGCGAGACCCGGTTCACGCGCTTGCCGAGCCGCTCGTAGAACGACGAGTTGACGACGCGCAGCAGCTTGGCGGTGAGCGCGTAGTCCTTGAGGATGGCGTCGCCGAGCTGCGACGCGGAGAAGTCGCCGCGATACTCGGCCTTGTGGCTGATGTCGGTGACGTTCTTCATGAACGCCGGGAAATCGCCCTTGCGCTGCATGCGTTGCAGCAGCCGCGCGAGGGTCGTCCGCTCGGCGTCGGTGAGCACGGTGTCGGCCGGCTCTTCGGGCGCAGGCGCGGGGAGCGGGAGCGGGGCCGCCTCGCTCGGCGGCGCCTCGGCCGCGTTGCCCGCGTCGCCCGTGTTGCCCGCGTTGCCCGTGTTGCCCGCGGCCCCCGCCGCGCCCGCGGCGCCTGAAGCCGCCGAAGCGCCCGAAGGAGCCGAAGCGCGCGTCGGGCCTGCCATCGGCGTCGACGCTGCGTCCGGGCCGCTCG
>CAIXWQ010000003.1 GCA_903923175.1 uncultured delta proteobacterium | reverse complement strand
GGATCTGAAACCCGACACCGAGACCCGAGAGATCCGTCGCTTCGCTCCGATCACGATGGCGCGTGCCAGGTGATCACGATGCCGCGAAACGGGTGATCATGATGGGCGTGACGCGCAGCTTTCCGCCGGTTGCTTCCAGTCGTACTCGAAAGTCGACGACGTCGCGGACACGGACACGACCGAGCAGGACACCGATCAACTCGACAGCGGAGCGGACACCTCGGTGACTGCGGACACGGCAACCGTGCCCGACGCCCCGGTCGATTCGCACGCGCCCGACACGAACGTCGCGCCCGACACGAACGTCGCGCCCGACACGAACGTTGCGCCCGACACGAAGGTCTCCGATACCGGCTCGGACTCGATCGCGGGGGGCACAAAGGGCGTCAATCAGCGCTGCACATCGACGGCCGATTGCACGTCCGGGTTGAAGTGCGACCTCCCGACCGGCACGACCGCCAACATCTGTCTTCCAGCGTGCACTTCGTTGGGGGTAAGCGACCCGAGCTGCACCGGCAACTGCGACAAAGGCAGCGGCTCTGGCACGCTCAACGTCTGCCGGGCCGCGTGCGACCCAATCGCCCAGACAGGCTGTGGTCCGGAAGGGGCCTGCAGCTTCGACGCGGCGAACTGGATTCGCACGGGGGATCCAATTCGATCCGCCTGCACGCTTCCCGGCACGGCGGCCGGCACTGGTCCGTGCGCGCAGGTGTACGGGCCGTTCTGCGCCGCCGGCTATGGTTGCTACAACAACGTGAGCTGCAAGAAGATCTGCAAGCTCGGTGATTCCTCGGGACCGTGCCCCGGCTCCTGCGTGACCGATCCCGCCGTCGTTGGGCACGATCTCACCTACGGCACCGCGAAGTACGGGTACTGCCCCTAGTCGCGCTTCGGGACGTCGGCCTCCAGATCGAGTTGTTGGCGTCTGGGAGGGGCCTGGCACAGTCGACGCCGGATCGCGCCGTCGGGAGCAAGGCCCCTTAGAAGAACCACCCCGCCGGTGCTCGGACGGCGGGGTGCGGCGCGACGGCCGCGATCACCTCGGAGGGCAATAGCGACTCGCGCTCGTGGAGCGCACGCGCGATCGCTGTCGTCTGCGCCCAGTTCGAATCGACGAACCGCAGGACACGCAGCCACTCGCTCCGCCACCAGATCGCCCGCGCCCGCGGGCTTGGCACCAGCGCGGCTGCCTGGAACTTCGCGTAGTCCATGTCGGAGGCCGAGTACCCGCGAGGGTTTGCGCGCCCGACGTATCGACGCTCGGCGGCGGGCCCTGCCAGGCTGACCCACCAAGCCGTCCGCGCCTCGCCGGCATCGACCGCCTTGTCAGCGCGCCGGTGTCGGCCGCGCGTGATGCGCGTGGGAGGGTCGAGAAGAACGGTCTCGCCGTACAGCTCCGGCCCGTCGAGCAAACGAACAAGCGGTGCCTGGCCGTAGAGCGCGAGCATCGCGATCGCGTGACCAGCTTCGTGGAACGCCGTGTCCCAGCGGCGCGGCGACGGAGGTCTCGTCGCAGCCGTCGTAGCGCCTGCAGCCCGGCGTTTCGCGGCAGCATTCTTGGCCTCGCACTGATTCATCGAGCCCTCGCTTCCCGCCGCGTGCGACACGCTCTCGACGGCGAATGGACGGCGATCGAGTTCACGTCGTCGTCGCTCTCACACGGCCGGTCGGCGGTTCCCGGCGTCAGCACAGCCCAGAGACCCCGCCCGGGCTCGATGCTCAGAGTTCTGAGCTTCTCGACCACGGGCGTCTTCGGCGGGTCGCGAAACAGCACGACGTACGCGACGTGAACCAGATCGGACGACGACGGTCCGCCGCCGAGGTTCTTGTTCACGACCCGCGGGCCATGCGTGACCGCGACTCTTCGCTGCAGCTCGCGCTCCAACGTGTCGATCATCGCTCGCGGGCCTCGGAGCAGCTCGCAGATGCGGAACGCGCTCGGATAGCGTCGACCGAGCCTCGGAAAATGCTCGGCGCCGCAACGTCCAATCTTCAGGTGAGCGTTCGGCTCATCGGCAAGGGCGCGGAGCATGTTCGCCCGTGCCGTCTTGAGGTCCTCTGACGTCATCGCGTCCGTTCGTCCACGCTTCGGCTTCGGCACGGTTCATCTCCTTCCCATCAACGCCACCGCCAGCCCGCTGAGCAGCGCCAGCGGAACGGCGAACCCCGCGTACTCGTCGACCACGGCCGCCGACGCTTCCGCCCTCGCGAGCCGCTCGCGGGCCCGGAGAAGCGACGTCCGCGGACCAGCAGCGTCGGGCTCGCGGGGCTCCGTCGCGCCGTCGAGTACGTGCGCGGCAAGCTTGCCGACAATGGCGGACGCGTTCACTTCGCCTCCTGCAGCGAGCTTCGCTTGCGCATGAAAAGCAGCTCGGCGACGACGAACGATCCAAGGCCGACCACCGCCTGCAGAGTTAGCGTTCGCATCCATCGAGCTCGGCTATCCGCTTCCAGGGTCCGGGCCTGCTGCTCGATCGCGGCCGTGTGCCTTGCATCGTCGGCGACGAGCGCTGCGCGCTGCTGCTCGACCCGACGGAAGACGTCGATCTCGGCAAGCTGTTCGTCCTGGTGACGCTCAACGCGCTCGCGGAGGCGAGCCAGATCTGCGGCGTCGCGGCCTCGCGAGAGGTCGGCGTCGACGAGCGGTCGCTCGGCGAGAGAGAGACGGTTCACCGGCGGCCTCCGCTCGCCGCCAGGGGCGCCGAGTCGAGCATCGCGGACTGCGCAGCGCCTTGGCGCGCGTGCAGCATCTCGCGGAGCACTGCGCCGACGTTCTCTTCCCGCACCGCGGCGTCCTCCGCGGACCCGACGTCGCGCCGAATCTCTTCGATTTTCGCGGCGACGAGCGGCTGCACGATCGCCAACGAACGGGCGACGTCTCTCCACGCGTACAGGAACGTTCTCGCGCCGCACGCGCGGCAGCCGAACCAGCCGCGCGACTTCTTGTCGACCCTGAGAGAGCAGGCGTTCGACAGGCAGTAGTAGCAGCAGAGGTCAGACGTCAGCCCCATCGGAGATCTCCTTCTTCGGCAACACGTCGCCAGAGAGTCCAGTCGGCCCGTACCGAGACTTCACGATGCGCCACCTCAAATCCGCGCACTCGATGACAACGTCTGAGTAGTGAGCAAGCCCGGGCCCGCCGTATGCGGTGCGGTCCCGGTTGGTTTGCGACACCGCCAGCAGCACGCGTAGTTCTGGAAGCACGAGCAGCAGGTGTCGAAGATCTGCCGGTGCGAACGCAGCCATCTGGACCGAGTCGATCACGAGCGCGACGACACGTTTGGCACG
>CAIXWQ010000002.1 GCA_903923175.1 uncultured delta proteobacterium | reverse complement strand
TCGTCGTCGGCGCGACGACGAAGGGGCGCGCACGCGCCGCGCTAGTCGGTCCGGATCGAACGGTGTCGGTGCTGACCGCGGGGCTCGGACAGGTGGGCGCGTTGCGCCTTGCGCTATGCGGGCTGGATGGGTCCATGTGGGCCGCGTCGGAGAAGGCCGTCCTGCTGTGCGACCGCACCGGCGCGCTCGTCGAGCTGGAGGTCACCTCTCCACCCGTGCGACTGGCGCTCGATCGCGCGGGGATGCCGTGGCTCCTGACCTCGACGTCCATCTATCGGCGCGAAGCGCGGGGCGTCGAATACTCCTGGCGAAAGCTCTACGAGCGCGGGGAGGGCCATCCGGCGCTCGTCGCCCTCGGGTTCGGGCTCGATGGTGCCATCGCGGTCGATGCTCGAGGCGACACGCTGCGCGTCGCGACGCGCGATCTACGGTGAGCGTTCGCCGAGCGCCGCGAGGGCGGCCCGAAGCGTCTCGAGAGGCTTGTCTGGCGTCACGAGCTCCAGCGTCTCGCCGCTGGTGATCGTGGCGAGCTCGCAGCGCGCGCCGGCTCGTGGCGGCGAAATGCCGCGGGCCATCGCGAGCTCCAGGGTGCGCGCGCCGCTGGGAACGCCGGCGCCGAAGAGCGGCGCGAGCAGGATGGGGGCGGTGCCCGCGTGGCCGAGCAGGTAGCACCAGCCGGGCAGCAGGTCGCGCGGCAGGACGACGGTCTCCACCGGGAAGAGCTCCTCCGCGCCGTGGTGGACCCGCACCTCCATCACGCAGCGGCCTTCGTCGTCCAAGCGAACGAGCCGCTCCCGCGTGACGAGCGTCGCGCTCGCGAAGACGGAGAGCGCGTCGAGGAAGCGATCGAGCAACGCAACGAGGCGATCTTCGTCTCGCGAGACGACCTCGTCGATGACGACGACCTCGTGCGCGGCTTCGTTTCGTGCGCTGACGGCGCCGCCGATCTCTTTGGCGAGGGCGGTGGCCGATCCGCTCGCGTCCACCATCGTCGCCGAAGCCGTGCGCACGCTCGGGATGTCGAGCTGAAGCGCGACCTTTCCAAGGTGATGCGCGAGGGGAATCCAGTGTCCCATCGACAGCTTCGACGGGAGCGAGCCGCGTGTGACGTTGCGCAGCGCGGGCGCCAGCTCGTCCGGGCGCGCCTGGGCGATCGCACCCAGCTGCGCGGCCACCAGGAACTTCAGGGCGAGCTCGATGGCGTCGGTGATCGCTTTGTGGCGCGCGTGCGCGTTCGACTGCGCGCGCCAGAGCTTCCGCGCCACCGCGAGCGGGTACGGCTGCGGCACGCTCCGGACCCCCTCGTGGAAGACGAGCCGCGTGCTGCCGATCTGCACGCGGTCGCCGTCTAGGAGCCTGCGCGCTTGGATGCGCCCGCCGTTGATGTACGTTCCGTTGGTCGAGCGGCGATCGACGCAGTACCAACCGTCCGTGCGCCGCACGATCTCCGCGTGGCGTGACGAGACCTGCGCGTCTCCGGCCAGGACCAGGCGGTTGTCGTCGCACGGCTCGCGGCCAATGCCGAGCCGGTCGTCGACGAGCAGGTACGACTGGCCGACCACCGCGGCGATCTTGGACGCCTCGACGAGCACGTTTGCGGGCGCCGCGGGGAGCGCGAGGAGCGCGCGCCCAAGCTCCGTGCCGGCGGGCTGGGTGTCGCCGCGGAGGGAGGTCGGCGGGCTGGAGTCCCGGGGGCGTTCGGAGGACATCGCGTGGGCCTAGCGAACTCTCTCCGGGCGCGTGCGGGCCGGCAAGCCGGCGCCCGTGCGCGTGACGCCCTCCGCCTGCCCATCGGCTGGTACCATCTCCGTCGCCCCGATGGTCCGCTCAGGCTCACCTTCCCCGATGGCTGCCGCCGCTGCGCGCGGACGCGAGCGGCGGTGGGTGGCGGCCATCGCGATCGCGGGGGGGCTCTACGGGCTTCACGTCGCCTCGCCGTGGGCCGCGCGGTGGCGCGTGGAGCGGGACGTGCGGACGTGCCTCCTGGGGGCCGAGAGCGCGAACCCGATCGCGGCTTGCGAGAGCGCGTGCAGGCGTGCGGATGGCGGGGCGTGCGAGGCGCTGGGGGATCGGCGAAGAGCGACGGGCAATGTCCGTGCGACAGAGGCCTATATGCGGGCTTGCGAGCTCCAGCGGGTCGGGGCGTGCCGAAAGGTGGCGGACCAGCGGGTTGCAGCGGGCGATTTCGCGGGGGCAGCCGCGCCGGCCGAGCGTGCGTGCGAGCTGGGGGATGCGCGGGGGTGCGGGGTGTGGGCGCGCCTGCTGTCGGCGAGGGCGCCTGCAGATCCTAGATTGCGTGGCCTTCAGGCTCGCGCCTGTGACGCTGCGGACACCGATAGCTGTCGGGCACTTGCTGTATTGCCCGAAACGCCTCAGTCGCAGCGCATGTCCTTCCTTGAGCGTGCGTGCGACGCTGACGACGGCGAGGCGTGCGCCTTGGTCGCACTGGGCGTTGAGCAGGACCATAGCGTCGACAAGGCGCTCCTCTTGTCGCTACGACGACGAGCCTGTGCAAAGAAGGTGGCGGCTGCGTGCGTGTACGTCGGCAAGGTGGAGCCCGACTCTGCCCGGGCGATGGACGCGTATGCGACGGCCTGCACCGGCGGCAATCTCGAAGGCTGCGAGGAGCTGGCGAAAGGCTACCAGGAAGACAAGGGCGTTCCGCGCAGCCACGGCCGTGCCTGTGAGCTGTTCTCCCAGGCCTGCGGCGGGGGGCGCGGATCCGCATGCGGAAGCGTGGTGCGACTCCTGGAGTTCGGTGAGGTTCCCTTGGCGACGAGAATCCGAG
>CAIXWQ010000001.1 GCA_903923175.1 uncultured delta proteobacterium | reverse complement strand
TCGGCTGCACGCGCCGGTAGGCCAGCATCGAGACGTCGGGGAACAGGTGGTGCTCGACCTGGTAGTTGAGCCAGAGGTGAGCGAAGTCGACCACGTCGCCGCCGGTCGCGAAGTTCGCCGAGCCGAGGACCTGTCGGACGTAGTGCTCGGCCTTGGTCGCCGCGCGCTCCTCGAAGCGGAAGAGATCGGCCCCGGCGTGGTTCGGGCCGACCACCGCGAACGTGTGCAGGTTGGTGAGCACGTCGGCCATCACCGAGTTCGCGAGCGCGCTGGCCGAGGCGAGCGGGCCGAGCGGGAGGAACGCGAGGGGCAGGGCGCCGAACTGCAGCGCCGCGTAGGGGAGCCAGCAGCGCAGCAGCAGGGTGCGCCGCAGCTCGCCCTTCGTGGGCGGGGCGCCGTGCCGCGCGAGCCACGCCTCGGTGGTCGCCTGCGCGTAGTAGCTCGCGCGCCACGTCGCGCCGAGCAGCCCGAGCAGCGCGTAGCGGAGCGGCCGCGGCAGGCCGTGGACCCACTCGGTGTTGCGCTCGATGAGATCGGGGTCTGCGTCCTCGCCGGTGAAGGAGTGGTGCAGCACGTTGTGCTCGTGCATCCACGCCTCGGGGATCATCCAGTCGGGCCAGTCGAGGAAGCGGCGCCGCCCGCGCGCGAAGACGCGGCTCGTGTGGCGCTCCGCCACGCCGGGCACGCGGTCGTACCCGCGGTGCCCCACGTGGTGCATCAAGAGCCAGCGCGTCGAGCGGCCGAGCGCGAGGGCGCCGGCGCTCAGCGGGTTCGGCGCCATCCAGCAGGTGAGCAGGCCGAGAGTGGTCGCCGCGTGGCCGAACCGCTCGATCTTGCGCAGGTGCGCGAGGTCGTCCTCGCCCATGGTCGCGAAGATCTCGCGGCGCAGCTCGGCGACCTCGCGGCCGAAGGCCTCGCGCGCGGCCTCGGGCATCGTGCAGGTGGCGGCGTCCCACGCGCCTTCGATCGCGCCGGGCTCGCGGGCCTCTGCGCGCTCCAGCGCGCGAGCTTGCGCGTGTGCGCTCGCGACTGCGTGCGAGCTGGTCGGCTCTGGCTGCATCGCGGCGCTCTAGACCGGATCGCGCGGGCCCGGCAATCGGGGCGGAGGTGCGACCTCGCGCGCGCGGCGACGCGGCGGCGCGCTATCCTGTCCGGCGAGGCGTTCGCCGTGCCCCCTCTCACCCTGGCCGATCTGGAGCGCGTGCAGCGGCCGCTCGCCGAGGCGCGCCCGTTCCCCGGGGTGGCCTACGTCGACCCTGCGCTGTTCGAGATCGAGCGTCGGGAGATCCTGGACCGGAGCTGGCGCTGCGTGGGGCTCGCGGCCGACGTCGCGGCGCCCGGCGCGTGGCTGCGCACCCCGCTCGCCGAGGAGACGCTGGTCGTCGTGCGCGGCGAGGATCTCGCGCTGCGGGCGCTGTACGACGCCTGCAGGCACCGCGGCGCGCCGGTGTTCGAGGGCGAGTCGGGGCGCGCGTCGGCGTTCACGTGCGGCTATCACGGCTGGGTGTACGACTCGCGCGGCGCGCTGCGCGAGGCGCCCTTCGCGCCGCCCGCGGTCGCCCGGGAGCGGGCGCGCTGCGGGCTCCGCGAGGCGCGCGTCGAGGTCTTCGCGGGGCTGGTGTTCGCGAGCGTCGACCCGCACGCGCCGCCGCTGGCCGAGGCGATGGGCGAGGTGCCGCCGTGGCTGCTGCGCGCGGCGCTGCCGACGGCGAGGGTCGCGCACCGGGCGCGCTGGCTGGTCGCGGCGAACTGGAAGCTCGTGGTGGAGAACTTCCAGGAGTCGCCCCGTTTCACGCGCGTGCACCCGCTGCGCGAGGCGCGCACGCCGAGCGAGCGCGCGCGCAGCTGGCTCGGCGCCTCGGGCGCGGGGGCGTGGCTCGGCGGCATCATGCCCCTGCGCGACGCGGACGAGACCGTCTCGCTCACCGGTCGTCGCGACGGCCGTCCGCCGCTCGCCGCCGCCGAGGACGCGCGCCTCGTGCACGACGCGATGCTCTTCCCGCTGCTGCTCACGAGCCTGCAGCCCGACTACCTGCTGCTCTACCGCCTCGAGCCGCGCGGGCCGGAGCAGACGCTCGTGCGCCACGAGCTGCTCGTGCACCCCGCCGTCGCCTCCGCCCCGCGCGACGTGCTCGACTTCTGGGCGCGCGTGCACGACGAGGATCGGGCCATCTGCGAGCAGCAGCAGCGCGTGATGCGCGGCGGCGGCCACGCTTCGATCGGCTACGCGAGCTGCGAGGACGGCGTGCACGCGTTCGACGTGCGCGTGGCGCGGGCGCTCTCGCCGGCGCTCCGAGCCGAAGCGAGTGGAGGTGCGCCGTGAGCGAGCTGGTCGGGCTGTTCGGTCGGCCGTATCTCGATCTCGAGCCCCTGATCGACGTCGCGTGCTTCCCGGCGCTCGACGAGGAGATCGCGCTCGGCCTCGCGCAGACCGAGGTCGAGCCGACCGGCGGGAGCCTCAAGTGGATGGGGGTGGTCGCGCCGTGGATGCAGGACGATCCGTACCGCGACTACGGGCACGTGATCGAGCGGCTCGACGCCGCCGAGTTCGCGCAGCTCGTCGCGCTCGCCGACGACCCCGCGGGGTTCGACCTGGCGCGGCAGCGGGAATACACCTTCGGCGACGAGACCGACCACCCGCTGACGCGCGCGCAGTGGCGCTGGCTCGAGTACCGTCACGGCGTCTACTTCCCGTGGAAGGCGAGCTTCCACCTGCTCGAGAACGACCGCTGGGAGGACAAGCACAGCGGCGCGGGCAAGCGCTTCGCCCCCGAGGCGGAGCGGCTGTTCCCGAAGACCGTGGCGTTCGTGCGGTCGCTGCCGTTCCGCGAGATCGGGCGCGCGGTGATCTTCGGGCTGCACGCGAACGATCACGCGCCGGCGCACCGTGACACCGAGCCCGGCGCGGAGGTGGTCGCGCAGTCGATCTCGTTCGCGCCGCGGCAGGGCGAGCGGCGCAAGCGGCTCTACGTGTGCGGCGACGGCGGCGCGCCGAAGCACGTCGTCGACGCGCGCATCTACTGGTTCAACGACATGGACTGGCACGGCGTCGAGGCCGATCCGTACTTCCGCTACTCGGTCCGCGTCGACGGCGTGTTCGAACGCGAGTTCGAACGCAAGCTGCGGCGGCTCGCGGGGCGCTGAGTCGGCTCACGAGCGGCGGCTCGACGGGGGCGACTTCGACCGCGGCGGGGCGCGCTGCGTGCGCTGCGCGTGCGCGTCGAGCGCCGCCTCGAGGTCGGCGAGCCGCGTGAGGTGGACGACGCCGCGCATCGACCTCGCGTGCGCGCCGCCCGCGACGACGCCGACCTCGGCGGGGAGGGCCGCGCGCAGCGCCGCGAGCTCGGCGACCGAGGCGGCGGTCGGCATCGACACGCCGACCACCGACGCGCGCAGGCGCTGGGCCATGAGCACGATCTCGGGGGCAGAGAGATCGCTGCCGAGGAAGCGCGCGCGAAAGCCGTGCTCGCCGGCGAGCACCGTCGCCCCGATCGCGCCGAACTCGTGGCGCTCGCCGCCGAGCGTGGCGAAGACCGCGATCGGCCCCGTGGCGTGCGCGCGCTGGCGGAGGAACGGCGACAGGACGTTGCGCACCACGACGCTCGCCGCGTGCTCCTGCGCGACGTGGATCTGCCCCTTGGCCCAGCGCTCGCCGAGCTCGTGGAGCAGCGGCGCGACGACGGAGAGCACGAACTCGCGCGGGTCGAGCAGCGCGCCGGCGCGCGCGAGCGTCTCCTCGGCGTCGCTCAGCTCGAAGCCGACGAGCGCGTCGATCACCGCGATCACGATCGCCTCGAGGTGCGCGTCGTGCGGCGTGCCCTGGTGCGTCCCGAGCGCGCGCGCGAGCTCCGCGTCCGTGCGCGCGACGAGCTGCCCGATGGAGTGACCGCGCTCGACGAGCGCGCGCAGGAGGCGCAGCCGCTCGACCGCCTTCGGCCCGACGACGCGCGCGCCCGCGGCGGTGCGCGTGGTCGGCACGACGTCGTAGCGGCGGAACCACGCGCGCAGCACGTCGGCGCTCAGCCCCGCGGCGCGGGCCGCCGCGGCGATCCGGAAGGCGCCCTCATCTGTCATGGGTTTGTCCTACCTTCAATCAATAGCGCTTGCGACATTCTCGCTCTGTTTCCATTCTTGGGACGTTTCAGGCGAGCGGCTTCGCGGGGGAGCGAATGAGTATGACGGATAGTGTGGTGCAGGGCGCCGCGTCGGCGGGCTCGTTCTACGTCGTGGGCGTCGGCGCCTCCGCGGGTGGGCTCGAGGCGCTCGAGGCGTTCTTCGAGCGCGCGCCGACCGACAGCGGGATGGCGTTCGTCGTCGTCCAGCACCTGTCGCCCGACTACAAGAGCCTGATGGTGGAGCTGCTCTCCAAGCGCACCAGGATGCCCGTGCATCGGGCGGACGAAGGCGTCGCGGTGGAGCCCAACACCGTCTACCTGATCCCGCCCAAGAAGAACCTGGAGATCCAGAACGGGCAGCTGAGGCTCACCGACAAGGCCTCGCACGGCTCGCTGAACCTGCCGATCGACATCTTCTTCCGCTCGCTCGCCGAGGACCAAGGCGACCGCGCGATCGGCGTCATCCTCTCGGGCACCGGCTCTGACGGCATGCGCGGCATCCGCGCGATCAAGGAGATCGGCGGCCTCACCATCGTGCAGGACCCGTCGAGCGCGCGCTTCGACGGGATGCCGCGCAGCGCGATCGCGACGGGGCTCGTCGACTACGTCTCCACGCCCGAGCTGATGCCGGAGCAGCTGGTTCGCTACGCCCAGCACCTCTCGATCGGTCGCCAGCTCCCCGCGCCGGCCGCGCTCGACACCGCGGAGGAGGGGATCGCCGCGGTGCTCGGCGTCGTGCACCGGCACACCGGCGTCGACTTCACCCACTACAAACCTGGGACGATCCTGCGCCGCGTCGAGCGCCGGATGCACGTCAACCAGACGGCGACGGTGGGCGAGTACCTGGCGCTGGTCCGCGAGACGCCGCGTGAGGTGAGCACGCTCTACAAGGAGATGCTCATCGGCGTGACGAAGTTCTTCCGCGACGCGGAGGCGTTCGAGCAGCTCGCGAACGAGGTCGTCACCCCGCTGGTGGCCGCCGC